>NZ_CP045483.1:993534-1324712 GCF_009729035.1 Stygiolobus azoricus
TTCTTAGGTTTGATATTTGCAGGGACTTTAGGCTCACTTATGTTGGTTAACGCGTCTATTCTGCAGGAATTAGGCTTTGCATTTGCTGTAGCGGCGATCATGGAGACGACTGTATTGTGGGCTTACCTTGCTCCGTCTTTACTACTGATTTTGTACAAACGTTTCAAAATAAGGCCTAAACTCATTGTTTAACTGCCTCAACGCACACAAAAGAACCGGAATCTCCTTCCTTTATTTCGTCTATTTTTTCATCTTCATTAGGTGAGAAGAAAAGGGTAGACCTTATTGCCTTTATTTTCATCCCTTCTGAGGTAAACGCTTCGTAAAGCTCTCTTCTGCTCACGAAGTTAGCGTGAGAGTAATATTTGTGTCCCTTCCTTCCTAATGCTTCGTAGTATATTCCGAAAGGGGAATCTCTGGGTACGTAACATATGACAACCCTATCCTTACTAACTCTTTTCATTTCTCTCACTAGCTTTCTAGGATCTTCAACGAAACACACCGTAACAGAGGAGAAAACACAAGGAAAGGCATTGTCTCTAAAGGGTAATTGAAGTGCATCTCCCTGAACTCTATCTTCTTTTTCTGGTACGTTAATCAGCATAAATATTGAAATATCAAGTGAGATTACGTTCCCTTTAATCACCTCATGAAATATACCCGGCCCAGAGCCTACATCTAGGCAATCTTTCAAGTTGAAGGAGGATACAAGTTTCTTCTCACTCTCGTAACTCTTTTCATGGATTTTATACCACTTTGCATAACCTTCAGGATCATTGAATATTTCCATTTATTCCAATTCTAGTTTCAAGGGTAATAAATTGGTATTTAAATATATGGAAAAACTTTTTCGGTAAAAATCTAATTTAGTCCTTTTCCCGGAATTTATAATGTGCTGAATACTATTAAGGTGGGACTTAAACTTTTACCTCACGTCTTACGATTAAGGGATTACCGTTTGAGGACTTTGAAGGGAGAGAAAATAGACGAGGAGAAAATGTATAGAGATGCAGAGAAGTTTCTCAATATAATCGTGTCTCTAGGACCAGTGTTTATAAAATTCGGCCAAATTTTGTCAGTGCACTCTGATATATTACCAGAGCCCTACCTTAAAGTGCTTTCACGTCTGCAAGATGATGTACCTCCCGCACCCTGGGAAGAGGTATTTAAAATTATTAAGGAGGACTTGGGTGAGAAATTAGAAGAGTTTGAGATCAATCCTGAACCAATATCTTCTGCTAGTATTGGGCAGGTTTATTTGGCCAAGAGGAAAAGTGATGGTAAGACTGTAGTTATCAAGGTTAACAGACCTAGAATTAGGGAGATTGCTGAAGAGGATATAAAGATCATAAAATCACTACTACCCTACACTAAGTATTTAATTGACGAATCTTTTTATGAGAGCTTAAGGGCTATAGTTAACGACTTCAGTAGGCGAATTTTTGAGGAGATGGACTTCACGAAAGAAGAGTACTACATGAGGAAAATAAGAGAGGAATTGGCCGATTTCCCAGACGTAATTATTCCCACCCCTTATTTTTCCACAAAGAGAATACTTGTGATGGAATACATTAAGGGATATAAAGTAACCTCTGAAGAAGCTAAGAAAATAGTAAAACCATCAGAACTGGCTTATAGAATATTTAAGGCCTTCATGATAATGCTTCTTGAAAAAGAGTACTTCCACGCGGATCCCCATCCGGGCAATATAGCTGTAGATGATAATGGAAATTTGATCATTTACGACTTCGGAATGGTAGGGAAAATGGATCACGAAACTAGGCTAAGGCTTTTGAGGGCTTACGTAGCCTTAATACGTCTCGACGGTATAGGACTTGTAAAAGTTTTAGAAGAACTGGAGGCAATTCAACCTGAGGCTGATAGAGAGGTCTTGGCAAAAGGTATAGAATTATTTCTACAACAGTTTCAGGGAATTACGGCTGAGACCCTTGAAGTAGAACAGTTTCTCGAGGCTGCAAATGAGGTTTTTTATAGATTTCCCTTAAAGTTACCCGAAAAACTTACACTTTATATAAGGATGACTTCGATTTTAGGAAGTACGTGCCTTCAGATAGATCCAGACTTTAACTTCTTTCTCAACCTACAAAGACTGATAGAAGAGGAAGGTTTAGTCTTTGAGGCGATGCTGAGCGACTTCAGGAATACAGTCAATGCCGCAATACGTAAATTTAGATTGTCCATATTGGAAAAACCTATCATAGTTCAAAATAAGAGAAATAGAACTTATGTGAAGGCGATTTCAGTATCCTTAGTATTTGCAGGGCTAGTTTACTATTTGATCACTAAGGATTCTACGGTATCAATACTCCTTGGATTACTCGCCCTAGTTTTAGCAACGACCATAGACTGAAAATTATGCCTGGTACATACTCTTTACTTACGCGGAAAGAATACGTAAAGTTAAATCCTTACCTATTATTCTATCTTAATACTGGCTGTACCAGATATCGGTATCCTTATTGTAAGTACACCGTTTTCATATTTTCCAGCTATTTGAGCGTCTTTAGCCGGAGTAACGGGTAGCTTAATCTCTTTTCTCACATACTTCGGTCTTTGAGTAATGTATTTTACTCCAGGCTCGCTTATGTCTCTCTCCGCTTCTATTATTAGTTCGTTTTGTCCCGTAATCCTTGCCTTAATTTTCTCCTTGTTAAATCCAGCCATGTCGGCTACGACTACTAAATATCCTCCTTCCTCATACACGTCGACTGGTGGGTAGGCTATTTCGAATACGCTTCTACTTAGCTCTTCTGCTCTCTTCCCCAACTCCTTTCCTATGAAATAGGCAAAACTCATCTTTTTCACCTCTTACCTCCTCTTCTCCTCATTAATTGAGAAAGCAATTTAAATATCAGGTACCATCTGAGTAGACGTCCCATATAATCATTATCATTTTAGTGTTATTTATTTTTTTGTTTTGTAATTACTTAAAATCCTATCCTATGAGTATACGATAAAACTTAAGGTTATTACAAAATGACTTCAATTTGTGTTATGATATTATCATATAAAATCTAAGATTTAGTAATACACCCTGTTTTCATTTATAAATATTACGATATAAATAAATTAATCGCCTTGATAACAATTACTCTAAGTTCTGATAAATTTGCAGTACTCCATTTCTTACAAGAGCACAAGAGGGTATTAAGGTCATTTAGAAATATTACAATTACTAAAGATGAAAGAATTCTAATAAAAGATAGGGAATACCATTTAATTAAAAAGGAAGTAACACTGTTCGACGTAATTTATACACTTGCAAGACCCTCTATTCTCGGGAAGAATACTTTAGTGTTTAGATTTTCAGTACTACCTAAGAACTCAGGGTGTACAATATCGGTGTCAACAAAACCCGAGAAGTTCGAAAATGAGATAGACGAAAAGAAATTCATGGAAGAATTCAGCATTTTTCAAACAGAAGTCTTGGCGGTGGCTAAACCAATCCTTACAATGTCTGTGCCTCGTGACAAAATACCAGAGATTATTGAATTAGCAATTAGTAGGAGTTTAGGTAATATAATACTCCTTTGGTTCTCCTCTAAAGACTATAAATACGTTAGGGTTAAAGTAAAGAACGGAGAACTAGTAGAAAAAATCGGGGACTTTGAAGATATCTCAACAGATCCGGTTAACGTTATTGTTAAACAATTAGCTGAAACTTGATTCACTTTTTCCTTACGAAGATCAGTAATGCTCCCACAATAATCACAATAATTATACCTATGATAGCTATTTCAGGTGTTGATATACCGCTCGTAGAAGAGCTTGATGGTGCGATCATTACTTTACTGACGCTACTATTTCCTGGTGCTGAACTGGTTTGTGATGAGCTTGTCTGATTAGTACTCTGAGTATTTGAGGACTGTGTTGTTGACGCTTGTGGAGCTTGAGTTGAAGTTGTTTGTGAATAAACTATGAAATAGGTTGTGGTCGGATCGTCATATACAACTACCGTGTTATTTACCATGAAGTAATTAGATGAATTCAGCTCAATTACTTCTCCTGAAACTTCCTTATATACGGTTACGTTCCCTTGCATCATTAAGGTTACGTTAAACACAATACTTCCAGTTGAATTCACCATAACCTCCTGAGCCTGGTGCTGAACACCTTTGATCGTAACTATCGCGGGCTGTACTTGGATAGGCTTAACTACACTTACATTGACAGTCTGGTTGCTTTCAGTAACCACCACTACTTTCATGTTTCCAGATAGGTTTAGGTAGACCAGTGTACCTCCCTCAGTTCCATTAACGATAACCTTGTGGGACAAGCTAACTAGTGCAGTAGACATAACTTCACCATTATTACCTACTAACACTATGACCTCCTTTCCGTTAATATCTACGTCTCCATGACTCTCAACATGGATTTGTGGTACCCTAGCACCTTGGTATATTACGATCTTCTCCTCCCCGAAATACACGTTAGATGTAGATCCTCCTAAAAGTTTGGACTGAGTTCCATTAAAGCTCACCATGTGAACATACCCTAAAGCAGTTCCGTTAACTCCATAAAATTCTACAGTTTCGAAGTGGGCTTTTACATGGCCTATTAAACCCGATTGAGCAAATCCAAGACCTTCACCTTTCCAAATTAAAGAAGCCACTGTACTTCCGTTAAAGTACGATTGTGTGGGTGTTATATTCTCTTGACTCGCCATAAATAGCTGTCCGTTTATCTCCGTTGTGAAATTTAACGGCTGGTATCTTTTAGGTAAATTTATTTGTACTGTTAACTTTACTTCTGTCGTTAAGTTAGACGTAACACTTTGGATAGTATATAACTTCAGTGTAAGGTCTACAGTCTCTGGTTGTCCTACTTTAATAGTAACGGGGATGTTAGCTACCTCACTACCGTTGGCGAATTCTAGGTACACCGTTCCCGTCCCGTTTATATACGCAAAAGTGCTGACTTTAGTTGAGTTGAATCCAGACCATACGAGTGTAGAAGTTCCCGTCCCGTTTACTATAACCCCAATCAAGTTGGGAATGTTAGTTAACACTGTAAGGGTCATGTTGGGAAAAGCTTGTACTGTCAAATATCCGTTAACTGTGGAGAGTGAGTTTGAGAAGACAATCGTATATGTTGTTATGTTAGCGTATACGTCAAGTGTTCCTCCCACAGAACCTGTGTAATTAGCTCTTGCCGACTCCACTTTATATATAACTACTGAACCAGAGGCCAAAGGAATTGTATTTCCTACAAGACCGTTTTGGGCACTGTAGGAACTGTAATACCTCTCGTAGATCATGCTTACTTGTGCTTTAGATGATGAAGCATGAGAGAGCACTATATTAGGAGCGAGCAGTAGAGAGGCTAAAAAAGTGAATATTAAGGCATAAGCGAAAATTTTGTTTTTCCCTCTTTTTATAAATTCAGTTATCATCAATACCTAATAATTTGTTTCAACTATAAAAGGTTAATGAGAATATGAAGTTAATGTATTTTCTATGACTTGAATATTAAACTTTTCAACTTGTTTCATAGATTTTGGAACAGTCAAAGCTTTTCCACAAGTTCATTGATAGGGAAAAACACAGCGTTTTTCTAACTTCGTTCTAAAAGTTTATAACCTTTATGAATAATCGTAAATGGTGTTAGGGAAGTTAATTTTTCAAAACCTTCAAAAGTTTGGTTTTCCCTATCCTATAGACAAGTCAGTATGTACATCTTGGGCTAAGGACATCCCGAGGGGAGGAGAAACAATTATTTACACTTCGTGTATGTATCAGACTGCCTCCTTAAGTGATGTCTTCTCCAAATTCATTCCATATGCAGAAAAGCTTTCATCGTTATCAGCATTAGCTAAACTAATAAAACCCTCAAAGGAAGAAATTGAAAGGGCATATAGGATATTACAAAATATATCCTTAATGCTGAAGAGAAGAGGAGTTCAGTTCGGATACTTATATGAAGATGAACCGTATAGCGGTGCAATATTATTAGAGCTTGGCTATTTAGATGAGTTTGGTGAATACGCTAAGATTGTTACGGACTTCTTTAAGCAAAAAGGTATTAAGAGGATAATCACGGTAGATCCTCATACACATAACGCGTTGTTAAGGTATAAGGAATTCACGAATTTTGATATAGAGGTCGTAAGTTATTTCGAGCTTTTAGGTAACGTTAAAGCTAGAATTCAAGGCGAGATTGTAGTCCACGATTCTTGCTTGTATTCCAGGTTTTTAGGAAAGAGAGAAGTCTACAGATCTCTGTTAAATTCCTCAGGAGTGAAACTTGTTGAAGATGAGTTAGTTACCGGGAAAGACACTTCTTATTGTTGCGGAGGACCGATAAAGCCGGTGAACAGAGAGTTAAGCGAGAAAATTGCTAGGCTGAGAGTAGAGCAACTTAAAAGGTTGAGCGAGAACATAGTAGTAGTCTGTCCCATGTGTTATGCAAATTTATCTAAATATCACAAAATCCTCGACTTTGCTGAGGTGGTAGAATGAGTGAATGGGATATTGCAGTTGAAAGGACCATAAACAATAACGTGCCTAGAGTTTATAAAACACTATCCCAATACCCTTATATTCAAGACCTTGCAAAGGAGCTAAGAAAGGCTAAGCTAGAGGTTTTGAACAACCTACAAAAATACGTAGAACAAACCATGGAGTCGGTTAAGAGAATTGGAGGTAATGCATATTACGCAACTAACGTGTATGAAGCTAGAGAGATTATAGCGAAGATCGTGGGAAAGAACAAGATCGTAGTTCTTGGGAAATCCATGGTTGCTTACGAGATGGGGTTGAGGGAGTATTTAAAGGAACTAGGTAATGAAGTGTGGGAGACAGACTTAGGTGAGTTTTTAATACAATTAGCTAATGAGCCTCCCTCTCATATAATAGCTCCTGCCATCCATATGACTAGAGAGAGGGTTGTAAAGCTCCTCAGGGAGAAATTAGGAGTGGAGGTAAGTGAAAACGCGACGCACGAGGAGTTAGTAGCGATTGTAAGAAAGTTCCTTAGGGAGAAATTTGTTAGAGCCGATGTAGGTATAACGGGGGCTAATGCGATAGCCGCTGATACAGGCTCTATCATTCTTGTCGAAAATGAGGGAAATATAAGGATGTCCACTGTCTTACCCCCAGTTCATATCGCTGTGGCTGGGGTTGAAAAGATAGTACCTACATTTTACCACGCATTGTTAGAAGCTACGGTTCAAGCTGCCTATGCTGGTCTCTATCCACCTACATATATTAACCTAACCTCAGGTCCAAGTTCTACGGGAGATATCGAGATGAAAAGGGTTAGACCAGCTCACGGACCTAAAGAATTTCACTTAGTCCTCTTAGATAACGGCAGAGTTAAGATAAGCCAAGACGAAGTGTTAAAAGAGGCATTACTTTGTATAAGGTGCGGTAGATGTCACCTCCACTGCCCGGTCTACAGAGTTTTAGGAGTTAATTGGGGAGTTCCTCCTTTTACTGGGCCTATGGGGGCAATGTGGTCTTACATTGTTTACGGTGATACCAAACCGGCGACACTTTGTACCCATTCTGGGAACTGTAAAGAAGTCTGCCCTATGGGAATTAATATACCACGTGTTTTAGAAAAGATCAAGTGGATAGCGAATGACAAAGAGCGTAATAAGACATGAAAACGGTCTGCTAATAGAGCTCAACAAAAGAGGTATTGAAGCGATCTTGGTAAACGGAGAGGTCAGTTTAGGGGAATATGATGGTGTGGAGTTCAGGAAAAAACAAGTGAGTGAGGATAAGGTTGAGTTCGTCAGAAAAGTGGTTTCCGAAGTTAAGACAATGATGGAGAACTGCCCTCACGTAATAAGTATAATAATGTCCGACATGTTTTACGTGAAGTTTCTATTTAACGGTAAAGAAGTGGTAGCATTTGTTTCGGAAGATATGATAACCTTTAGTTCTGAAGGAGAAGTGGATGAGGAGTTAAAAGACGAAATCAAAAAATGTGTTGATAGGTTCAAAGAGGTAATTCTAAAAACGCAGAGTGGAAATGAGTGATTATGAAAAAGTGTCCTCGATGCGGATACGAGAATTCAGACACTGCAGTCTTCTGTGAAAAATGTCATTATCCCTTGCCGCTTACTCCGCCAAAACTTAATAAATGTCCTCGATGTGGTTATGAGAACCCTGAAGGAGTTATGTTCTGTGAAAAATGTCATTATCCTCTCTTTCAGATTCCAGTATCTAATGTTCAACAACAGCCAAAAGAGGAGGAGAAACCTAAAATAGTCCTCAAAAGCTCAGACTATATTATGCTCTTGATAGGGAGTGTGATCACGTCTTTCGCTATAGCTCTTTTCTTCTTGTTCTATCCAAATATGAAGATTCTTTATACGGTCTTTAATTTGATAGGAACTGTGTTTATTATAGTTCCATTTATTAAGGTAAATAAATTATATTGGTCTGCAGTTGTAGGAAGTATTGGAATATTCTTTCTGTCTCCTAATTCCTTAGTAGGAGTAGTAGGAGTAATTTTATTCTCCTTTGGAGGAGTCATAATCTCTACGGCTTTGAGGGAATTGTATTTAAACGTTAAAGACAACATAGTTCAATTCTCTTCATTACTTCTTTTGCTAGGTTATCTATTCGGTATGTTCGATCCAAACTTTTATATGGTAACTATTTCAGGCTACGCACTCTTAGCTATATATTCAGTCCAGCAAGCTTTTAAAAAGAATTCAAACCCAGGCTAAAAGTCCTTTGTTTTCTCCTCCTCTATATATTCCTTCAAATGAGATCGGGATCTCGAGCTCTTGCATTAAAGGGTGCTTCTTGATATAAAACCTATAACCCCACTTGCTACTAGATACCCTTACTATAACGTGCATTGAGTGGTGGTTAAAAGCCCCTCCCTGAGGCAGGCCATTAACTTCTCTTGTGAACACCCATACGTTTCTCCTAAGAGCTGAAGTAATTACAGTATAGTATTTTCTGTGAAAATATGGGTCAATAACTATTACCTCACCTTGAAAACTATCTATTGTAGGTTTTACGTCTTCTGCCTTGAAGGCCCTCCTTATAACTATTTCACCATAATTTCCAGTTATCCTTTGGAACTTCTTTACAAGAAAAGGATCAAACTTTCCGAACTCTTGTACGATCACTACATTTATTGGTGCTGAAGCTGCTACAGCCCTATGGGCTAGGAATAGAACGCTCTCCCAATCTCCGTAAAACTCAACTCTTTCATTGCCTTCAAGGATCTTATCAATATTTTCAATTCCTAGCCTCATATTTTTAACGCGTTTATTAAATAGTGAGGGAGTAAACTGAAATTATTGTAAAATTTTCAGTTAACTCTCCGTATTCATAATAAACAAACATACATACTTTTAGTAATCTTGGAGAGAGTAGGACTATGGGCAGGACACTTCCCTCACTCACGCAAGCAATAAAGGAGGAAACCGAGAGGTTAAGGAGAGTAGCGGAACGAGTCAGGGATGAGAGGTTAAGGGAGAAACTACTCAAAGCCCTTGATCACACTAGGGAGTTACAAGACGCGTTTTACGACGAGATAGCAGATCCTCAAGAGATAGTCCTCCTTACCCTGATCCTTTATATGTGTGGTGAAGATGACAAGAGGATACCTCATTGACGTTAAGCCGTTAAAGAGGAAACTGAAACTGGTATTCGAGAAGGGAGTTGAAGCTGAGATAAGTACTACTTTCCCTTTGTACTTAATTCTCGATAACCCTGAACCATTACTTGAACACCCTGCAGTTGAAAGGTTCGAAGAGGAGAGCTGGTACTTCCCGCCTGATTATAAAAAGAAGGGAACGGTTTATAGGATAGAGATCAATGACTTATCTTATTACCACGACATAGTGAAGAGAGCTAAAGAGAGACTTAGAGCTATCCACGTAAATACTTATCCTTCAGTGCTAACTCAAACACTTCTCAGGCTAAAAGCATATCCTATGTATCTAATCTCGGTAGAGAACGGTAGAGTAACTCTCTTAGAAGAAGAGGGATCTCTTTCAATGCCAGATTTGAAAATAGCTACGGTAGAGACGTATAGCTGGTACGGGTTAAGCGAGAATGGTGAAAAATACAAGTTGTACTTAAATGGAGAGGAGATTGATAGTGGTTATACTAAGGACTTTGAATATAATGAGTTTGTAGACATAGCTGAGTGTATGGGAGTTACTTGTAAGGGTTTCAGAAAAGTAACGGTTAGAATAGATCTGACTAAAGCATTCCTTAGGGCTAGGGGACTGATGGAGTGGAGTAAGCTTTCTAAGACTTTACTTAGGGAGATAAGATACAGTAAGATAGGTAAAGTAGTTACTACCAATGTCGCAATAAAGGCTTTGAGGAAGAAATACTTAATCCCAGACATTAAAGTTAACGTAGAAAAAGCGAAGACTTTAGACCAATTAGCTAGAGCTGACAAGGGTGGTTTGATACTCATACCTAAACCTGGTTGTTATAATGACGTATACCAGATGGACTTCTCCTCTTTTTACCCATCTATAATTATTAAGTATAATATATCTCAAGAAACAATAGACGAATGCGAAGACGTAAAGACAGATATAGGGCATTCCATTTGTTTCAAGAGAAGGGGAATAGTACCTGAAGCACTTGAGGAAATAGTAAATAGGAAAGAAGCACTCAAAAGAATTGACGAGGAGAGGGCTGAGGCTGTTAAGTGGGTATTAGTAGCTTCCTTTGGCTATTTAGGATATAGGCACTCCCGTTTCGGCAGGATAGAGGCTTATGAACTCGTCACTTACTTCTCTAGGAAGATCATGAGGAAGGCGATGAAGATAATTGAGAACAATGGTGGCAAGATACTTCATGCTATAGTAGACTCAATATTTTACCAAGGGGATAAAGATATCTCATATGAAGTAGAAAAAACTTTAGGTTTTAGGGTAAAGAGTGAGAAGTACAGCTGGGTGATCTTTACCCAGAGTAGGGGATATGGTGTTCCTACGAGATACGTTGCCAGATATCCTGACGGGAAGGTAAAGGTAAAGGGTTTGATAAGGGAGAATTTACCATTTGTCGTAAAGAGATTTCTGGAAGAATCTGTTAACATATTAGCTGAGGCTGAAACTTGCGAGCAAGTTAGGGAGAAAATTGTTGAAGTGGACTTAATGAAAGAGGAATTGTTAAGTAAATTAGAGCCTCAGGATTTCGTAATAAAAATTAAAGACAGAGTGTATTTAAGAGGGTCCTATGGATTTTATAATGCAGATCTGGGTTATAGTGGTGTTGATCTAAAGTATTATCGAGACTACGTGAACAGATGGGAAGAAATTTTACTATCCCCACTTTATATTATGAACGGATGATGAGCTTGACCGAGCTTGAAAAGGTGAAATAAGGCCAGCATCCTGACCTTGTTTACGAATTTTAAATTAGAAAAAGCGTTTATATTTTATCCATAACTTTATTAAATTAAGGAAAAATACACGCCAGTTTAATTTTATTTATCCTGTTTTTTAACTCATTATAAAAAGCATCAAATAAGAATCCGTAAGCAAGTAAAATTTTATAAGAGATTCAGTATTTCTTAATCTTAAAAAATTAAAAAAACTTTATTATTATAAATATTATAAGGAAGTAACTAAATATTTATTACGAGTCAATGAGTTAGTAATAAGATATGTTATCATTTACCGTCGTTTTTATATTCTATTTTCTTTAATTGGTCTAGCAATGTTTTCAATTCGTTCTTCTTAGCCTTTATCTGTTGTAAAACTTCAAGTGCTTGTTTCCCTTTTTGAGTTAGATAATATGAATTATCCTTCCTTATTAGATATCCTTTATTCTCTAACTCAGGTAAGTATTTTTTGGCTACTTCATATGTTATTCCTGCAGCATACATCAATCTAGTCTTGTTGATCCCGTCTTCTTTGCAGGCTGAAAGAATATCTGCAATTATGTCATATTTATCTCTCTTTCTCTTGTTAAACTCTATCACACGATAAATAAAAACAAACTTCTATTTAAAAATTTTTACCAGATTCAGTGCACGTAAATAACATATCAAATACCTTTTTTAGATTGATAATACTCTGAGTAGCTTAAAATGATAGAATCTTTTTGAACTAAACTAGTTTTAAATTAGTTTAGAATCTACTAAAAGTAAAATTAAAACATATTATTTTTAAAAAACTAGTATCAAAATTTACCATTAATAAATCTTTTTCTTTAGAACACTGGAAGTTAAACTCAGAAATTGGCTATGACCGTACTTTTATTATAAAATTGCTTATTGAGTATATACTTCAATTTCTGAGAAGAAAATTTATAAATTAAAATTAAGATATCAAGAAAAACTTCTATCTCTACGTAAAATTTTGAATAATTATTGAATTTTGTGTTCCATGCTTTTTTACCAAGAAGTCTATTTAAGCATTTCTAACTTAATCTATCGTCAACTCGATTTATACAGTGTTTTTCGGTGCTTTTCGTAAATCACGTTTTTCTTAAGGTAAAAATAGAATATGTAGTTTAAATAAAATTTAATAATAGCGCACCGATACTGATGTAATAAGATGCCCATAGAACCTTTAAGTGGAGAAAATAAAAGAATGCTTATGGTTTTCGGTATTAATTATGACGACCTTTCTGTTAGGAGGATATTAGTTCGTCTTATAGGAGATTATCAGAAGTTTTTCAGAAACATCATTCCTGAAAACGCGGAAGAGATAATTTTGTTCACATCACCTAGGATTAATGGAGAGGAAATCATGATGAGTTTAAACAATTCCTTCAAAGAGATTCCTATCTTTTTAATTCACTCAGACTCATTGTCTGAAGACGAGATAATAGTAATGACTAGATAGTAGTAACTTACTTAATTGATTATATTCTGAAATAAAAAGGAAGAATAAGATAATAGTATACATGGACTTTAATTTATCCGAAGAAGAAAAGCTACTAAAGGATAATATACATGAATTTTTACAGAAGAAATTAAGGCCCATAATGAGAACCATAGATCAAGAGGAGAGAATTCCAAGGGAATTTGTTAGAGAGGCTGGAAAGATGGGTATATGGGGAACAGTTTTTTCGAAAGACGTAGGGGGTTTGCAACTTCCCATGACTTCAGCAGTACTAATTGCTGAAGAACTTGGGTGGGCAGATTTTTCGCTTGCCACAGGGGTAATGTATGTTTTAGAGGAGGGATGGGGTTACGTTCTTGACAGATTGGGTAGTAGTGAGTTAAGGCAAGAAGTACTCCCTAAAGTTGTTGAGGGAGAATATTTCTTAGGAGTAGCATCTACGGAGCCTACTGGAGGAAGTGATGTAGCTTCGATTAGGACTCAAGCTATAAAGAAGGACGGGAATTACGTTATCAGGGGTCAGAAGATATACATAAGTGGGGCATTAGAGGCAAAGGAATGGGGAGGAGGTCATCTGGTTCTGGCAAAGACTAATCCCCAAGAAAAGCATAAAGGAATTTCGATAATTTATGTCCCTACTACGGACGAAAGAGTCAAGGTAACAAAGATAAACAATATGGGCAGAATGGGAATCTCAACGGCAATTGTTAACTATGAGGACGTAAGTGTTCCTCAGAAAAACTTGGTAGGAGAGGAGAACAAAGGGTTTTATCACGCAATGGAAGGGTTTAACCACGCTAGGGTTTTAGTTGCGGGAATTTGTTTAGGAGCTGCTAAAGCCATTCTTGATCAGGGTATTGAATACATTAAGAATAGAGAGGCGTTTGGGCAGAAACTTAAGGATTTTCAGGCTATTGCATTTGAGGCTGCAGAGTTATATACGCGTCTTGAAATGGCCAGACTTTTGACTTACAAGGCTGCATGGGCGTTAGACAAGGGCGTTAAAGATGCACATGTAATAGTTGCCATGGCTAAGTTAACGGCTCCACAAGTGGCCCTAGATATAGCTAAATCTGTGATGATGTGGATGGGAGGATATGGGTATAGTAAAGATGCTTTAATAGAAGCTGGCTTTAGGGGTATTGTAAGTTACCTAGTGGGTGCAGAGGGTGCAATGAACATAATGAAGCTGATAATTTCTAGGGGGATCCTCGCATAATTTACCTTTGTCGTTCTTATAAATTATTCCGGAATTAAAACTAGCGTGAAAAACTTCGTAGTTAAAGAATTTTTCTCGTTTAGAGTTTAGGTAGGGCTAATAGTTTTTTTAACCAACTTAAACTCATTACTTAACAACACGGCGTTAATTTTTTACTATTCCTAAATCAAATCCCATTCTGTTAACCTCATTTAAAGTATCTTTTACGGTCTTTATAAGTGAGTTAAATGATGCTTTGTACTCATTTACTAGGCTTAATAACAACTTTTCGAATCTACTTCCTTTTATATCAAGAATAAAAGTCTCTACTATTTTTGTTGTTTTTTCCACTTCCTTTTCAGTACTATTAATATATTCAAGGCTTGACCTTAAAGTCTTAATATAATCACTCGCTATCTGTCTTTTACTCTCGTCATCAAGACCTGAAGAAGATACGAGGGAGTAATAAAGTGTTTCTACTAACTTCTGAAACTTTCTAAATTCTGAGATCTCCCTTAAGAGTTTTAATCCTAATCTATAGATAGATATTTCATCCGAAGTAGTAAGCTGATTCACTGTAATTACTCTTCTCTTTAAGGCATCTATGTTATTCACAGTTTCGGTTAGTGAGATAGCTTCGTCAATCATGTGTTTGATTATCTTCATTAAACTCTTTAGTGAAGAATATATAGGGAAAACATTACCTATATCCTCTATTCTAAGTGTGTTCTTTATTGAATTTATGATCATTTCTATTTCATTCTCTAGTATTTCGTACTGTTGTTTTATCTTTAATATCTCCTCCTTTGTGTTTTCTATTGTATGATAAAGTTTAACCAGAGTTTCAATACTTCCCGAAAACTCGGGATACTGCATAAAAACTATACTACTGTAAAGTCTACCTAACAAAATTCCAGTAGAGGATAAGGTCTTATTATAGCTCACAAAAAGTTGTGTTAGCCTTTCGTTTATCTCTCTAACGAACTTAGTGTCGTCATTTCTCCAGCTCATAATATTAATACTATATAATCATGGAGATAATATTTGATAACTAGTGTTCCCTCAATAGAGATTGTTGAAAATTATATTTAATTCTAGAGGATTATTAAGGCTAAATTTCGTTTATTTTACCGGAATTATTAAAAATACTTTAATTCTATATCAACAATTAGTGAACATTTTATCACTTGTAATTATATACACTCTATTTCCTGCTTCAGATATCTTCTTTATTTCACGAAGAATTTCTGCCTTTTTCTCCTCAGTTTGATACTCCTCCGGGTATTCAATGATTACTATAGCATTCTTAGCCTTGGAAATCAAAGCCTTCAGGACAGCAAACGATAACGTAGAAGGATCCTTTACCTCAGTGTTATTCTTCAATACTCTACCCTCCTTAGTTAACTTTAATCCATCACCTAGGTCTCTATCACCTAGCTTCTTCAATTTATGTATTGTCATCCTACATTTCTCTGAGAACAGTTGAGCTTCTTCCTCACTATTGAGAGCGGAAAAAGAGGCTGAAAGAATAAAAGGCCTAGCATAAGGCACATAAATCAGTTCACTCACTCCCTCTTTCTTTATGAACTCCTCTCTGACGTCATATAGGAGAGGTTCTAAAATACTTTCAATGAGGGATTGGGATATGTCTGCTAGTTGTTGATGAATACCAATGGCTTTTTGATTTGTCTCCTTAGCAGTGACTACCAGTACTTTATTCAATTCGTCCGCACTTATCTCTCTGTTAAAACCCTTATTTTCCAACGGCAGTTTTATGTTTACTTCTGTATGTAAATTGCCACTGCTCACTTCCATTTTTGCGTCGAGGAAGAAGTTCCTTACACCCGTATACCGTGATAAATCAATGGAAATCGAGTTACTTGAGACATTTTCCAATTCGAAACCAGTGAACCGTCTGATCACGTCTGATACTCTAATATCAAACAGTAAAGGCTCTTTTAGCCTGATTACTCCATCTACAACAGTTAGCTCTAAGGTCGTGTTTAATGAATGTATTACAGACGGTAAGATATAGGAAGGATTAGCATTTCTGAACGCTAATTCTCTGTAAACTGATGCTACCTCAAATATCGTAAAGTAAAGCTTCCTTATTAAGTCTTCATACGCTCTTTCAAGTCTGAAATTTAACTCCCACGATACTTTCTTTTTGATATTCTCTAAACCTTCATCATCAAGGATTTTATACTTCTCGATTAAATCACTTAGGTCCTTATATCCGTAGAATACATGGCATGGCATAAAGTCTAGTTGTAATCGGTGTAAATAAAAAAGTGTTATGAAGTTCCTAACTCTTTGAAATAAGAATAAAATTGTCAAAATAGAATTGAGTAAGTATGTGGCGGTGGAAATATTACTTTTTGTCTTTCATGGTTATTCTACTGACTGAAACACTGATATCGTTGATAGTCCCTTCAACAGTTATTAATACTTTCGCTGAATTAGTTTTAGCGTTTTTAGTATGGTATCTACTATCTCCCTATCTAATGATATTAGCATTCAGAATTAAAGAGGTAAATGATGAAAACTTGTTAAGGCTAGCAAGCTATTCTGCCGCTCTCTTAGGTGTTAAACGTGTAAAAGTTTATGAAATTCAGTCAAATTATCTCAACGCTCTGGCTTTTGGTAACGTGTTCTTCAACGCCGTAGCATTGACTAAACCTTTAATTGAGGGTTTAAATGACAGAGAACTAGTTGCCGTTCTAGCTCATGAGTTTGCACATATAAAGAACAAAGATACGGAGATCCAGTGGTTTTACATCCTGGCAGTTAACATTGCGTACGCTTTACTATCATTTTACGTTTTCCCCTTAGGGCTATTTGCACTCGCTTTAGGAATAATAAGTATGTTCTATCTTCATAGATATTTGGAGAAAAAAGCTGATATCACCGCTGCAAGTACAACCCCGTGGTTGTCAGAGTACTTATCTTATGCTCTAATTAAAATCGCGTATCTCTCCACTACTCTACCGACGTCAATGCTTAAATATTTTCCCGAATTTCAGCTATTCTTCATTAAACAAAGTCTTATCGGAAGTAAGGAGAAGAAGAAATTCTTTTCCACACATCCCAGCCTAAGTGAAAGGTTAAGATATTTAGAGGACATATCGCGACGTTGGGGTAAAAGTTATTTTATATGAGCGTATCTACTCCAGTAAAGCTTACCCTCCTTTCTAATCTCTATAACCCTATGTAATGGTATGACATCTTCAGTGTCCTTTAGGTAAATGTATGTGTTGTCAACTCTCTCTATTCTTTCAAATGGTATTTCAGAACTCCCTTTAGCCCTATCCCTTATTACTAGGATGAACTTCGACTTTTCCTCCTCGCTCCATAGTACTCTGTTTATAACGTCCCTTATTCTCAAGCTAGACCACTAGAGATTTCTTTACTTATGCTTATAGCTTCAAGTTTAGAATCGTGTAGGATAGTTATAAAGTCCTTTAACACGTTAAATGATATGTAGAATAGACTTTTCGCTACTCTTTTTGAGTAGTTGTCTACTACCGAGATGTATGTTGGCAATATATCGCTTGTAATGTTACTAAATATCACTCCTATAGAACTATCTAAAACCGTCTGACTCGTGCTTTCAACCCTGAAAAAGCTCTGCACTCCACTAGGTATTTTGAGAATAGCATAATACGCATAACGTGTAGGTATGTCTTTTGGTTCCAATATTACTTGGTCAGTATCCTCTCTCTTGACGTAAATTTCGCTCTTTATCTCTAAAGGTCCTACAAGACAGAGACCTATTACGGAACTGCATTGAGTTTCTGAAATGAGTTCTAGTATTTCTGCGTCGGATAAGTCAGGAACACTGATAGATCCTATTAAATTTGCTATGCCCTTAGTCTTCTTTAGCTTTTTAGAATTCTCTAACCTCTTGACTACTCCTACTACATCTTTCCCCTTTATCAATTCCAGTCTTTCTTTAATTAGTGCTGCATACGCCCATCTGTGGGTTAATCTTCCCCAGTGCTTGATCTTGTCCTTTTCTTCTGGTATTCCGAATTGGAATGAATAGCTTAACTCAATAGGAGTAGGGAAAAGGGGACCGTCTAAGACTAGTAATTTCTCTTTTACTTGCCGTATGAGCACGTTTTCAGCCTCAAGCCTTAATTCGTCCGCAACATCGTCAAGATGATATAAGCTTTCCCTCTTAACCCCTTCTTTTGTCACCACGTCAACTTCATCTAGCGCAAACTCGTAACCTAATACATTATGAAAGGCTAAATCCGGAGAATTTAGAGAGCTCTTTAGTGTCCTAATGAGCTCGAGGTAAGACGCTATACCAAGATATCTCCCGCCTGCGTCAAATGGAAAGACTATCTTATCCCTCTCTGTAGAGTAAAGAGTGCCCCCTACAACAACAAGATCCAAGAAGGTAGTCCTAAGAATTTTACTTGAAGTATCAATTGAAGCAACTGAGCAGTCTGAAACATTAGGAGAGAACAAGTCAACCCTCTTTATCTTGTTGTCTAATAGTTCTAAACTCTCTTTATCTCCCAGTGATATCTTAGGAGTATAACTGGGTGTCATGTTCTTTATTTTTTCCTTGAACTTACTTACTTCAATTCCCAACCTCAGTAACTCTAATTGAATGTCAACTTCACTTTTAGACATTATTTCTACTATCTCGAGTAGGTTTTTAATTAATATTACGACGTGATGGTCTGAGAAGCTGAGGATAATTTAAGTTTTCCGCAAACGTCCATCTCCCTTATTTCGTTTGCACTGAGCTTTCCTATTTCTTCGCTCTTCCTTATTTCTGGTCTGCTCTCCGTATATTCGGACTTTAGAATAACCCACGCGTTTATTAGAGCTCTGTTTATCCAGTCGTCAAGGTTTATATCAAACGGGAAGTTTGTTTTTTCTAGAAATATTAACAAACTTTCCATTTCCCCGTTGTTGGCACTCCTCACGTGCCACTTTATTTTCCTACTCCCTACGTACTTTTCCCCTTTTCCGGGGATTAATACCATTCCCATAGCCCCTTTTACCCTATAAGTCGACGTATCTACACTGTCAGCGTTGTAGAACACTCTCCTCATAAAGGGTGAACCAGCTCCCATAACGTGTAATTTCTTTACCTTATTCCTAAGGTAATGGTAAATTGCTATTACTGTAGTCCTACCAACCCCCCTATGGAGGAGGGGTGGAACTACACCACCATATGCGATGAGCTTCGGGGGATGGGAACTGTAAAAGTCTAAGGCTTTGTCAATATGATCGAAAGGGTAAGCGTGGATGACGGGGATCACATCGAGTTCAGCTTCGTAAAGTTTCAAGTAGTACTCAAAGGTCTCCTTTGCCGGTGGGTTACAAACTGGTGTAGGGATGTCAAGAGATATAAAGTAGTCTCCTTTTACTTGTTTATACTTGTTGATTACTTCTTTCACGTCAATTTTGATCCCCTTCTTCATTATTTGATATCCTCCGCTGTCGACCCACGTTTCATTCTTCCAAGTCCTCTCAATTGTCCGTAACTGGTTAATCATAACTGGTGTACCAAGTTCCCAAATTGGAATCCTATCGTCAGGCATCCCAAGTATTACTTTCATTAAGAGAAATAACAGTAATACCAGGTTATAAAGTACTACTGAAGGTATTATAAAACCAAATAGCTTAGTATTATTTTAAAACCTCTATACGGTAAGACGGCGTCTTAACTTTAGAAGTTTATCGGCTGAGAGTTAAATCCACTGGTATTATGATAAAACTAAACTGGGTAGTCTAACTGTCACTCTATTTATAATCCTCAGCTAGTTTAAGAGCCTTTAGTGCTGCCTCTTTTACACTCCTGAAGGCTAGTCTTCCGTAAGGTATTAGTTCGACCTTGACTCCTGATAATCTTGAAGCTTCACTTAACACGTGATAGTGGTGTTTTGGTAATACTGCTATTATGTGTTTGTGATAAGGTGTGATTGCCTTTAATGCGGTAGTTAAAAGTTGGATAAATTCTTCCCTCTCCTCTTTAGTCATCTTTGAAGGAGGGTAATCGTAATCGTTAAATGGGTAGCAGTCTTCAAATTCTCTAGGCACTAATAGCATGGGTTCTGAAACGCTGTATAACTGTACTTTGTCTTTGACTATGCTTTCAGCTATTATATGTGTGGGGGAGTTATGGTAAGGTTTTTTCTCTGTGCATGGTAGGAGTAGGGCTATTTTCTTTTTTGACCTCCACTTTGTGAACAAGTAGTTATGCCATTCTACTACAGAAGGGTGTTTAAAGGGGTCAACACCATCCTCCTTAACTACTCTCCCACGATATGTTATTGGTGGGCAAGACACATCCTAGTTATTGTACAAATGAGGTTAAAAATAAAAGTCTAGATAGAGAACATTTGGATCTCGTCAAAACTAGCACTCTCTAACAGTATCCCGGAGTGGAACTTTGCCAATAAATACCTAATAAACTCCAACGAGTCGTAAGGTATTGTAAACTCCTCTCCTCCACTAACGAAAACACTTATGGTCTTCTTTATGTGGTCTACAAAGAGAATGAAATCTCTCCAGTCCAATTTGCTGACTAACTCCCTTAGTTTCATTGTGCCTAGTAACAACGTTCCGTAATTGTCCACTAATTCTGATAGGGTGAACCCTTCTACGTCGTAAACTATCATAGGTTTTGCAAAACTTAACTCTGCATTTTCAGGGATATCCTTGTCTTTTTTGACCTCCTTAATCCTCTTACCGTCGTAAAGGAATTTCTTATCTGGGGTGATGAACACTATTATGACCATAGGATAACATTTTAGAAATTATGAAATTTAAGCATTACTCATGAAAAATAATGAATATAGATTATCTATATATACTATTTTACTATATAATGTCTATATAGTCATATATAGTATATATAATGAAGTGTGTAATCACAATCGCTTAATTACAAAAAAGTATAATTAAAAATGAGGTATTTTCACATACATTATTCATTAATATCCACTGACGAATCGAGATTAGCTATGAAAAAGAACTTGGCTCAGGTAATAATGTTGATCCTCTTGGTAATAGCAATAATTATTGCTGTGGATATGTGGAGCATACCGGCTACTGGCTATTACTCTAACTTATTTGGCGTGGATCTAGGGTTGTTATTCTTAATAGCGGGTGAGGAGTTCTCGCTTTACCATTACATAGTTTATAAAAAGCCCGTAGAACCGGAGGAGTGATAAAAATGATTAATGTAGGTTTTTATTATAAAGTTAAAAGTGGTCACGAGAAAGAGTTCGAAGAGACGTTTAAGCATGTTGCTGAGTACTTGAAATCTTTCCAAGGTTTCAAAGGTGCCAAGCTTTACAAGAGTGTTGACGATCCTTCTGAATACCTGATATACAGTGAATGGAAGAGTCTTGATGCCTTTAGAAAATTCATAGAGAGTCAAGCTTATAGGGAGACTATAAATTACGGAAAGAGTATAATGGAAGGTAGGCCTCACCACAAGGTCTTCCAAGAAGTAAATAGCTTTTTTTAAAAATTTTTTGAAATCTGTCTATTTTATAACTGAAGTTAGGCACTAAAATTTTTTAATGCCTTTAGTTTAAGACTTCTTTCTATCAGTTCAGTTTAATATCGTGAGTTTGTAGATCATTTGAAATTATTTTTAATTAATGATAATAAACTCTTTAGAGTTATCATGTTACCTAGTTGAATAATTTTCATTCTTCTAACAAAAAGACTTTACGAAAATTGAAGTTATAAAAAAAGTTTACCTTGAGATAATAATTAAATCTGTGATCTCATTATTTCTTTTGGCTACCAGACTGACCTGACTGACCAGATTGACCTTCTGTCTTCTTCCCTTTCTTAGCCATACGGGTCTATTATATTTCTTGATAGACAAGTTATTAAGCTAATCTACCGTTAAACTTGATAAATATTTACGCAAAATGTAACATAAATTAAAAGATATTGATGTAAATTCTATTAATTAAGAATTAAACATTTGATGAAATATATTCCTTCAATAGATGTAAAATGTTTCCCCATCCCTTAAAATTCGAGGTAGGTGTTACCAAATCATCCCTAGTATCTACCTTATTCTCTTATAAGAGAAACAATTTTATAAACTCTATATTTATTTTTTCTATTATTAGTATTTGGAACATATCTTTATTAGTCTAATGTTATCGTGTATGTATTAAATATTTTCTAATTATAGTTTTTAATAATACTCAATGGATAAATAAAATATGTACGAATGCTGTAACAGAACATTTGAAACCTTAAATGAATTTAAGAAACACATCAAAAGCAGGAGGGTGCATAGTCTAACTAAGTCTAATGTTATAGATATCAACCTACCGAGGAGTATTGTTTACTCCATAATTTCGAAGAGGGATTTCTTCATGAGATTGTTAAACCTTGCTAGTTTAGATAATAATGACAAGTATCTTTTACTACTACCTACCAAAAAGTACGTCGTAGGGAGTACTTTAAAGAGGTCTCTAGCAGTGAGAGTTGAAGGACCGAAGTCGGACAAAGGTCTTCCTACTTACGTAATTTATGCAGGTAACTTAATTTACAAAATAAGTTTTAAAGTTGATTCTATAGCAGAGAGTAAGACTAGAGTCTCCCTAATTTCAACCTTTGAAGCAGACATAGGTAGGCTAGGTACTTTATTGCCTAGTGTAGTTATTAGGAAATTGAGCAATTTACCATCACCTGGTAAAATACTTGAAGAGTTTGAGAGGGAAATTAAGATCTTGGATTTACGTAGTTATGGAGTTACATCAAAATAAGGAATAGACCTACTGAAAATATGAATTTGTGGCGTTATCATGTAGGCCTAAATGAAAAACTAAGGACTTAAGAAAGCGTTTCCCCACTCACGGTACTTTTAATTCCGCGAGCGGGGTTAGCCCTTGGTGCGGATTCATTAGCTTCACCCGCACCTCATGGGGCTCAGTCGAGCCCAACGCCATCGGGCTCCCATCTGAGGATAGGTACTTTGATCCCATTACTTTCACCTTCTCTCACCGCAAAGCGGATCATTGAGGAAGTGAACTCACTAATTATTCAGTTTCTTCATTCATCATTAAGTAACTAGAAATATTTAGAAGTATTTAAATGTATCATTAACCTTGGAACAGCCTAGATGATACCCACTTAAGGTTTAATAAAAAGAAAAGTTCAGTAAATAATTTTAGTCCTCGTTACAGTCACAATTATATGAAAAAATTTCTGATTGTTTTTATTACTTCAGCGTCCTTTTTTCTCAGCTACTTCTCGAGAATTGCGTGGAGCATTGTTTCAGTCTACTCTTCGTTAAAGCCTACACAGGTTGAGGACAGTTTAATCTTCTCCCTATTTTTTCTCGGATACATAGTAGTTCAAATCCCTGCTGGGATCGCAAGTAACAAGTATCCAAGGACTGTCGCCTTAGCTTCTCTATTGGGACTTAGTGCCTCCTCTCTATTGTCTGGATTGGCTACTAATATACCTGAAGAGTATGTTGCTAGTCTTCTCATGGGGCTGAGTGCTGGTTGGATATACCCTACAACGATTAAAGTACTGTCAGCGTCTTTTTCAAGAGGGGAACTACCAGTTGTTATAGGATATTACAGCTTGGCGTGGCCCCTTTCTATTGTGTTGTCTGGGTTTATTCTACCTTTTATCAGTCTAAACATCGGATGGAGGTTTGCTTACTACTTGATCGCTTTGGTCTCGTTTTTAATAGCACTGTCCTACTTACCGTTGGACGTAAAAGTCGAGTTTAAGAATAACGGTGGTATACTCACGGTCGTCAGAAATAGAAACGTAATTACAGTAAGTTTCTCAGGCTTTCTCTTCTTCTTGTCGTATTGGATAATAACGTTGTATGCTTACAAATATTTTCTCGACATAGGATTGAACGCATATATCGCTGGTTTCGCCTATTCATTGTTAGCCCTTGCTGGAATTCCATCTACAATGATAGCCGGTTATATAATAAGGAATATAGGAGTTAGGAGTACACTTACAATGTTTGAGAGTATTTACGGAATGTTGACTATATCCTTAGCTTACTTCATATCGGTGGTTCAAGTGATGATGATTGCAACTTTGATGGGGTTTGTCAGGTTCGTAATCACTCCTGCTAATTCCAGTGCTGTATCTTTAATAGACAAAAACAATGCGGGGAGTGTGTCAGGTTTCGCTAACTTTTTCTGGCAAAGTAGTGGGATAGTAGCTCCTATAATAGCTTCGATAGTAATTTCAGCTCTCGGATTTCATCTCCTATGGGTAATTTGCGGTATAATAATCCTTGTCTCCGCCGTCGTATATTACATTCTGCTAAGAATATAGTGGAAGTCAAATTCGAAAAAGAATTTCTTCCTAAAGTTTAATGTGTATATTCATTATCATTTTAGATTTTACGTGATTACAAATTAAGCCATAAAGTTTGAAAATTGGCTGTTTGGTCTCAAATAGATTTAAACCACACTTGACTTTACCAAAGTAATTTCTATAAATTATTGAGTAAATTGTTTATCCTAAGTTAAAAATTTTTCTCTTCACATTCTTACGGGTTAGTGGTATAAATTTAGATTACTCAAAGGATTACATGAATGCCGATACTATAAACCTCCTTACTAAAAAAGCTCTAAAAGGTGATGTTAACAGCCTTAAGGAGGTCATCAAGTTCCTCAAGGGATACAACGCGCCTATTGCAAAATTCGCAATTTACTCTATAATCTATCAATTTGCAATGAATAATATAATTGATTTAGCGAATGAGTGCAAAACTTGTGGGGGTAAATGTTGTAAGCTCGGTTTACCAGTACCCGTATACCACTACGACTATGAAGAAATGCAAAGGCATTTGAGAATTAAGTTGGAGAGGAAGAACGGACTTTACTTATTACCCAGACCTTGTAAGTTTCAAAAAGACTGGATGTGTAGTATAAACTCATTTAAACCTTACGCTTGTTTGAGCTATCCATTCGCTACAGAGGACGAACAAATAGAAGTGATAAAAAACTATAATGGTAACGGTGTACCAGATTTCCAAGTTCCAGAGTTCTGTTTAGCAGGAGCAAAAGTTAAAAAGTTTCTCAATTCTTTAATAGAAAATCTTAAAAGAGAAAAGAGAACTGAACCAGACCCTGAAGAAATTATAGATGTGCTTTTGAAAGTAAAGCAACAATAAAACCGCTTTCAGTATATCAGAGAATTTGGAATATTTACCTAATAAGTATATTTATCAGAGTTATCAACTTTTCAGGTTTACGAAAATTACGAATGTTATTTGTATCGACGGTCGAAAAGATTTTAAAAAACTGAATGAAAAAATGAACAATATCTATATAAAACCCTGAATAATTTATTTATCAGTTTAAAGTTATATTTTAACCTATGCAAAAAGGTGGTAAAAAGATCTTTGTAAGAGAAAGTTCTGGATTAATAAGGGATATAGGTGCATTAGATGCATTTTCAATGAACTTCGCGTATTTAGGGCCAGCAGCAGGTGTAGCTTATCCCTTAACATTTGCAGTAGCTTTACTTGGTTCTAATTGGCTCTTAGCGACTGTCTTAGGAGCTGTGCTGATGTTCCCAGTAGCACTCCTTTATTACAAATTAGCAGGTTTAATACCTAGAAGTGCTGGAGATTATATATACATATCGCGAATTATAGGACCTAGAGTTGGATATATTCAAGCAATTGCTAACATTTTTGTATTTGCTTCAGGAGTGCCTTTATTAGCCCAACTCGAATTACCCTTAGTTTTACAGCCAGCGCTTGAAACTTTAGGAATTACCTTTCATAACCCGTCTTTGATTACCTTTGCCCAGAACTTTTCTTTCTCTTCAGAACAAACTCCTATTTTTTTGCAACAACACTCTTAATTATAGGCGTGGCTACAGTAGTTACAATTATTAGAACCAAATACTTTGCAACTGTAATATCTGCATTAACTATGCTTCAGTTAATAGGAACTATTGCCATGATAGTCGGAATTTTTACTGTTAGTGACTATGCATCAATTTTTAACTCAGTATCTGAATCTTACTCAGGGCCTACCTATTCCTCCCTAACAGAACCCTTAGAAAGCTTCAGTCTAATTCAAACCCTAGTGCTCATGGCAGCAATTAATTCCTTCTTATACTTGTACAATAATGCTCCCACATATTTCGGTGGAGAACTTAAGAGAAGTAAAAGCACTATGTTCATAGGGTTAGTTTTATCTTACATAGTGACGGCTATCATGGCTATTGCCTTAGTTGCTGGGATTCAGTATAAGATCGGTATTTCATTTTACGATTATACTAGTGTTAATGGTTGGACTTCTAGCGGAAATGGAATACCAATAGCTCCCAATTCGCTTTTATCTTACGTGGTTATACCCTTCCTAAATAATTCTCCTCTAGTTACACTTATGGTCTTATCTGCAATTACGTGGTATATATTATATGCTATAATCGACTTAGCTATACCAACAAGGACACTTTTCGCTATGTCCTTTGACTGGATGGCTCCCTCTTTCCTCTCCAAAGTAAACCAAAAGTTAAAGACTCCAGTTTATTCTGCCCTCATGATAACAGCAATGGCTGTTGTTTTCGATATCCTTGAGATATATTTCGGCTTCTCAGTTGGAGTTCTATCAGATATAATAGTCTACATTTTATACCAATATTTCCCTGCTGCAATTGCTGCAATTGTCTTAGTAAAGAAGAAATTATACGGTGTTAATGATAAATCTATTGCAGTAATAGGAACTATATCCGCAGTCGTACTTTTGTTATCAGCATTATTGCTGGTAATATTTGGATCTATTAATTCTAACTTTGGCTCTATGATCTTTGCTGGGAATCTCCCACTTAACATAGGGATAATAGTGGGTCTGCCTATAGTAGCGTTAGTTATGTACGAGGGAATAAGACTTTATAGACTAAAACAAGGAATAGATATAACCATTACGTTCAAGGAAATACCACCCGAATAATGTGAGCAACAATGCTGATTATAAATGTAAAGTTTACTACGGATAATAGGCTTCATTCGATATACGTTAATAGTGAAGGAATAATAGAGTGCATTGATTGCAACAAAAAAGACGGATTAGTTATAGATGCGAAAGGAAGAGTAATCTCCTGCCCATTCGTAAACCCTCATTCCCACCTAGGGTATGCATTAACGCTAAAGTATGCAAGGTATAATGAAAGCGGTACTTTAATAGAGGGCGTTCAGATTACTAGGGAGGAGATTCTCCGGAAAATTGATGAGGAAGATCTGAGGAAGAGGCTTAACATAATTGCAAAGATGTTGTTCATTAACGGTGTTCTATACGCTAGGTCTCATGAACCGGTGTTAAATGACCTCGCTATTAAAATGTTAAAAGTTAGAGAAGAGGTCTCAGATCTTGTTAAAATTCAGGTTGTGGCTTTCCCTACTCCAGGTTATTTTTATGAAGACAATATTGAAAAAACTGAGAAGGCATTAGAAGAGGGAGCAGAAGTAGTAGGTCTAATACCGCACAGTGAAGGAAGTGTAGAAGAGGGGTATAAATCGGTAAAATTAGCTGTAGAGCTCGCGTTAAAGTATAACAAACTAATTGACGGACATGTAGATGAGACTGATGATCCTTTTTCACGTTTTTCCGAGTTACTAGCTAGAGAATCTTCACTTAAAGGTATTGGTTCAAAGACTTCCATCAGTCACATGACAGCTTCTCATTCCTACGACAATTGGTATTTCCATAAACTAACTTTGCTTCTTAAGGAAAGCGGGGTTTCTGTGATTTCAAATCCAGTAGTAAGCATGCATTTACAAGGTCGATATGATAATTACCCTAAGAGGAGAGGTATTGCAAGAATTAGGGAAATGCTGAAGAACGGAGTAAACGTTGCCTTAGGTAGCGATAACGTAGTGGATGCAATATATCCTTTAGGTGATTATAATATGCTTAGGGTTGTACAAGAAGCATTTCTGGTAGACCACTTCGTAGCATCGGAAGTTACTTCTCTAATTAAAACCATTAGGGATAATGCGTATAGGGCTCTTAACATGAATAAGCCAATTA
This sequence comes from Stygiolobus azoricus, assembly GCF_009729035.1. Lineage (NCBI taxonomy): Archaea > Thermoproteati > Thermoproteota > Thermoprotei > Sulfolobales > Sulfolobaceae > Stygiolobus > Stygiolobus azoricus. The sequence goes on from NZ_CP045483.1 coordinate 1,021,568, forward strand.
TTAAAGAAGGTGAAAAGGCACAGTTTATAGTTTTACAGACAAAGAGTTTTTACGATGCCATCAGAACAGCACTACCTCCTTTTCTAGTAGTTAACGGTAAATATTACGCTCATAATAATCTTTCCCTTTCTGTAAACGGTAAAGATGTGAGTGATGAATTGATAAATTTAGTTGACTAACTTTTCCAGCCCATTGATAGCAATTTAAATATACTGGTCTATTAATTTTCGAATTATGAGTATAAAGGAGAAACTTAAAGATGTAAATATATTGAGGTTTACGTGGGTCGGACTTGATGGAATGATAAGATCTAAAGGAGCATATGTAGACAGTGTAGACGAGTTAATAAAAACCGGGATAGGACTTACAATGGCTATGATGAGCTTTACAGCTATGGATTATATCTCTCCTTACGGTAGTTTTGGACCCGAGGCTGAAGACGTTTTTCTAACCCCTGATCTATCTACACTCTCTGTCTTTCCACCTTCAGCAATGGTAATATGTGATCTTTACAGAGGAGGCTTACCTTGGGAATATGATCCCAGAAGCACGCTTAAGAGGACTCTTAGTAAATACTCAGAGTATGAGTTCAGATCCTCGTTTGAGATAGAATTTTATCTAGTTAAAGATAAGAGACCCTATGACGATGCAAAGTGTTTTGACTCAAGGGCTTACTATACAAATAAGATAATTCCAGAAATAGCCGAAACTATAAAGAGCGTTGGAATAGTACCTTTAAGGGTTATAAAAGAATACGGCCCTGGACAATATGAGTTTGATATATTACATAAGCCATCTCTGAGAAGTGCAGATGAAGTAATTATATTCAAAGAAGTAGCTAGGCAAGTAGCAAGCAAGTACGGTGTTGAGGCAATATTTATGCCTAAGCCCTTTAATAAGATGGCTGGTTCAGGTTTACACTTAAACTTTAGTATATGGAAGAATGGAAAGAACATATTCTATGACAAGAATGATCCCTTGGGTTTTAGTGAGATTGGATATAGTTTTATTGCTGGGCTATTAGAACATGCGAAAGCTTTAACAGCTTTTGCTGCCCCTTCAATAAATTCTTACAAAAGGCTAGTCCCAGGGTCATGGGCTCCTACTAAGATTACATATGGTTATAATAACAAGTCTGCAATGATAAGGATTCCAACACCTTATCCTTTTTCTGCAGAAATTGACAGGAGAATTGAATATAGGGTTCCAGATCCTACAGCTAATCCATATCTACTACTATCAGCGTTTATAGAGGCTGGTATGGACGGTGTGGAAAGGGGACTAAAGCCTCCATCTCCCACTAATGAAAACGCATATTATAAGAAGGACGTTGAAGACATTCCTAGGAACCTAAGGGAGGCTCTTCAAGAGCTAAAGAAGGATACGAGATTGATAGAAAGGATAGGAAGGAGTATAGTCGAGGAATTTATACGTGTTAAGATGGCTGAAGTCGAGGAATATGAAAGTTATGTAACAGATTGGGAGTATGAAACCTATAGGGGTGTCTAAATGATAATAGATGACCATGTTCACTGGTTTTCAGCAAAACCTATGACGGAGAAGGAGTTCGTTATGTCGGCTGCCGAAAGTTGGTTAGAAGGTGAGGTAAAAAATAGTGATGTTTATACAATGAATACACTGAGGCCTTTCTACCTTACTTTAAAGAGAAGACTCAAGGAGTTATTAGGAGAGGATTTCTTAAGCGAAAGGAACAAAATGATTAGAGATGATCCTGTAAATTACATGAAATTTCTATTCGAGGATGCAGGGATAGTGGGACTTGTTATTGATGAGGGCTTTGGAGTTAAAGAGATGGAAATTCCAGTCAAATACAAACTTCTGTTCAGAATAGAGACACTTATAGACAAAGGAGGTCTTTTTTCACTAACCTTTGATAAAGCTATCGAACTCTTTGAGGAAACTTTAAGGAGGAAGATAGCTGAGGGATATTCTGGATTCAAGTCGATAATCGCCTATCGTACTGGATTAAAAGTTAGATGTGAGGAAGAGCAAGCTAGGAAAGACTTTACTTCAGAGAAAATAGATTGGTTCGGCAAGTATGCAAAGGGTTTTAGAGATTTTCTTTTATGTAAGACCCTTGAAATAGCTAAAGAACTAAAGGTTCCGGTTCAGATTCACACTGGTGCAGGAGATAGGGATATAAAGCTTGATTTATCTAGACCATCATATTTAACCGATCTGGTTAGGAGATACGAGGGTGTTATAGTCTTTGTTCACGCTGGTTATCCTTATCATAGAGAAACGGCATGGATGAGTTATTTATTTCCATCCGTTTACCTAGATGTATCTCAAGTGATACCCTTTGCACCGATGGCGACTTTTTCGATCTTGAAAGAGATTTATGAAGTAGCACCTCTGAATAAGGTAATGTATGGCTCCGACGCTTTCAAAATTCCAGAAATAGCATGGCTAGCGGCTCATCTAGCTAAAGAGAGTTTTAATGAATTGAAAGAAGAGCTTGACAGAAAGAGGCTAATTGAGCCGGATGACATGGAAGAAATGGAAAAAAGATTTTTCTATTTAAACGCTAGAACTGTATACAATTTTGACTGATTTTCTTTTTCACATTATAATTTTTAAACTATTGTCATTTGAAAAAGTATATATTACAAGAAGAGTTATTGTTTAAAATATTTTTAGTTAAAATGAGATCTATGCTTAAAAATAGTTCACTAAAAAAACAGATATATGTCACAAGGTAAAAAGTTATTCATAAGGGAATCATCTGGTTTAGTTAGACAAATGGGAGCTAAGCACGCATTTGCTAAAGTGCTAGCACTGATTGTGCCGATATCACTTTATTATACTTTAATTTATTCACCTGCAATACCAGCTGCAAATTGGTATATAGGTATAGTCATAGCACCCATAATGGCTCTACCTATATTTCTAGTTTACTTAAAGCTAGCTGAGTATATCCCAAGGTCTTCAGGAGAATATATATACATTTCGAGAATAATAGGTCCATTACCTGCTACTATTCAAGGTATAGCTAACATTATTTCAACACCGTTATTGGCTGCAATATTGTCTCAAATAGAAGTTTCTGCAGGAATAGTTCCAGCATTTCAAATAATAGGTCTTGCATTTAATAATTCAGCGTTGTTTAATCTCGGTACGGAAATATTAACAAACCCAGTATATTTCTTCATTGCAAGTCTATTGTCGTTAATATTAATGTGGATTGTTAGTATATCACCGCAAAAAATAATGAGCAATTTCCTTTTTGCAATTGCCACGATGCAGGTGATAGGAGCAGTTCTTATAATAGGCTTATTTGCTGAAGGGAGAAGCGTTTTCATCGCTGATTTTAATAGGTTCTCTTCAATGTTTTCCGGGCCAACATATCAGACTCTCTATTCTAATGGATTAAACTATTATTCTCCATATGCGGATCCGATGCAGACATTCGTATTTGCGGTATTAATGCTAATGTGGTTATTCGTGTGGTTTTTCGGGCCTTCCTATTTTGCAGGAGAATACAAACAAGCCACCAGAAGCCTCAAGTTAGGTATGTTAATAGGTTATGGTATAGCTACTCTCCTCATCATAGGATTAACAGTATATACAGCAATAATAATGGGAATACCTTTCTTTAATTATGTCGCATTGAATGGTTGGGGTTCGAGTAATCCAGTAAGTGCTTCCGAAGGATATATAGCATGGGCAGGGATTATGGCTCTAGGATCACCAGTTATAGCTCTGCTTTTAGGAATTCTTAATATAGGCATTCAGTTTGTTGCAGGTCCGTTATCTTTGGCAATACCTGCGAGAGTTATGCTAGCAATGTCTTTCGATAGAATATTACCTGAGAAGTTAGCTTACGTGAATCCGAAAACACAGAGCCCGCTCATAGCGGCTGGTGTAGCCTTAGCCTTAAGTGTTTTCTTCGAATATGCAACACAATTTCTGGGATTTGCTATTTCTACAATAGCCTTAATCGCAATACTATTTATTTACCAGTTTTTACAAGCCACAATATCAGCTACAGTTGCAGGGATAAAGGGAATACCCAGTGTTAAACTATCACAAAAGGAGAAAAAGGAATTACTGATAACTGGCATAATATCCTCTGTAGTTCTTATTGTCTCTGTTATTGTAGCTATAGGTTATGCCGTTGTTAACAGTTTATATAATTCTATGGTTTTAGCAGGAAACTTACCTCTAAACCTAGCCTTAATTGCGATAATTCCGATCATAGGTGTAGTGACATATTACGTGGCTAAGTATTACAGACAAAAAGAAGGTATAGAGTTAAAATTAATATTCACAGAGATACCACCCGAGTAATATCTTTTAATTCATTTTTTATACTCTCATCCTCAAATATATCTAAGGGTAAATACGCTGTAACTATCCAGTTTGGGACGTCCACTACTTCACTAACTCTCAGGTTTACCGCTACACTTGCTAACATATAAGCTTCAACTGGTGTCATATACTTTGCTAACATAGAAATTATACCCTTAATAGCCTTTTTTGCTGCTACCCATAAATTACTATCAATCCCAGGATAGGCTAAATACTCCTCAAATTCCATCTTTTTTACCTTATCAGTATAAAACACCGGTTGGGTTAACCCCAAGTTCTTTATTATCCTTATTTTCATTGTTACTTCTAGAGGAGCTTCAATTGCTGTTCCACATACTTCACCGTCGCCTTGAGCTAAATGAGTATCTCCAATTGAGAGCAATGCTCCTTTTACGAATACCGGCAAATAGAGTTTAGAACCTTGAGTTATGTGCTTTATATCCATATTACCTCCGTTCTCTCGCGGAGGAATTGTACTGAATTTTCCCCTTTGAGGTAATGCTACTCCTATAACACCAGGGAAGGGGTAAGTCGGGATTTTTACTTTTAAGTCTCCGAATTTAGCATAAGCATAACTGTTCTTAACATCCCATATTTTCAGGGCTGGACCCTTGAGATCTATAGGGGCAGTATATTGCTCATCTGCTAAGAATCCGAATCCCGGTAGTACAGATGTCCATCCCCAGCCTTTATCCTTAAACTCAATAAATTCCACCTCTATTACATCACCTGGTTCAGCTCCTTTTATTTCGATCGGACCAGTTAACGGATGAATCTTATCGAAGTCTAAATTATACAAGTCTTTTACGGTTGATGTTGGAGTTATTTGCCCATCACTGGCCTCTTTAGTTTCTACAGTTATAACATCTCCGTCGTTAACTGAAAAAATAGGTGGTAAACTATTATCCCATTTGTTATGGGTTTTAGCGTGTATTGTATATTGCATGATTTATATACCGCAAGTTAGATTAAATAAAAATGTATAAAGAGATGTCCGAAACAAGTATATTTAGTGAATTCGAGAGAGAATTAGGTAAGAAGGTATCATTTGACAAAGAACAAATAGCTAAATATTCAGTGGCACCTTATGTAGTATCTCCAATACTCTCTAAATTAAGTAAAGGTATTCTAGGAATTGTTAATGTCTTTGATGAAGACGATTTAAGGATAACATTGCAGTTAGCTTATAAACATAATATTCCTCTGGTTTTAAGAGGACGAGGCACCTCAACAATTGGTCAAGTGATCCCGCTTAAGCCCTCAATAATAGTAGATATAAGTAATTTCAGCAACACTCTAACTATAGATAAAGATTATGTGACTGTCTACCCTGGGAATAAAGTTATTGATGTCCTTAAGTATCTAAGAAAACGTGGTAAGACTTTAAAGGTTTACCCAAGTAGTTTGTATATTTCCACTATTGGTGGATATATTTCAGGTGGAGATGTAGGAATAGGTTCATTCCAGTTTGGTTATCATTTTCATGCTGGAATCAGATATCTTAAAGTTCTAAGTAGTGATGGCAAAACTATAGAGGTTAGAGGTATTGATACTTTAGGTTTTGCACAAGCTGCAGGAACTAATGGTGCAATAACTGAGGCTGAAATTAGCATTATGAATGAGGATGATTGGAAGGATCAGTTAGTAAGTAGTGACAATTTAATAGAAATTCTAGAAACGATAAAGATACTTCCAAGAGAGAAAGTAAGGAGGGTTACAATAGAGGACTCACGTGCTTTAAGTCTCGTGGGAAGGTTAGAAGGACTTAGAAAGTGGAACTTGATTGTATCTTCAACCTTAAAAGTAGGAAACGAGATTAATGCTAAGTTCCTTGATGAACTAGCATTTGCAGCTGCTTATGTAACGTTTAGCAAAATATCTAATTTTAAAAACTTCTTTTATGAAGTGAGGTTGTTAAGTCTTGAGGAATTTTATGATGTGGTAAGTGAAATAAAGAAGTCTTTAGGCGATGAAGTCATGATCCATGGTGACGTTATGACATTACGAGGGAAAATAATCATTTATACTGTTTTTATGTCTGAGAAGAGTAATTTCAGATTAATTGAAGATGTAATGAGGAGGAAAGGAATTCCGTTTGAGATTCATTCCATCTACATAAACGATAGAGTAGATGAGCCTGAACGACTTGAGTTAATGAAGAAGTATAAAAGGTTATTAGACCCTAAAGATATCTTAAATCCGGGTAAACTTAGACTTGATACTTGAGAATTTAATAAAAGTTATTAATTCCTTAGAGACAAAAAATCCTAAACAAAAGGTCTTTGAATTAATAAAGGGCAAACATGTAGAAGTAGAAGAAATTAACCTCAAGGGAGATAATAATGAAGAAGTTACATATTTGAGATTTTACATTAAAAATTCTAGGAAAAGAACGATAGAAGTTTTAGGTAGATTAGGTTCCATACAATTAAGTAATTCTATAGGTCTAGTCTCAGATGCAGATGGAGCTATAGTCTCGTTAACAGTCTTAATGGAAATACTAAACCTATATGAAAATGGTTTTGATATTCCAGTTAACGTTACTGTGATAACTAACTTAAGTACCAACGCCAGGCTTATACCCCATCAACCCTTTTACTTCATGATTCCTCTAATAGGGCTTGAGGAAGCAATGAAATACGAGGTTGATAAAAATTCTGATACACTGATCTCAATAGATTCGACTAAAGGTAATAAAACAGCTAAATTTAAAGACTTTGCTATAACTCACGTGGTTAAAGAAGGGTATATCTTAAGAGTTGTTGATGAAATAATTGATATCTACACTAGAGTTACTGGTCATGAGCCATACTTTGTTCCGCTTACTACAGGCGATCTGACTCCTCTAAGCTTCAACGTATACCATATAAGTACGCTTATCTCGCCATGGATGTACACAAATGCTGCAGTACTTGGAGTAGCTACAGTCTCAACTTACCCAATACCAGGATACGTTACTGGCGTAATGGACATTACTATGTTAGAACATGCATCGAGATTTATAGTCGAATTGATAAAATACCTAGATAATGAACGTTTAATATATTATGATAATGAACTAAAAGAATTGAAAGAAAAAATCGGAGAATCAAATTTAATGAGATTTCATTCTGGCGGGATTTCTTGATATAATAACCTTAGATCTATTCCCTCGTTCTTTTTCAATGTATAATATCTCAAAGCATAAATCACAACCCCTGCAATAACTGCTATACCAATGAACTCGTCAGCAAAAGCATTTCCGCCTAATGCTGGGTCTTTTATAAATACATAAGAGAGATAGATGAAATAAATGAATGATAAAACAGAAGCTATAGTTATCACTGGTATCTTACCTATCTTGATTCTACTTGAGTTAGAATCTTTAAAGAAGGATTTTCTGGCATACAGTATTCCCCCTAGTGATACTATAGCAAACCAAACCATGCCTAAAAGAGTAGTGCCGAATAAGTCATATATAGAGGCAAAGAATATTGATACTACAATTATAATCATTGTTCCAGCAAAATCGAGGAGATGAATATACACTGGGGACTTAAATTTAGGACTGATATAAGCAAATTTCTCGGGTAAAACTCTATCAAATGACAGAGCAAATACGTACCTGGCGAAAATTACGATACCATAACCAATTGTCGCTAGATCCCAGAACGGATATCCTATTGCCACGATCCAGTCTAATATTGGATTCTTTATCGTCAAGATCGCATAGGTTAGAAAGTTAGGAGAAACTGGTGCCGAAGTAGGCCAATTAGATGGAGCATTATTGGCAAAATTTATTCCTACTACACCATACATTACAGCGAGGCTTAATGTTACTATTATTCCAGTAAAGACTAAAGATAGAAAAAGATTGTATTTCCCCTTTCTGTTTAGGCCTTTTATCTCGGCTGCTATTCCAGGGGAGGCATTAAGCCAAGGATATATAAATACTACAAACAAAGGTAAAAGGCTCATCGTAGCAGAGAAAGAAAATGAAGAAGTAGACACTGTTGATATCTTATAATAAGATGTATTATAGGTAGCAAGAAGAGAGTTTATAGAAGATACAAAAGCTGAGTGACCGTAATATAACATTCCCACAAGTGTCATTATAGTAGCTACTATGGCAATTATTGCCGTTACGGATATGAACATAAAACCGAATTTGGGCTTAAATATATTTACGGCTATTCCTATAGAAAACACTATTGCTGCTAAGATTGCTGTATAAGTAGGTTGTAGAAGTGTAGCAGAAAAGCTTGATAGGGCTGTGTTAGAAGAAGCAACTGCGAGGGCTCCTAATGATGAACTCAGAAATGATGGAACCGAGAGCGCTATAAGAGCGATATATGCTAATGTCTGTAATGCTAATGCTATAGCTAAAGGAGATGCTATCCATGGAGACACTAGTCTAGACATCCAAACGTAATCTCCTCCAGTTCTGGGTATGTCCAGCATTAATAATGTGTATAGTATAGCTTGAGGTATTGTAAGAAGTAGTCCTATAAGGGAAGTTACTATTGCATTACTACCTGGAGTTAAGGCTGACGTAATAAAGTAAATTCCTGCACCCGCCGACATATTGCCCAGATTTATCATTATAGCATCTAGTACAGATGCGTCTTTTACTAGTCCTGAGCTCTCTCTTATAAATAACTTCTTTTCCACAATGAGTTTATACTATACACTATTTAAAAACTTATATGTTATTTTAAACATGAAAGGAATGTAAGTTGCTGAAAAATGTTTATATTTTTAGCAAGGTTTTTTTCCGTCGAAGGGAAAGTCAATGATAAATTAGGTACGAAATACTGTATTGTTTTTAGCAAGATTATACCTGATTCTTATAATCCGTTTAAGAAATTAAGAAAATCATGATAAATGAGTGGATTCCACTTACTTTCTCTGACGAACTTCGGGATATGAAGGGTGTAACCACTCTAGGTAAAAACGTATTGCTTTTACGGTACAAGGATCAAGTATACGCATTTAGCGATTTATGCCCACACAGATTGGCAAGACTTTCTATGGGAAGAGTAATTGACGGGGAAATTCAATGTCCTTATCACGGGTGGCGCTTTAATTATAAAGGTGAGTTAACTCTCGTTCCCTCCTTAGGAAAAAAGATAAATGTAAAATTAACTAGATATAGTGTCATGGAAAAATATGGGATTATATGGGTTTCATTGATAGAAAATCCGTACCATTTCGCAAATATCGAGGAGTGGGAAGACAAGAAGTTTAGAAAAATAAAATGCGGTCCCTATTATATTGATGCTAACCCCTTTAGAGTAATGGAAAACCTAATGGACGTATCACATTTCCCTTATGTTCATGAAGGCTATCTAGGAGATCCAAAATTTCCACAGATCCCCGAATACGAGGTAGAGATAAATCATGATGGAGAAATAATAGCAAAGAGTATTTCAGTTTGGCAGCCTAACCCTGACGGCACGATAAATGGTAGGTTCTTTAATTACACTTATAAAATTCTTTCTCCTTTCGTACTTTATTTTAGGAAGGAGGATAGAGGAGATATATTCTCTATGATTTTTGCAATCAACCCCGTGTCTAAAGATAAGACCGTTGTGTATGCATGGATATTTATGAATTACGCATATGATGTTGATCCCGATAAGATAAGGCAATTTGAAGATGAAATAATAAATCAGGACAAAATAGTTTTGGAATCACAACCCAAGGAATATTACTTAGACCTTAGGAGGGAGATAAGCGTAAGAGCGGATAAACTATCTATTTTCTACAGAAATATGCTAAAACAAAGGCTCGGAATTATACCAGAACTGGGTCTCGTAGAGTAATTTTTATAATGATAACAATGTTGAGTAAATGCGATGATAATAAAAAACGTAAAATTGATTACAGAGGAGAACAAAGTTATAGAAGCCGAAGTTAAAATTGAAGGGGAAAGGATAGCAAAAGTTGGAAAGAACATTCAGGATAGTTCTGAAGAGATATTAAATGGAAATGGAAAACTCTTATTACCCGGTGGAGTCGACAATCACGTACACATTTACAAGAGGTATTTAAAAGTCCCCACCTCGGACGATGTGAGGAGGAGTACTGAAGCTGCTGTTCTTGGAGGGACTACTACAGTTATCGATTTTGCATTCGTTGATAGAGAACCCAATTTGGATGAGAGAATAGAACAGTTTAAGGACTCTGTGACTAATTATTCATTTCACATCTTTGCAAACAAGATTTCTGAGGAATTGAGTAAAATATTTGATCGCGGGTTTAAGTCAGTAAAATTTATGATGATTGAGTATGGTGGTCTAAAAAGTAATCTCTATGATCTAGTGAAGCTTAATGAGTTCGTTGAAAAGAGAGGCGGATATATAATGGTTCATGCGGAGGACGAGGAATTAATTAAGGCTCTCTCAGAAGGGAAAAAAGGAGAACCCTTGTTACATATGTTAACAAGACCGGAAGAATCAGAACTAGCTGCAGTAGCTAGAGTAAATGCAATAGTAAGTAGAGGTTTGATAGCTCATACTAGCGTGGGAAGATCTCTTGATATCATTGACCAGAATAGAATTAAAGCAGAAGTAGTTTTGCATCACTTAATTCTTGATAAAAGTGTTTTTAATAGGAAAGATTCTTATATGTTCGTAACTTCTCCACCGGTTAGAGATCCAGAGGAGTTGTGGAGAAGAATTGATAAAATTTTTATGATAGCTACAGACCACAATTGGTTTGACAGAGACGTTAAAGAAGCCCATAAGGAGTTTCCCGACTTGGTACCGGGATTGCCTGGAGTAGAACTACGGGTTCCTATTATAATAACGGAGTTTATCAAGAGGAGGTTACCCTTGAGTAGGGCGGTAAAATTACTATCTGAAAACCCGGCTAAATTTAACGGTCTTGACACAGGAATTATAAAGGAAGGGTATAGAGCTGACTTGATCCTTTACGATCTTAATACTAAATGGAAAATAAGTGTCGATACTACTCACATGGCTGACTGGACGCCCTATGAAGGTTATGAAGTTATAGGGAAGGTTGACATTACTATAGTCAACGGGGAAATAGTGGTAGAAAACGGGGAAATAGTAAGCCAAAAAAGAGGACAATTGCTATACAACCATGATTTGTAAAGGTCATAGTTAAAAGCTTCAAGGCGAAATTTTTCTAGTTCTTAGAACGTTAATCTTTTCATTTTCTCACTTAGTACATTCATCATTTATTTTTATATACTTTAAAGTAGATAAACTAATAATGTGGGATTAATGATAGAGGGTATTCTCTCTAAATATTTTACCGTATATACACAGAAGGAAGTCTTAGAGAAATATTCAATAGATTACGGATATCTATCACCCATATTATCTTCTCTCAGAAAGATCCCCAAGGCTCTCATAAAGATTAGGAACGAGGAAGAATTGAAAACACTTATGGATCTTGTTAATGAGTATAATTTTCCGATTATTCCCAGAGGTAATGGGACAAACACACTTGGTGAAACTATACCTATTAAAGACGATTCTGTAATAGTTGACACAACGGAGTTCAAAGGTTTCGAGAATAAGGGCACTTATATTATAACAAAGCCTGGAACTGAGTTTAATGATATAGGAATAGAGAACTTACCGGTAGTGCCAACCAGCTTTAATATTGCAACGATAGGAGGGTATGTAGCTGGGGGATCATTGGGATTCGGTTCGCTTAGGTACGGTGCAGTGTGGGATAACGTTAGGGAAGTAACCGTCTACACTCCCAGAGGCAGGTATACGTTAAAAGGAAGTAATGTATATAGTGTTGTTCAAGCAGCTGGGACAACTGGTATTATCTCCGAGATAAAAATCAATGCTCTGAGGAGACCTAGAAAAGTAAGTGTAGCCAGGCGCAGCTTTAACTCTCTTAAAGAGGCGATAGATAAGGCATTGGAACTCATTGATAGTGCAGAGTTTATCAGTATTAGAAATAAGGCTATGGCGAGTGTTATAGAGCCTTATTACAGCTGGGGTAACTGGAATTTGATTTATGGTATAAATGAACCAGACCTAGACACTTCGATTCCTTTAAAAGAAATTGTCACCACCTTCGCAGGTGCTTACTTTACCGTAGTTAATAAGACTAAGGTAAATTACGCCTCTATGGATATCACTCTCGATGAGCTAGAGAAACTTGAGGGCATTAAGTGTTTAATAGACGCAGAACTAGCAAAGAGTAGAAATAAGTACTTTTCTCACACATATTTTCTAAATTATACTTATCTACCTAATCTTAATTCATCAAAGTTTGATCTTCATTCTTTTAGAGTTAATGATAGGGTAGAAGATGATAGGTTAAAGAAAATGATAAGTTTTAAGAAATTAGTAGATCCAGAAGATTTACTAAATCCGGGTAAGCTGGTGACAGATTCGTGATCCTAAAAAATGCATTGAATGAAAACAACGAACGTATAAGTATAGTTCTGGACGAGAGTTCTGGTATTATAAAACGAATCGTGAAAGGTGAAATATCGAGTATTGGTGATAAAGTATTAGACTTAGGCGGGAGATTCGTTTCGCCCGGCCTTGTAGATTCTCACGCTCATATAGATAGTAATTTTCTATTAGACGTTTGTAAGGAGGTAGAAACTCCTAAGTTTACTGAGGCTTTAAAAGCTCTTATAGAATGTAAGGAGAATTTAACGGAAGATGAGATATATAAACTAGCGAAGAAATCAATAGATCATTATATCACACATGGGACTCTCTTCGTAAGAACACATGTAATGATAGATGGCAAGAAATGGAAGGAAAGAGTTAGATCGTTGGTTAGACTAAGGGAGGAATTTAAAGGAAAAGTTTACATTCAGCTAATAGGCTTTGTCCAAAGTTATGATTACTTTGACAAGGAACAAGAGGAGAGGGTTATTAAAAGTATAGAGATGGGGTTGGACGGAATAGGAGGTCAGCCACATCTTCAACCATCTAGGGAAGATGGAATATACATGGTAAAAAGTCTGTTTGACATAGCGGAACAATTTAACATTATATTAGACTTTCATGCTGACTATGCCGATGAGCCTGACCTAAAATTCTCCGAGGTTATAGTCTCGGAAACTATTAGGAGGAAACTTTACGGAAAGGTCTCATTAAGTCATCTCATAGCCATGCATTCATACCATGATGACTATGCACACAGGCTTATGAGGTGGATAAAAAGTGCCGATATTAATGTTATTGTTTCACCTATAACGGAGTTACAAGGTTCAGGTGCTCATGAGAACTATCCAAAAAGGAGAGGTATACCAAGGGTAAGGGAACTTTTAGAGGAAGGTATTAACGTGTCTCTAGGACACGATGATATTCAAAACCATTTAAATCCTATAGGTGATGGTGATTTACTTAAGGCTTCCTTTGCGTTAATGATCGGAGATTATATGTTCTTTACGAGGTATTTTAAAGATATACATAGAATGATGACATACAACGGTGCTAAGACTTTAAGAATTACGGATTACGGTCTTGAAGAGGGTAAAAAAGCGAATATAGTTATATTTAATACTAAGAGTCTGAGAGACACGCTTATAGAGATCCCTTCTAATCGCTTGGTGATATCAGGAGGGAAAATACTTTATAATAGTTTAGAGTCCATAACTATTTAGTCTCTTTTTCAAGAACGGTCTTTTTATTCTAGCCTGGGTTATCTCATCCACGTTTATATCTGCATAAACTATTCCCTCCTCTTTTCCCAATCTGCTTACTACTTCCCCCATGGGATTAACTACCATACTATCACCAAAGTATTCTTCTTTTTGTTGGGGGTATTCTTTTCCTATTCTATTTATTCCAACTATGTAAGATGTATTAAATACCGCATGAGCTCTTAACTCTAACTCCCATATCTCCTTAAAGGCAGCTACAGATGGGATAAACACTACCTGGGCACCTTTTACTACTTCCGCCCTTACTGTCTCAGGGAAATGCCTATCATGACATATAACTACTCCGACTGTTAAATCACCTACTTTAAACACTGGAAAACCAAGATCTCCCACCTTAAAGAAATAATATTCATTAAACCATTCCTCTTGTGGTAAATGTGTCTTTCTATATTTTCCAATTATTTCCCCTTTATCGTTTATTATGAAAGCCGAGTTATAAAAGGTCGAGTTATCCACTTCGAATATGGGCACTATTATATTTACTCCTCTTTCCTTTGCAACCTTCCTAAATGTGGATATGGTTTCTCCTCTTTCGTCCTCAGCCCAACTGAAATATTTTGGATTCTGTTCAAATGGGAAATAAATTGTATTACTTAGCTCATCCAACGCTATTATTTTCGCTCCGTTATCCGCAGCTTTGTTTACGAGCTCGACTTGCCTTTCTACATTATCTTTTTTATCCCAACTCATATGAGTTTGGATAGCCGCTATTCGCATAGTTAATATTTACCGGTTACCCGAGTTAATAACTATTTTCATTTACTTGATCAAATAAAAAAGAGTTGACTGTTCTAAGATAAATGATTTATTGAAATACGTAAAGAAATCTCGATAAATGTTTAAATAGTAATGTCAAGGAGTAAAAAGATCAAATGCGTTGGAATCTAACATATGTAGACGACATTGCGGGTAGTTACCAGTATGTAAACTTCGTAAGGTCTACGTACGAGCATGCTAAGTTCGATATATCAGGGAGGGCATTCACTTACGAAGATATAAAGGAATTTAAGATCCCATATCTCTACGACAGAAGCCTGCTGAAACTGCCAACAAATCTGTCCTTACTCCCTCGGTTTAAGGCAGTATATAAATTTCAACCCTTAGCTGTTGTGATAGGCGAAGATCCCTATAAGGCAGAAGATTTAGCGGAAAACGTAACTGTAGATTATACTCCAGTATCAGGTCCTCTCTATGAGGAGATCCCTGATAATATTATCTACAGAGAGGAAGTGAAGGGCGAAGTAGAAGGGAAAAACGTTATAACGCTCACTTTAGATTTCGACAGAAATTCTCAGTACTCTTTGGAGGGAAGAGTGTTAGGTATACGATTTACGGGCGACGATATGATAATACACATTTCTACACAGATACCTACTGTAGTAAGAATGTTAGTATCGGAAATGTTGGAGATCCCTCAGCATAGAATAATTATAGATACTCCTAGAGTCGGAGGAGGATTCGGAGCAAAACAAGACGTGATATTTGAGGAGCTAACGGTTATAGCTCTAGCGTATAAGTTAGGTAAGAACCTCAAATGGGTTGAAAAAAGAATAGAAAACGTTATGACCTCTCAAGCAAGGGGGCAAAGACACGAAGTTAATGTAGGCTTTAACGATAACGGGAAAATAGAGAGTATATATGATAAAATAACTTATGATGTAGGAGCGTATCTATTGCCTTGGACTGGAATATCACCGCTTTTTGTCACGCTTGCTACCATGAAAGCAGTATACGATTACGAACTTTACTATAACGCTATAGCATTACTCACTAATAAGCCTCCTCAGGGTGCATATAGAGGATTCGGCAGACCAGAAGCAGTATTCGTTATAGAAAGAATAATAGATGAAGTTGCTAGATACCTCAAGAAAGATCCCTTAGAAGTGAGAGAGGTTAACCTTAAAGAACCTTCAGGTGATGTAGGTGATGTAAAAACGGTCTTGGCCAAACTTAGGCATAAATATTACGCGTTAAAGGAGAAATATGGAAAGGGAGTTGGTGTAAGTTTCTATATCCAGTACGCTGCTCCGAACTCAGAGATCATGATCAAACACGAAAAATCGCTAGTGCCAGGGTATGAATGTGCAAGAGCTATACTTGATACCGATGGATGGATAGAAGTCGAGATAACAGCTACGGATCAAGGACAAATGATGGACAGAGCAATAAGAAACCTAATAGTTAAAGAGTTAGGATATGATAAAGTTAGGGTAAAATTAGCAGTGACTAACGTAAAGGGTTCGGGAGTTTGGGCTAGTAGGACAATGCTTACTATGGGAAACGCTGCGTTGTTAGCTATTAGGGAACTTAAGAATATAGCTAAGAAGATTGACCCTGAACTTAACTGGGAAAAACTGGCAATAAAGATGAGGAATGAACCTTGGCTAGTTAAGGACATATCTAGTGTCGCTTGTTATGAACCCCCTCAATTCGTTGGTACCGTCAGTGGTCAGATAAGCGTAATTACGGTAGACGAATTTTCTAGGATCAAACCTATATATCATTACATCATAGCCGATGTAGGAGTAGTAGGTGATAAAGATAACGTAATAGGTCAACTGATAGGCGGAGCTTTACAAGGTATTAGTGGTTCATTATACGAAAGTGTTAAGGACGAGTATTCGTACTTAATAGCTAAGGCAAATGAATCACCATTCTTTGAAGTTGAATTACTTCACACACCTTCCTCAACACCCACTGGAGTTAGAGGAGTAGGAGAGAACGGACCTACCGGGGCTTATGCTGCTGTGATAAATGCGGTAAACGACTACGGAATAAGATGTAATAAGGTTCCGTTAGACCTCAGGGAGTGCGAGTAATAATGATAATAAAAAACGCTAGAGTAATAACCACTCAAGGTATTTTAGACACTGACATAAGGATAGAAAATGGTAAGATATCGGAGATAAGAAAAAATATCGCAAACCTGGGAGAGGAGGTAATAGACCTTTCTGGCTATTACATATTGACCAGCGTAGTAGATGGACATACACATTTTAATTCCAGGTATTTAGGTGCTAGGGAGGTAATACCTACTGCCGACGACTATAGAAGTGGAAGTGAGGTAGCCTTAGCAGGAGGTATAACTTCATTTATTAATTTTATTGATCCTGTTGAAGACCCAGTTAGATCTTCAGTTGAAGAAATAGAAAAGGCTAAGTCACAGTCTATGGCAGATTTCTCTTTTCATCTTATAGTGAAAAAAGGTGAGCACATAAAATATTTAGATGAGGTCTTTAAGCTGGGCGTGAAAAGTGTAAAAGTCTTTACAGCTTACAAAGGTACAATGCAACTAGATGATGAAAACATCTTTAAAGTTATGAAGAAAGTGAAACAATTAAACGGTGTAGTTGCTGTCCATGCTGAGAATGGCGATGTAATAGACGAGCTTCAGAAAGAATATGGTGAGAGACCAGAAGCAATATATCATGCATTAACGAGACCTCCAGAAGTAGAGGAGGAAGCTGTATATAGAATATCTACAATGGCTTATCTAACTAAAGCCAAAGTTTATATTGTTCATACTTCTTCTCCTAACTCGGTACAAATCGTGAACGAGTGGAGGAAGAGAGGAGCAGAAATTTATTCTGAAACGTGTCCTCACTATTTAGTATTCGATGAAAGTTACTATGAAAGACCAGACGGTAAGAGGTTTATAATGTCACCTCCTCTGAGAAGTAAGGAGCTAAGGTTAGAACTTATTAACAACTTAAATCTCGTGGACACTTTAGGTAGTGACTATGCAGGATATCTGTCGCAGTATAAAGATAAGGCTTTGAGTTATCTAGAGGTCCCTAACGGTGTCGCTTCCACAGAATTTTTGGTACCAACTATTATGACGCTCATGTTCAAAAATTACATTACTCCTCAGAAAGTAGCTGAAATAACGTCTGAAAATCCTATAAAATTATACAATCTTAAGGATAAGGGGTTTAAGGTTGGTGCCGATGCGGATTTCGCTGTGATTAAGAGAGAGACATGGAGAGTTAAGGACTGGCACGGTAAAATGGACCACTCAATTTACGAAGGCGTGGAGTTCGATGCAAAGGTAGTAAAAACGTTTTTGAGAGGAGAGCTAATATTTGATGAGGACGTAAAGGGTGGTAAGGGGGTAATGTTATCAAGATGACGAAGATTGTGAACGTTTCTGGATTCAAAGAAGTCCTAGATGTTAAAGATGGAGATGATATTGTCGTTGATGCAGAGGGCAGAATCGCAGTTCCATCCTTTTACGACATGCATGTCCACCTAGAAAACGCTCTAACCCTTAGCTACACTGGAGATAATAAGAGCGGGACTTTATCAGAGGCTGTTGAAAGATGGGCTAAGGTGAGGGATACATTAAGTAAGGACGATATTAAACTTATCATGAAGAAGGCTATAATTTTAGAGCTCTATAATGGAGTAACGCATATAAGGACTCATGCAGATACATGCTCTAAGAACTTGAACTCGGTTAAGGCTGCACTGGAAGTTAAAGAGGAAATGAAAGACTACGTTGACATACAAGTTGTTGCATTTCCGGAACAAGGTGTATTTAACTGTGACCAAGAAAAATTTGTTAAGGCTATAGAGTTAGCTGATATTATTGGGGGTAAACCTGATGGGGAGGATAGTGAAGATCTCGGGAAGGAACAGCTAAGGCTAATAGCTGAGTTGTCGTTAAAGACCGGAAAGCCGATAGATGCACATATAGACCAAGGGGATGTACTTACCAAATTTGCAGAATATTTACTTTCTCTTAGGCACACTCATGTAGCTTTATCCCATCTTACAGCACTTCACTCAGCTCCACGTGAATACGCAGAAAGACTTATGAGTTTAATAAAGAGAAAAAGCGCATCAGTTATAAGCTCTCCCTTGACCACAGTATACCTTAATTCTAGATATGGTGATTATCCTAAAATAAGGGGTATTACCAGAATAAAGGAAATGCTTGAAAGAGATATAAATGTGTGTTTAGGGCATGACGATTTTCAAAATCCTTTCTTCCCCTTAGGATTTGGTGATATAATTCAAGCTTTATACCTCGCTGTGCTATTAGATCAGATCAACCCGGTAGATGAAGTGATTAACCTCATCACGGTAAACGCTGAGAGAGAGTTTTCATACGCTTCTCGACCATCCAAAGATGATATTGTAATCCTTGATGCAAAAAGTATAAGAGAACAACTATCCACTCTATCCAGTCGGTTCATGGTAATAAGAAAAGGTAAAATTATAGCTAAGACAAATAAGAGAGGTGAGGTAATAGTAGGAGGAAATACGTTCAATCCATTTTCTTTAATCTAGAACGTAAAAAGGAGTTTCTCTTATTATCTTAGCGATTATTTGTGTGTTAGTTCTTTCTATCTCTGGCATACTCATAAGTTTTTCAAGGTATTTACTCATCATCTCGTCCCGGTTTCTGAACCTAGCGAGGACAATAAAGTCGTTTTCTCCTAATACGAAATAAACTCCCCAGACGCCAGAAAGTTGAGCAATTTTCTGGCCTAAGATTTCGTGGTAGTCCTTACCGTATTTGGCTTTAACTAAAGTCACAACTAGATAGTCAAGGTTTAAGGACGCAGGGTCTATGTATGCGTAATAGCCTCTTATTACGCCTGATTTTTCAAGTCTTTTAATCCTATAAGCTACTGTGGACTTTGGGGCTCTAACTTCTTCAGCTATTTTTTCTAGAGGATATTTGGCATCTGTTTGAAGTATTTTTAATATTTTGAGATCTACCTCATCCAGTTGCATGGTTATATTTTATACAGCTATCCTATTTAAAGATTGTATAAAAAACAAAATATCTTGTAATTTCTATCTATTGTGTCTTAATTTCCTCTTGTTTTCTTGGATAAAATATACCGGTATTTGGTCTTAGTTTATCCTCAATAACGCTTCCTAGGTATAATGACGCTTGTAAGATTCCGTTAAAGTAGTCTTTTAGGTTATCACTTTTTGCATGTATTGCACCTTCCAAAGTAGTTACAGCATTAATTACTGCCTCATCGCCGAAACTCCTTAGGTCTTCTCTTAAAAAGTCAAGGTTATCCTTTAGATAAGTGAAGACGTCTTTATTAATACCCAGAAGTTTGGATATTTCATCAGTAGTTTTTCCACATTCAACTGTAAGTAATCCAATTCTAGCTATATTTTCTATCCTTTCGAGGTATCTACCAGCCCATAATATCTTATATCCAGTGCTCTTCGTTATCAAACCTTTTTTACCCCCACAGTAAGTTTCTTCAACCATCCTCTCCCTTTGCTTACGAAAGTACCCACAATGGGAGCTGCATCATAATAGTCTCTTCCTATAGCGAACTTTACATATTTTATCTCATTGTAAAATTTATTCCTAGTAGGGTCTATGGGTATCCAGCCGAAAGGTGTTTTAACTTCCACCCACGCATGTGTTGTAGTGGGGTTATTGTGTACTATACCCATTACATATCTGGCAGGAAATCGCATAGCACGAAGTATCCCAATAGTTATTTGAGCTATATCTTGGCACACACCAAGTCCCATTTCGAAACTCTTATGTGCGGGTGTATCAACGTTAGTAACACCTTCCTTATAAGTTATTCTATTTTTGACGAAAGATACTACTTTATGAAGTAGCTCATCCAGAGTTCTAGATTCATTATAGATCTTAGCGGCTATTGGTTTAAAATAATCAATGTCAATTAATCTAGTAGAGTCCATATACAGAGGTTCATAAACGTTACAAGGCAACTCACAATCAGTGAAGTCCATGACGTTCACTATCACTTTACTCATACTCCTAATAGTCATTGAGTAATGGGGCTTAATTATCTTCACCCTATATACTGTATTGCCTAGTATGTCCTTATATTTAGTCACGTACCCATCAGGTTCTGTCTCAACCCTCTCCTCTAAGACAGTCTGGTTTTCTCCGTCATATGGTACAATCTTCAGTGTATTGTCGTTAGAAGTCACAACGTCCTCGTATTCATATCTAGCCTCATAAAATACCTCGTAGTTTATAATATCCATACCGGTTTCACCAACCCTCCAGAGGAATTATTAGTTATTCTACTACCGAACGGTGCAACTCTACTTAGAATTGATGTAGACGCCTCGTCGATAAACATGAATACTCTAATATCAGCATAAGTCTGGTAAAAGTTATCCTCAATCGCTGAAATTACAGTATCAAAGTCCAAGGTCTCCTGGATCATAAATTCTTCAGGATAATTTCTAGCTTCTCTTAAAATTTTAACTCTTTCCTCTGACGGTAAATCTTTTAAAACGTAAGTACCGGAACCACCGTAACCCTCTCTTCGCTTAATTACAAATTTCTCTAGTTCCTTTTCGAATTGTTCCTTAGTTCCCTCGAGGGGTAACGAGAAGGGTTGTCTGATGACTTCTTTTATCCCCATGAAGTCCATTATTTTGGGCATAAAGCAGAATGTTATCTTATCGTCAGCTATCCCAGTACCCGGTGCGTTAACTATGTTTACCCATCCCCTGAGGTAAGCATTCATCAAACCTGGCGTTAATATGTCTAAATCCTCAATCCTTCTGTAAATCACATCCACGTGAACTTCGCCACTATCAATAGTCTTGACAACTACCTCACCTTCCTTTACTGCTATGTCGGATGGCTCAGCGAGAATTATGTTAAGGTTATCAGAGTAAAACTTATGTTCGAAATATGCTGAATTATAAGTGCCGTCAGTTAATATTACGATCACTGGATCTTTAGTATCTGACGCTTTTTCTAGGGTTGATTTAAGTTTACTTAGTCCATCTCCTATATCTCCCTTCTTGGAATATACGTCCTTAAACTCCCTATTTACTAGCTCAACAGTTTTTATCGCATAACTCATGCCTGAAGGTATCCTTACGTTATCTTCCAAAATGTATGGTACACCATGTACCTTCACTAGGTCTTCTCCATATATATAAACGTAAATTCCCTTAGGCGGATCAAAACCGATCATTTCAGGTCTAAAATAAACTGAGGATTTAATAATTTCTTCAGGGACAACTACTTTGTCACCGTGATACCAAGAATAAAGAAACTTATTAATAGCTTCACCTCTCTTCTTAAGTCCATCGGAAATTAGATTAAATTCGTCTCTAGTTATTATTCTTGGTAGAGGATCTATTTTTATACTTCTATAATAATAAGATGTGTAAAAAGTAAACCCTTCTCGGTATGCAATTTCATTTACCAACTTAACATGCTTAAAATAATCTTTAGAGTTCTCTACGTCAGTAATAATTTGTTTGTATCTCTCATCATAATACTCTAGGTAAGATGATGAGTTAATTTTTTTAAAAGGTATCACAGTTTAATTTTTTCTCTACTGGTTAATAAACTTGAATAAGAAGTTAAACTCTAACCGTCGAAAACTGTTCACTTTTCAGCATTTTTTGAGAGTGATTATGTAAATATATTTGTAAGTTTTTTAAAAAATTACGTAAAGATAATGATGGAAACTAGGCTAAAAATGAACAATTTGTAATTCGAAAGCCATAACCGTTGATAAAATAACACTTATATATTAGGGTTAAAGAATGTTAATAGTATGGGGTTATTTAGGAAGAAACAACAAGACGGAGTGGAAACTAAGTCTCAGTTTAAGATATTATACACGTCAGATGTGCACGGCTCAGAAGTAACTTTCAAGAAGTTTCTAAATGCTGGAAAAATGTTCAAAGTAGATGCATTAATAATTGGCGGAGATTTAGCCGGTAAAGCGTTAATACCTATAATAGACTTAGGAAACGGAAAATATGACATTCAGGGAACTGAAGTTGGAAGAGAGGGTTTAGAAATGATAAAACAAAGGATAAGAAACGAAGGAAATTATTACGTAGTTGTAGACAAGAAGGGATTTGAAGAGCTTAATTATGATAAAAGGAAAGTAGATGAGGCTTTCAAAACAGCAATGATAGAGAGATTGAGGGAGTGGATAAAGATAGCTGAGGAGAGATATAAGGGTACTAATATTCCTATTTACGTTAATCTCGGAAATGATGATCCGACATACCTTTTCGACATAATAGACGAAAGTAGTGTTGTGAGAAGGACTGAAGGATTCGTTATACCTTTAGGTAAATATGAGATGATCTCCTTTGGATACGTAAATCCCACTCCATGGAATACGCCAAGAGAGATGAGTGAAGAAGAGTTATACTCAAATATGAAGAGTATGGTGGAGAAGCTCTCCAACCCTAATTTAGCTATATTTAACTTTCATGCACCTCCTTACGGGACCAATCTAGATAACGCACCTCTATTAGACAAAACGTTAAAACCCGTTGTAAAAGGAGGGGAGATAGTTATGACACACGTAGGTTCTAAGGCAGTTAGGAGTATAATTGAGGAGTATAAACCTTTAATGGGAATTCACGGTCATATTCATGAGTCTAGGGGTTTCGATAGGGTAGCAAGTGCATTAGTCCTTAACCCTGGAAGCGAGTACAATTCTGGTATATTTCATGGCGTGTACATAGTTCTGGAGGGAGAAAAAGTAAAGACTCATCAGTTCATAACAGGTTAAGTTATTAAGAGATTATTATTTTATTTTCATTTTAAATTCCTTAGTTTTTATCAAAATAATGTAACATCTATATTCTTGTTTAGAGTTTCAGAATCATATAATATCTGTTAAGAACAACTAATATAATATAGAGAATTGTGAATAAACTTATTATTAAGAGACAGTCAATTTTAATGAGAAGAGTTATGGATATCAGATATAAGGAAAATCAACTAAGTACTACGTTATTTCGTATAATAATAACAAAAGTTATTGGAGCTAATCTAAACTACATAGACGAAATGGAACTAGAAAACTTTTCAGAAGGAGACTTAAAATTAACCTTAGAGCATCTCATTGCATCAGGAGCAACTAAAATAATAATATTAGCAAAGTACAATGAAAAATATATTTCAACAATAATCGAGACGAGTAAATTAGATGTGCCAATTTATTTTGTTGAAGAACAGGAGCTTGAGGATGATAAAAAATTTATAATTTTAGTAGAGAGGGTTCAATAAACTATTAAAAACTATTATAATATTTTTAGAAGTCAATGTATGTTAAAGGATCTTTATATCGAGAATCCAAACATCTCGATAAATTCCCATATAGATTCTTCGCAATTCTATCCATAGGTAATACAAAAGATGCTGAATAATGTTTAGTTTTATTGATGTGTAATGATAATTACAGAACGTGATACGCTTAATAGATAGCCTAAATTTATGAAAGTCTTACATTATTAAACCATTTAACTTTATAATATAATTTACCATTATACCATTTGAACATAAAATGTTTTTAACACCCCGTGAGCAGGAGAAACTATTAATCTCATGGGCAGCAGAAGTTGCTAGGAGGAGAAAGCAAAGGGGAATAAAATTAAATTACGTAGAAGCTCAGGCAATAATAATAGATTACATTCTCGAAAAAGCTAGAGAAGGAGCTAGAATGGAAGACATTATAAAGGGCGCTCAAGAACTCCTAACAGAAAACGACGTAATGGACGAAGTGCCTGAAATGCTTGATCTGATCCAAGTAGAGGCTACTTTCCCAGACGGAACTAAACTGGTAACAGTCAGAAACCCAATCAAGTCTTCAAAGAAAACTCTAAACACATTTGTAATCAATGAAGGGGAAGTAAATATTGATGATAAGGAGGAAGTAGAACTGGAAGTCACAAACACCGGTGATCGCCCTATTCAGGTCGGTTCTCACTATCACTTTTTCGAGGTTAATAAAGCCCTGAAGTTTGATAGAGAGAAAGCATTCGGAATGAGACTTTCTATACCTTCAGGAACTTCTGTAAGGTTTGAACCAGGTCAAACTAGGGTTGTCAAACTGAGAAAGATAGGTGGTTCTCGTAGGGTAACTGGGCTTAACGGTTTAGTAGAAGGCTCTCTAGACCACAATAAAGATCAAGCTATAAAGAGAGCGAAAGAGAGGGGGTTATTGTGAAAATAGACAGACACCGCTACTTCGAACTATATGGTCCAACAGAAGGAGACAGTATAAGACTGGGAAACTCTAACTTATATGTGACAATAGAGAAGGATCTAATACAGAAAGGAGAAGAACTCGTTTTCGGGGCAGGCAAAACAGCTAGAGACGGGTTAGGACTTTTACCTACTGTTAGAGAAGAAGATGCAATGGACACGATAATTACAAACGTAGTAATATTAGACCCCTTATTGGGCGTAGTTAAAGCCGATATAGGTATAAAGGATGGTGTAATAGTAGGGATAGGTCATGGAGGAAACCCGTTCACAATGGACGGGGTGGATTTCGTGTTAGGTAGTAATACGGAAATAATTTCTGGAGAAGGGTTAATAGCTACTCCGGGCTTTATAGATACTCACGTACATTGGGTAGCACCGCAACAAGTATTTGACGCACTTTCAGCGGGTTTCACTACTCTTATTGGAGGTGGGACAGGCCCAGCTGAGGGTACTAAGGCAACTACAGTAACTCCAGGTTCTTGGAATATTAAGATAGTAGCAGAAGCTTTGGATTATTTTCCGCTTAACTTTGGGCTGACCGCAAAAGGTTCCTCAAGTAGGATAACTATGGAACAAGCATTAAGGGCAGGAGCTTTAGGTTTTAAGATCCATGAGGACTGGGGGGCTATGCCGAGAGTTGTAGATGAAACCCTTACTGTAGCTGACGAGTATGATGTACAAGTTGCGATACACACAGACACTTCAAACGAAAGTGGGTATTTAGAGGACACACTAAACGCAATAGGTGGTAGAACTATTCATGCTTATCATGTGGAAGGAGCAGGTGGAGGTCACGCTCCTGATATAATAAGAATATGTGGAGAGCCTAACATATTACCATCTTCAACAAACCCTACTAAACCGTTTACAATTCACACATATGAGGAACATCTGGAGATGCTAATGGCTGTGCACCACTTAAACCCTAAAGTACCAGAAGACGTGGCTTATGCAGAGTCCAGAATTAGGGAAGAGACTATGCAAGCTGAGGACTATCTACATGATCTAGGAGCAATAAGTATGATGTCATCAGATTCACAAGCGATGGGTAGAGTTGGTGAGACTGCAATCAGAACTTTCCAGTTAGCTCATAAGATGAAGGAGTTAGGGCTCATAAAAATGAGTGATAATGAGAGGGTTTTACGTTATTTGGCTAAAATTACAATTAACCCAGCCATAACTCACGGTATATCGTCTTACGTAGGTACTTTATCTCCAGGCCACTTGGCGGATATTGTATTATGGGATCCTCGGTTTTTCCCAGTAAAACCGTACATGGTGATTAAGGGTGGGGCTATAGCTTGGGCACTTATGGGAGATACTAACGCTTCAATAGCGTACTCCCAACCAGTGCTTTATAAGCCCATGTTTGGATATTATTCAGCAAAGACTATCTCGTTATGGTTCTCAGCAGCTGATGGAGTTGAAAACGTATCGAAGGTAGTTAGGAGGAAAGTAGTACCGGTGAGAAACACGAGGAATATCAGCAAAAAGGACATGGTGTTTAACAACTCTTTACCTAAGATTGAAGTAGATCCTGATACTTACGAGGTCAAGGTAAACGGTGTTGTCCCAAAGGTCCCACCTTCTAAGTGGCTACCTTTCACCCAGTTGTATTTCATGTACTAGGTGATGGAAATGATGGTCGTCAGGAAATTGGGTAGAAGGGACGAGTTAAGGTCTGTTGTTGAAAAGGCACAGAAAAATGGTCTGCTCAGGATAGTTAAATTATCGAGAGAATGTATAGAAAAAGGAAAATGTAAAAGCAAGACTAACTTAAACGAAGACGTAGTTATTAACTTAAAGGGAGTCCCGCTTAACGAAGGTGACATATTAGAGGCTGATAACGGTCTACTAATCCTAGTGGAGTTAAAAGAAGAGAAAGTAATTGAGTTTGAGCTAAAGGACCCAATAGAAGCGTTTAAACTCGGTTTTGCTTTGGGCAATTACCATATGAGAGTAATGTTACAAGGTGGTAAGGTATATATCTCATCTGAGTTAGGGGAGGAGTTCCTCCTAGAGAGATTCAAAGAATATAATCCCAAAGTAAGAGAGTTAGTGTTCAAGCCCAACTTAGAACTCCCAGTATCTCCGGTGGTGATAGATTTTGCTAACACCTAGAATATTCCAGCTGTTTGATTCATCTCTACCTATAGGCTCGTTCAACCACTCCTATGGCGTAGAAGAAGCATATTATTCCAACTTAGACATTAAGTCCTTTATTGAAGATATCTTCAAAAACGTGATCTTGCCTGGAGATGTTGCAATTGTTAAAATCGCGTACGACGATCCGTATAGGGCTGATGAGATCGCTTATGCTTCAAAACTCACTGCTGAGCTGAAAAACGCCACAGTATACTTAGGTAACTCCCTAGCATCTCTAGGTATCTGCGAAAACGAGTTCATACAAAAAGTCAAGAAAGGAGAAACTTATGGTACTTATCCCGTAGTTGTTGCAGTGTGTTGTAAAGAACTCGGTATTTCGAAGGAAGACTGTATGGTGGGGTTAGCGTATTCGGAGTTAGCCCAGTTAGTGTTTGCATCTGTAAGGCTTAACGCTATAGACTTCGTCGAAGGCCAGAGGCTAATATCAAGACTGTTAGGTGAGTTGAAAGTTACTGAAATTACCGAGTTTAAGCCTTTTTCCCCTGTCTTAGATAAATTAAGTAAAAATCATGAAATTAGGGAACCGAAGGTGTTCATGTCATGATGAAAATAGGTGTTTTAGGTCCTGTGGGTTCAGGTAAGACCACACTAATCGAGTTTCTCACCGAGTACTTTGTGAGAAAATTCGGTATCTCTGTAGGGATAATAACTAACGATGTAGTATCGAATTACGACGCTATGAGAGTATATGAAAACTTAGTAATAAGGAAGAAGATAATACCTAAGGAAAATGTCGTAGGTCTAGTCACGGGCGGTTGTCCTCATACTGCTATCAGAGAAGATCCGTCAATGAATTTAAGGGCTTTAGAAAAATTAACCAGACGGACTAAAGTGGAAGTAGTCTTTATAGAGAGTGGTGGAGATAATGTGATGAGTACCTTCAGTAGTTTGTTGGCAGATTACACTATTTACGTTCTTGACACTTCTGCTGGAGATAAATACCCTGGAAAAGGAGGTCTGGGTATATCGGAAAGTGACCTACTTGTGATTAACAAAATTGACCTAGCCCCCTACGTAGGTGCAGACCTAGAGAAGATGAGAAATGATGCGGAAAAGGTGAGAAAAGGTAAGCCTACAGTATTCGTAAGCCTTAAAACAGGGGAAGGAGTTGATAGCCTTATAAACATATTAAGAGAGGAACTGGCAATTGAAGGGATCCTTAGAATATGAAGACGGAAAGATCGTAAGGAGTGGTCCAGTAAACCTACTTCATAGTGGTGGCTATCTTGTGATTGTTAATCCGTCCGAAGTTCTTGCTCATGAAGATGAATTGTTAGTGAAGATTCAAGGAAAAAAGATGAGGATAACTGACCAAGCATATACTAAAATACTAAAGATGAGTAACGTAAAAGTTACTATTAATATTGACGGAGATGAAGTGTATTACTTTCCGCATCCGGTGATCTTCTACAACTTAAGCAGGGCTAGAATACATACTCGAATTAATGTGAGAAAAAGAGGTAGAGTAGTAGAAGCATTTATTTTGGGTCGTACAGGTTCTATGGAAGAGTTCACCGAAGGGGAAGCTTTAGCCGTGACAGAGGTCTACTTTAAAGATAGACTGTTGATATATGACGTGTTTAGAGGCGACAAGAGTTACAAGAGTAAGAATATAATGGGTAAGGAAGCTTTACTCGCAGTGTACGAGATTGAGGATGGGGAATACAAGTTTGATAAAGTTATAACTGACTATAAAAACTTAGACAGGTTATGGAGAGAAGTTACTAACATTCACTTTTGATTCAGCCACCAGTTTATAATGAATTCTAGGTTCTTTCTAAACGTTTCTTCTTTTTCCTTAACCTCTTGTACCAGTTTAGGATTTCCCTTATACTCCTCGACCCATTTACTTACCATTTTAGCGTCTACTTCTAGGTGGAATTGGAGAGCTAATACCTTTTCTAATCTAAATGCTTGAAAGTATTTCTCACTATAAGCTAATAACTCTGATGAAGGAGGCAATGTAAATGTGTCACCATGCCATTGGAAAACATCTATCTCTTTATCACCTAGTTTAGGTAAGAGTTTTACCTTACTCACGCCAATTTCAGGGCCAAAAGCTCCTTTCTTTACGCTACCACCTAGGGATTGGGATATTAACTGAGCTCCGAGACAGACACCCAAGACCCTTTTGCCCTCTCTTTTAGCTTTTCTAATTAACTCCATTTCAGTATAAAGAAATGGATACTGATCTGCTTCATACACTCCCATCGGTCCTCCCATAATTACTAGAATATCGAAACTTTCATTTCCTTTCAGATTTACCGCAAGTTCTTCCTTAACTTTGAACCCTTTTTCTGAGAATATTTCTGCTAAACTACCTAGTCCTTCTATCGGATGATTTAAGACTCCTAAGACGTTCATATTGTACTCCCCATTTAAAGTATTTTTAGTCTCTGAATTTTATCTTATTTATACTCCTCAAATCCCTCTATGTCCCTAAAGTTTTTCTTTAACTTGTCCACATCTATGTTATCTAAGTTTATTTCACCTTCTTTTACCAATTTTATAAATCTATCAACAACTGTCATGTACTTGTCAGCAGGTATTGATCCTATTACTTTTCCGATATTTTTATTTCCTCCACCGACTACCACATTTAATCTTACATTTCCTCTATTTGCAATAGCACCAAATCCTAAGTCCATAACCCAGTGCTTACCGCATGAGTGAGTACATCCGCTAAATGAAATCCTTACCTTAATTCCCTCATCCTTAAGCCTCTCATAGACTTTAGTAGCCATTTCAGTCGTAGGGACTAAAGCAGGTGGACAATAGTCGTTACCTATACATGAATTAACGTTGAACTTCTTTTCCCACATTCTGGTATCCGTAATCTCATAAGGTGCTCTTATATTAAGATGGACATCTTCAGTTTGTATCGGAATATAGAGTTCCTGAGTATTAAACAGATACCCGTATTCCAAGTTTTCTCTCATAACTGAAACTATTTCTGGGATATCATCAACGTGGAGCCATCCACCTATTGGTTTTATCCTAACGATTTTTTCCATTTGAATAGTTTTAGGTAAAGAAACATCGTCTACTAAGGGAGGTAAAGAAGGTGCGACAATTTCCGCTTCCCTCATTATCATCTCTTTGATCTTCTCCTCTCCATATTTTTCTACTACATGTTTAAAACCTCTTTTTTCGTTTTCCTTTTTTAATATGTTAGCAACAGCTACACAAATAGGTAGTAACTTGTCTACGGTTATGTCGGTGAAGAGTGTTTTTCCTTCAAAAGCTTTTTCTCCTATACCTCCCCCGATCATTACGTCGAATTTACCATTTTTCTTAGCAATTATTCCTACATCCATAATTGCTGGGTGAGCACACCCGACTTCGCAAGCTGATATTGATATTTTAACCCTCTTAGGCAAGTTAGGATATTCATACTCTTTGTTATATCTAAAGAAGTTTGAAATGTACACAGCTAGCTTTTCTGCGTCAACATTAGCCTTTGGGCATATTTGCGAGAGGCATGGAATAACATTTCTTACCGACGCTCCACAAGAGTCTCTCGGACTGAGGCCCACTTTTTCCAGTTCGAAGAGAATTTCATCAAGATTTCTCATGTCAATTCCGTAAAGTTCTACGTCTCCTCGTGAAGTTAGATGAATTTTATTATTACCATAATCTTTTGCAATTTCCGCTAATTTTTCAAATTGTTCAGCACTCCACTTTGCAGGATCTCTTCCCTTTCCTTGTCTAATTCTGATAGAAATTAGTGGATTGTCTCCTCCACTTGTATATATACCCTCGTATCTTCTAGGATAAAATATTTTATACTTATCTTTAAAAGATATACTCATTATGCAAAATATCATGAAATAGTAAATAAAGTAGAATCGTCATCTAACTAAACATTTTTAAAATATAATTATAAATACTTTTAGGCAAGTTGAAAAACTAGCAACGGAATAAGTTCTTTATATTCAAGATAACTTATTCTTTTTACTCGTGTTTTTTCGTGTTTATATTTTTGAATTATATACAACTAAATACCCTTAAAGTTTATTATATTGTTTAATTTAAGCCATTCATATGAGAGATATAGATTCAATAATAGTAAATCCTGAGATCCTCCCTGTTCCTAAGGAAATAAAGAAGTGGAAAGCTCCGGACTATACCATGGCATGGATTACAATGTCTGTAGGAGTCCTCACATGGGAGTATCCGTGGTTCGGAATCTTTTTAGGAATACCTTGGTATCTTGCCTTAGCACTAGAGTTCTTAGGTATGTTTTTAACTCTAGTTCCAATGATAATACAGTCTCATGCTGGTGCAAAATACGGAATAGCAGAACCTCAGGTGACAAGGAGTAGATGGGGCATATGGGGAGCGCAGCTACCCTCAATAATTAGAGCGATTATAGGAACCGGATGGTGGGGGATAAACGTATTTATAATAACTGAGATTATTGTGGGACTTTACCTTAAACTATCAGGAAACCTGGAATCTACTGTGGGTCCACTGCTAAAGAGTGGTCAAGCTAACTCGTTCACAATATCCTTAGCCGATCCTTCATTATTCTGGGTAGTCTTTGTTGTGGTAGTCTTAGCTGAAATAGGAATATTATATTATTCTCCGATACTTAAAGGACAAGAGCCACTAAGAAAAATGAGCTGGATTGTCGCACCTATAGTAATGTTGTCTTTAATTTCAATCTTTGTATTTGAGGTCACAAAATACGGTTTGAATTTTGCATTACCTACAAACTTTAATGCTTCCTTACCTACAATGT
Organism: Stygiolobus azoricus; assembly: GCF_009729035.1. Lineage (NCBI taxonomy): Archaea > Thermoproteati > Thermoproteota > Thermoprotei > Sulfolobales > Sulfolobaceae > Stygiolobus > Stygiolobus azoricus. The sequence goes on from NZ_CP045483.1 coordinate 1,053,470, forward strand.
TAGCGTATTTAGGAGGTAACATGGCAAGCTGGTTAACTATGGCTATATCAATGCCTGACTTAACTAGATTTGCAATAAATCAAAGGGCTCAAATATTCGGACAAGTTATTCTACCCTTTATGTACTTTATATTCGGTCTGTTTGGAATATTAGGATCAGGAGTAGTGTATTCCTCAACTCATCTTCTAGTTATAGATCCAGTTCTGCTTACTTTATTAACTGCACCAGCTCCGGTTTCAATTCTATTATTAACTCCACTTTTAATAGAAACTTTTGCGGTTAATACACTTGCTAACCTATTGCCCCCAGCTTATGACCTTAGTAATATCTTCCCTAAAAAGATAACGTGGTTCAGAGGTGTATTATTAGCTACCTTAGTAGGGATTTTAGTTGGAGCATGGAGCTTTCTGGGTAGTGCTTATGGTTTCATGGAAAGTTGGCTACTTACTTATGGTACTGCACTGGGTTCTATAGTAGGTATTAACGTAGCAGACTATGTATTTATAAGGAGATTTAATATAGACATAGATTCGTTATTCACAACCAGAGGAGTTTATAGATATCTAAAAGGATTTAATCCCTCGGCTTTTATTGCATTTGGTATATCGTCATTAATAGGATATCTCAGTGATTTAGGAATAAAGAATGTGATTACGTTATATATAGGGAGTCTAGGTCCTTTAGTTACTTTACCACTAAGTATAATTTTATATCTGATTTTCATGAAACTGTTTAAGAATTATTGATTTTTTCTATGAAATTTAGTATAACTATCGATACAATCAATAAACGTGGTGTTTTAAGGCTAAAGAATTGTCATACTAAAAATAGCTTTTCCATTAGTCAAAAACATTTTTATTGGAACTTGACTTTTCCTGGATTAATTAGATCTTCTTTATCGTAAGCCTTCTTGTAGTTCACAATCTTACTAACATGCTCTCTCGGTAATCTATCATTTATATATATAGAATGTAAATTGAACGAACTTTCGGAGAACAGTTCTAAGAGTTTGTTGAATCTTTCTCCTCCTTGGACTATGAAGTAAGTATGTCCCTTCCAATCATTTGCAAATTCACTCTCTATTATTGGGTTTATTTCTCTAGTTTTAGTTATCCATTCTGATAACTCCTCTATTGGTATATGATATTGATTATAGTAGATCCCCTTCATTAGCATATTAGATGTGACGTATACTGCTGCAAAGAACAAGTTTCTTCTACCCCATAACAGTGTCCCATCGTAACCCCCTTCTAGTTTTATCTCCCTGTTCTCAGGGTATGTAATTAATACTTGCCACTTATCAGTGGAAAATCCCGTAGATTTTTCAGTCAGTTTTGCAATTTCCGGAGACCTTAAAGTTATATGATATAAAGGTATTTCATCTTCATATATTTTCTGTATAAACTTAATTGCGTCTTGATAAGTATCGAAAAGGAAAAGCTTGCTAACGTCGTTAGCATATTCTCGTTTAAGAATTTTTAATCGAGTAACTATTCCGGTAGTACCTTCAGCATGAGCAGCTATTTTAATATCTCCACCTTTTAGAGTAACGAGTTTTCCCTTAGGATTAACCATAGTTACTTCTATCACTTGATCCCAATTGGGTCCATATTCATAAGATCCTATTCCCCAAGAACCCCCACAAAAATAACCTCCAACAGTGGCTTTCTGATATATAGTAGGATATACTCTGGCATTAAAGGTAAACTTAGCACCGGCTTCTGCCTCTACATAATCTTCATGTTCCTTAATATGATTCATCTTACTCATGTCAACTATAAGTCCTCCTTTTAAAGGTATTAGACCTCCTACTGTACCATAACCAGCACCTCTAGGAATAAGTGGTACATGCATTTGTAAAGCAAACTCTACTATACTTATTACTTCTTCCTCATTTTTCGGAAAAGCCACTGCATCAGCTTTTAATGAAGTATACTTAGAGAGTAGAGGGGATACGAAGCTCCAGTCCTTACTTTTTTCTTCGATTATTTTAGGATCTTGCGATACTTCTATGCCTCGTTTAATTAGGTAACTAAAGACGCTCATTTGCCTAACTGTTTATCTAAATTAATAAAAATAAAAATATTTGATCAGCATCTATTTGCATATTTTCCAAAGTTATAAAATAGGATATTAAACGTTTTAAAGGTTAAACTCACTTAGAAAGATTTTTTGTTCTTAATAAGACAAAAAGAGAGAGATAACATGAATTAGATTTCTCCTTTGCTCTACTTATTCAACTTCTCGTATTCATTATAAAATTCATAAGCATGTTCAATGGCTTTATAGAAATTTTCAAGATTTACATTTTCGTTGGGAGCATGAGCATTAGATGAGGGTGTCCCCACTCCAATTGCACTTACAATCTCCTTTATCCCAAGATCTGCAAAAACACCCATAGGTTGGGTTCCTGCTGAATTAGGTATTATCACTGGATCATTTAGATAAACTCTTTTAGCGGAATTAATCATAGCCTTAACTACGTTAGAATTAGGGCTCGTTCTGACAGGCTTTTCCATTCCCATAACCTCTATCTGTGCTTTATCCTTAATGTGGTCTATTAAAGACGAAAGGATCTTTTTAGGATCTTGATTAGGCACCAACCTGAAATCCATCTTGACCATAGCATAAGATGGTACTATAGTCTTACTTCCTTTACCAGTATAGCCTGATATGATTCCGTCTATGTTGCAAGTAGGCACTGTGAACAGTGACTTAATGTCACTCGTTTTTAGCTTAAATACTCCTAATGATTTCCTGATATCTTCAGGGTCTACATCATACTTTTCCAATAATTCCTTTATTTCTGCATTAATAGGTTCTATGTCGTCATAAAATCCCTTCAGTTTAACTTTTTCTCCATCATATATTGAATTTAGTATCTTTATCAATTCCCATACGGGATTAAATACTATAGGTGCATTGGAGGAATGAACATCCCTATCACCGGTCCTAACAGTAAGCTGAACGTATAATAGCCCCTTTACACCAAGAATAATCATAGGTCTTCCTTTAGCATCTAATCCTGCCCCTTCCATGATTACAGCATCTGCATTTAATTTTTCCTTGTGCTTTTCTACATATTCAGATAGGTGGACACTTCCTATCTCTTCTTCTCCTTCAAATAGAAATTTAAAATTAAGATTTCCTTTATACTTTGAAAATGCGATTAGCCTAGCTATTAACACTCCTTTATTATCAGAAGCTCCTCTAGCATAAACAACGTTATTTTCAATAGTGGCAGAAAAAGGTGGATATTTCCATTCGTTAAGCGGATCAACTGGTTGAACGTCATAATGGTTATAAACTAAGAGTGTTTTATCTCCTCCGTTATTTACCTTTCCTAATACTACTGGGTGCCCGCCAGTATCTTCTATAGTCGAATCTATTCCTAACTCTGTCATGAAGTCTTTTAGCCACGATGCTGTATCTCTAATTCCTTCCCCTGTTGCTGAAACAGAAGGATGCTGTAAAAATTCTATGTATTTTTTAAGTGCATATTGTTTCTCTTCCTGGCTTAACATAAAGAAGTATATTTCACAAGGCAGTTAAAAAGAATACTTTACAAGAATCCATTTGATAATTGTCCAAATCATTAAAAATAAAGGTAAATCATGAATTTTAGTATGATAATTCACTTATTCAAAGTTCTCAACTTTGCTATAAATCGACTTTTTCTTGGTAAATTAATTTTATACCCTTTTCTTTTAGCTTCTGTAGGAAGGTCTCGCTTTCTATAACTTTTTCTGGAGGTAGGACACCACTTCCCCTAACTTTCATATTAATAGCTATTACTGGTGATATACCAGTAACGTATTGAGTTCCGTCAAATTCGTCCTTAGGATAGGATACGAACTCCATTGTTACTTCTCTATCTTCATATTTGAAAATTACTTTACACGCCTCCAGCTCTTTCGGCTCTTCACTATTATAACCTATTAAACCTTTAGACTTCAGAACCTCTTTTAGGTATTTCCTAGTCTTTATTCCCATAACTTCCCTATCCTCACCGAATAATTTAGATATGAAAGCAATATACTCAAATCCAGTACCACCCTCCATCCAGTCTACGTATTTTACCCCCTCGAAAGAGCTAGGAAAAGTAGCTAATTCACTATGTATCGTAAGGTATACTCTGATTCTACCTATAGAAAAATCCACCTCTTCACTCCTTGAAAGTGGTTTATAGTATCTATATTCACCGTTCTCAAAAACTGGGGCATCCATTATCATTTCGTCTATTTGTGTATCTATACTCCAATCTATTTTCTCGCTGTTGTTGATCCAACCGTCCCTAAGCATTATTGCCTCTGGAGTACCGTATTTGTTATAAATGTATCTCGCTATTACGTTCGTTACACCTGGTTCAGCACCCATTCCTATTAGGGCGAGAATTCCCTCCCTTTCGAAATCCTTGTTAAGCTCCAGTTGTTTCTTGGTCATCCAAAATAGTCCTCCTAAGTCGATGTAGTTTACTCCAGACTTAAGCGCAGCCTTCATGGCGTTTAAGTTAAAATAATACTGTGCGGCGTTTATAACGTAATCACTGTTCTTTATTTTTTCCGCTATATCATCTATATTGTTCAAGTCACCGTATATATAATCGACGTTTGAATAAGCGGATCTTACTATGTCTATAACTTGTACTTCATGTTCCTTTAATAGTTCTTTTGTAATTACCCTCCCTATTAATCCAGAACCTCCTAGTACAGATATTCTCAATTTAACTCACTCTGGCGGAATCTCCTTAAATACTAAGTCTAACTCTATACCTTTGGTCTTGTTAAGATAATAAGAGATTACATATATTGATACACCTAGAGCGTATATTATCCCTAATGATGCCAAAGTAGGCAAGTTTATTGGCAGGAGTATCGGATTCCCCCATGTAATGTACAAGGAATATACCAAGAACGAGAAAGTCAAAGCTCCTATCCACGTAATAATAGGAACACCTAGTATCTTCCTTTTTATGGGTACAGCGTTTTCATATATATTTCTCCTAATATAGGGCATTAAGGCTACCGAAATAGCAAATATTGCGTAACTTATTTGGAATATGACTGTTACGTCCACAATAGAGATCTGAGGAACGTAAGCGTAAAGTAGTACTCCTATTAAACCTATTATAGATACTAGTAACGTAGATTTTAACGGTATATGTAACTTTTCACTTACATCGGCCATCCAAGAAGGCATTAATCTATCAAAAGACCATGCAAACAAATATCTAGTTAATCCAATTATCAGCGGAGGATTACTGTAAAAGTTCGGTAGCCAGAAGGCTATAAACATGATTATGAAAAGAGGTATACTTTTGTTCACCAATAAAGCGAAAAATGGTGTAAATGTGCCTATGGACGATAAGTCGTTATAAACGGTATCATTAACTCCGTTACAGCTTATATATCCCCAAGCAGTCAAAAACCTTTCTCCGAATGCGTTTATATTTAATTGTGTGAATAGAATGTAATAGGCAGCTATAATTAAAATAGCCACAATGATCGAGTACAAAACATTTATTCTCACGTTTTTCATCTCACCGCTCCACGAAGCAGGTAGATTATACCACGTATAATAATACCAAATTACCGGAATTCCTAGAACAGCTGCTATTATGGGACTTGACACGAATGAAAGACCGTTAGAAGTTGCATCCGATATTACATTCTGATAAGCGTTTGGAACGCCGGTGAAAGAAGAAAGAGCATTAGAGAACGCGGTAGGATTAATAGTTGATAGTACATAAAACATTACTATTGTAGCTATTATACTAACTATACCGCTTATAAGAGTGAATTTCCACGCAGCTCTGTTAGAAAACGATAATATGGCGGAAACTACAATAATTATAAGTCCTACAGCTACACTACCGCTAGTGGTTGAGAAAAACGAACCTAAATTCATTAGGCTTGTGTTATTTAGAAACATGCCCAATCCAGAAAACAAGTAAGCAAACCATCTAGCACCTAAGTAACTGTAGAGTCCAAGTGATAATGCGAAAGCAATGAAGAGTGCGAAGTAATTCACAAACCCTACTGCAGGGTGTGTAGCCCTACTATTAAAAACGTAATCTCCACCTGCTCGAGGCATTGAGATTCCGGCTAAGTAAAATAGAAAAGCCATGGAAAGAGTAGGTACAAGTGTTATTAAGAAAGCCAACGTCCAGTCTATACCGGGTGCTAGCCAAAGCCATGAGATTATTAAGATAGGAACACCTCCCGTCACCAGTGCGAAAGTTGCCAACATTGATGACCAAGGACTTACTTCTCTTACCAAGCCAGAGGTTTCTCTAATGAAGATTCTTTTACTCTCCATAATAGTGTGTAATAGTTGATAAACATTTAAAAAATATATTTGTCATTTGTTATAAATATTTTTTACAATTTAAAGAGCCCATTATGAATAGTGTTAAAAAAGATCATAATATTCTCTATTTATAACTAAATTTAGGACGCTAAAAAATATTCATTATAAATTGTGTAAGCTTTAACACTTAACATTTTTTGCGTATATACTTCTACGTAAATATAAACAAAAACAAGCAAATATTTATATACTTTCTCATTAAGTAGGATAAAGAGGTGGTAGAATTGAGACCTCAAATTAGTAGTGAGAAAAAATTCGATTTAAGTCTATATTATTATATATTTCTTGAGATTTTAAAACCTAAACAATAGTATTTATACACTTCTTCTACATTCTGGTGATAATTATGATAAGCGACTATGTAAATAAGACGCCAAAATCAAAACTTCTCTATATAGAGAATAAGCATTTCATGCCCTATGGTGTAAGCAGTAACTATAGATACTTTGACCCATATCCCTTATACCTAGTAAAGGGTAAGGGAAGCAGAGTATGGGACGTAGACGGAAACGAGTATATAGACTATAATTTGGGCTTTGGAGTCCTTGAGGTAGGTCATGCTAACGAGAAGATCATAGAAGTAATAAATGATGCAATTAAGGACGGCTCCATAATGGGTTTTGAATACTATAAGACAGGGACTTTAGCCAAAATGATCTGTCAAAGATACGGACTAGATATGGTGAGATTCTCGTCTTCAGGTACAGAAGCTACGATGCACTCAATAAGGCTTGCGAGAGCTTTTACGAAGCGAAAGAAGATAATAAAGTTTGAAGGACATTATCATGGTAGTCACGACCAGCTTTTGGTAAATGTGAACCCCTTAAAACCCGGAATTAAGACTCCGTCATCTTTAGGTATCCCTGAAGAGATTATACAGAATACTATTGTAGTGGACTGGAATAATATAGAATCTTTTGAGAAAGTAGCAAAAGAAGACGTTGCGGCAGTTATAATGGAACCCGTAGCAATGAACATGGGTCTAATACCAACCGATAAGGAGTTCTTAAAAACAGTGTTTGAGCTCTCGAAAGAAAAGGGATTTCTTGTGATCTTTGACGAGACAAAAACCGGTGGAAAGTTCTATTCAGGTGCTGCAGGATACTTTAACGTAAAACCCGATATTGTAATACTAGGAAAAGCGATAGCTGGCGGTCTTCCTCTCTCCGTTATAGGTGGTAAGCGAGAGGTTATGGAGTTAATTGGCCCCGGAAAGGTAGCACATGGAGGTACTTTCAACGCAAACGTTTTAGCAGTAAATTCCGCAATTGTTACACTGCAGGAACTCCTTACAGAGTCAGCATTCTATCATATGCATAGGCTTAGTGAAATGCTTGAAATGGGATACACTGATATAGCGGAAGATTTAGGGGTGGAATTAAGTATAGCTAGGTGGGGACCTAGTGGTTCAATTTACTTTTCGGAAAGTGTTCCTAAAAATTACAAGGAATTCATTAAACTTGACTTCAGTAAATGGTTCACATATTTCTACGTGATGTTATCTAGCGGTGTTATACCTATGGGAGGCTTTAACGAACAATGGACTGTATCTATAAAGCATACTGAGGAAGATATACAAAAACACATAGAAGTAGCCGAGGAGGCAATAAGAAAAGCAAAGGAAATTAAGACAAACATGCCAATAGAAGAATCATTTTAGGAGAGGATAAAGTATGAGGCAGATAGACGCTCTGAAATCTCCTAGGTTTACTCAAATCTCGACTTTTGCTAGATTGCCCTTATGCCAAAAATTGGATGAAGGTGAAGCGGTATTTTTGGGTGTGCCTTTTGACGATGCGACAACTTATAGACCTGGTGCTAGGTTTGGACCCACCGGAATAAGACAAGGTTCAAGACTGTTAAGACCTTATAACCAGTTCTTAGACGTGTATCCTTTTGACTCACTTAACGTCTGTGATATGGGAGACGTCAATATAATTCCAGGCTACATAGAAGATACAATGAAAATAATAGAGGAAGAAATAGTAAAAATTCGAGGGGTTCCTTTTATAGCAGGAGGAGACCACTCAATAACCCTGCCTATACTTAGAGCAATGTATAAAAAACACGGAAAAATAAACTTAGTACACTTAGATTCTCACTATGACTTCTGGGACTCATATTGGGGTAAAAAGTATACACACGGAACGTGGTTAAGAAGAGCGCTAGAAGAAGGAATATTAAATGAAGTAGTGCAAATGGGAATAAGGGGGTCATTATACTCTAGGGATGACGTAGAAGATTCTAAAAAATTAGGTGTGAAAAGTTTCACAATAAGAGATCTAAAATATAGATTGAAGGAAGTTCTGAAAGAGTTACCGTCAGGTAAGACTTATGTATCGATAGATATAGACGTTGTGGATCCCGCCTTTGCACCAGGTACTGGGACTCCTGAAGTAGGTGGGCTTACTAGCTTTGAGATATTAGAGATAATTAGGAGTTTTGATTTTAGTATTATAGGCTTTGACGTTGTTGAAGTTTCGCCGCCCTATGATGTAAGCGAAATAACGTCAATGTTAGCTGCTAATATAATTTATGAGGGTCTTAGCGTTTTAGCAAAGCATAGATAGAGTGTTCCTACACCTTTTTAGAAAACTAATTTTTAATCATAGAAATTTTCCTGAACAACAATAATTGTTATTGGTTTATTTTGTCAGGAATCACAATTGTTTTAATTAATTAAGGAAATAGCAATAATATCCGAAAAATTGGAGATAGAGCTTAATATTAATAATATAAAATTTGATTCTACGTTAGCTAGAGAAAGACGAAGGTCATTATATATCTATTAGTTTCATTTCAATGGGGAACTTATAATGTATACAATTTGACTCACTTGGAGAAGAATTATCACCCTTAACCGTAATTGTGTAAAATCCAGCCAACAAGCTTATGTTAGATATGAAAATATCTCTATACTTACTTAAAGGATTTCAAGAAGGAAATTCGATTATTTATTTTACGGTAACTTCGGTTGAGCCTTTAACATCTTATCCACTAAATATGTTAATGTCACACCATATGTAAAGTCGGGATCATATACAGTTAATTATACTGTTAAGCTTTATTAAAGAGTTGTGTGGGTATTATTAATTCACGTATGACAATTGCTCTTTAAATCCTAATCAATCGCTATTGGAGTACACCTAACCTCTACTGGATTATTACTTGTCTAATTCGAATTTTTCATGCCCAATGAAACTTCTCCAAGTGTATATCTTGTTAACATTTACGGCACTTATATCTATGCTGGCAACATCAGTTGGGCAGTCGATTTACGGGGATCAATATAGTAGTGCTGTAGCTCAAAAACCCCAGCTGGTTTTATAATTACGAGATTATATCTGGGATAGCTGCTATAGTTCCGGCTTATCGAAAACGGAACCGTCAAAGGCTTTAAGATATGAAGTCTAAATTGAATAACATTGTAAATAAAATTTGTTGTTATTAGTCTAGATATAAAAACTGATACAAAAGCTAACTATTAATTTTAACATGACTTTGCAATTACTGTAGGTGCTCTAGGTCTGGTTACTCCTAGCGAATTTTCACTACTTAGTTTAATAGTATGGCTACAAATGCAAAAAGAAAAAGTTAAAGTATAGAAAGTACACACAGAATCATATTACTCCTCAAAAAATTCTATTTCTATGCCATAATTTTTGGCATTTTCAATGATTTTACCGTCTACGTTAGGAATTATTAAATTATTTTGCCTGCTCTGGTTTAATAATTGTAGAAATACTAGCCTTATTTTTTCTTTATTAATCTTGTTATAATCTACTACTTCATTTATTATATCTACTATCTTTTTTTCATCTTGTACTGTGTACAGTAGGATTTTATTATTATTTGCTAGCTCGATGATATAATCAAACTCCACATTACCTATTTTAGTCCTTCTTCTTGTGGCTATTATATCGGGATACTCACTTGTCTTTTCAAGGAATTGTGTTAGATACTTTTGTATCAACCATTCCTTAATTTTTTCCTGATTAGTAGTTAGTGGCTTAGAACATTTTTCACAATAAATGTTAACAGGATGATTTTCATGTCCGCAGAATTTACATTTTTTTAAACGATAAGTATATTTTAGCTTATTTTTCATAGATTTTAGTTCTTTATATATTTTAGGTTGTTTTTCTTCCATTTTATATCACCTAGTTAACCAATCTGTAACATTTCTATATGTTAACATAGCATATAGTGTCATGGGATATATTACGAATAATCCAATTAAACCTAGAATTATATTATCGATAAATCTTATTTTTAACTTTTTAATTTCTACTTTATCTATATTCATTAATTTTATTGAAACGGTAAAAGTAATACCTATCCCTATAGAAAAAATTATAAATGATAGTAAAAGGAGGGGAATATATAATCCAGTACTAAGGAGAATGCCACTATCTAGTATTTCTACTGCTTGCACATTAAGTATTAACGTTTGAATTAGGGCTGCTGTAAAAGATATTGGAGAAAACAAGTAAGTTATCTCTTGAAATCTATATCTTCTTGGAGCCTTAAAAAATAATCCCTCTTTTATATCTTTGATAAGATACAAGTAACCACTTCTAACCCATCTCAGTTGCTGGGTAATAAACTTAAACAAAGTAGGTTGTGCAGCAGATCTAGCGTATGCAGTGGACTGATACACTGTTTTATATCCTTGTTGATTAGCTAAAAATGTTAACGCCCTATCATCTGCTAATATTATTCTACTTTTTCCCCATGATTCAACTAGAAAATTTCTTATATTTTTTATAACAAAGTCTCTTCTATAGGCAGCGATTTTTCCGTCTATTACAACTAAGAATCCATCTAACATTCTGCATACTACATCCCTTGATAGTTCTATCACTTGTCCCATTATATATGACAGTCTACTACCAGTTTGGAATAATAATGGATGTCCTTGTACACCAACAACCTTAGGATCAGCAAATGGTTTTATAATTTCATTAATTGTATTAGGTTCCATAATTGTATCACTATCTAACTGTACTATTATATCTCCAGTAGCTAATAACCATCCCAAAGATAGAGAAGCTCTTTTCCCCATTTTTTTACCGGGAAATACATAACGTATATTGGCACTTGGGTACTCTCTTTGAAGCTTTTTAATCAGTTGTTCTTCTTCCTTTCTACCATCATCACAAAGTATTATAATTTCATCGGGGTTATTGTTTATTGCACTTCTTATTACCTTTTCTAGTATAGATAACTCTTCTTTGTACTCTGGGATTATTACACTAACCTTAACTTGGTTCCTACTTAATCCTTCAGTATATGGTTTATATTTTCTAGCTAGAAATCCTCTAATTGTAGATGCTAAAATAAAAAATAATATAAAATGAAATGGCCAATACACAAATTGATGAGTTAATATCATATAGAATAGCTCTAATAATTCAAAGATCATTACTATCATGATAGTCTCAAAACTAATATAAAAATCCTTTTCCTTATTCAAATAATAAAATTGATTGAAATATATTATCTTCTAAATTCTCTAAGTTATTTCCTAAATATCAACTAGTTACCTATTCAATATTGCCATCAGTTAAAAAAAACTTATTACATAATTACTTTAACTATATCCACTGAGAAATAGTATGAACTTTGGGAGATATGCTGGCATTTTTAGAATAATACTACTTACTCTTGTTATTTTGACAGTTCTAAATTTTAGTGTTATAAATTCATATTCTTCTGATAGTAAAACGAATGCTTTGGTTTCATCAATTTTCCTTTCATCGTGGGCAGTCCCTCCAAATACTCAAGGTTATGGAATAATAAATATAAGAATATTCTATGCAACTTCAACATTGCAGGCAAATCTTTTCGCCCTTAAGTTAGTCATTTCTTTACCTGAAGGAGTATACAATTCAAGCGGTGGCTCTTACATAATTAACTATTTTCCTATAACTTATCCAACTTACATATCATATAATTTTAGCGTTATAATAAACAGTAGTGTTAGCCCAGGTTCTAATCTTAATTTTCAAGCTACTTTAATCTGGTTCCTATCCTCGTATAATGGTTCTGTATTGCAGCAAGTTACGCCGATAAACTTCACTCTCCCCTATTTAGGTGATATAGGAGTTAAAGTGATCTCTAATACCTCTTTTCTTCATTTAGGCTTAAATCATGTTGCTATAAGCATAGTGAACGAGGGTAAAAGTCCAATCAAAAACGTATGCTTGTATGTAGATGGACAAACTATTTACATACCTACAATTTTATCACAATACACATATAACTTATCTATCTTCATTTTACCCCATAATCAATTCCAATATAAGTTACCAATATCCTTAACTTATTATACCCCATACTATACGTTTGAACACTACAATACGACATTAGATTTTGTAATATTATATAACACGACGTCTCCTGTGCTGTTAGATTATTATAACTTGTTGTCACCTAATCCGTATTATCTAGAGCCTGGTCCTAATTATCTAGTGTTATATCTCAATAATTCCTTAGGAATGACATTTAACTCATCGTGGTTATTAATAAGCAAAGACAATACTACACTATATTCATTCTTCATAAAGAACTGGAGTTCAGGTAATGTGATTAAGATTTTCTTACCTATAAATATAACTAGCTTTACCACTAATTTGGTAAGGCTTAACCTTATCCTACTAACTAATAATCAAACTACTTATAATCTTACTAGTTTTAGTATTCCAGTAGCAGACATACCTAGATTATCATTTAATATAATATTAGAAAACTCATCGACTTATTTACAGGTAAGAAATAATTTAAATATTACTGTAAATAACGTAAGTATTACAATAAAAGAACTAAATAGCAATGTAGAGTATAATTATACGTTGAGCGAGTTAGGTGCGAATAGTTCGATTTTGTTTAAATTAAATAATACGATAAATCAAAGCAAAGAATATCTAGTATATGCTAAATTTAGAGCCTTTAACTTTATTATTATAGAAAGTAACTTTATAAACATAAATATAACTAACCTTATAGTAACTAAATATAGTAGTATAGCTAATCTTACAATAACAAATTATAGTGTTTATTTCTCTAATAATCCATACGTGAATAATCAAAACATGATATACTTATTAATACAAATAAAAAATATAGGGAAAGAACCTGCTGTTGGCTCATATTTAATTTTACACTCAAATAGTTCTACAGTGTACATATCGCCATTCTTAATTCAACTCGGAACCATAAAACCAGGGGAAATTGTTTTCGAATCTATTACAATCTATATTGGAAATTCAGTACCTAAAACGCTCGATATTTACTCGGAGTTGGTATACAACAACAGTATAAATTATGTTGAACAAAACTATACGTTACAAATTCCAGTCTATACTTTATATTATCATTATAATTACCCTCTATACCTTGTCATGTTAGTATTTGGGTACACTATATATGGAATCCCATTAATTTTTATTGTAGTAGTGATTATATTAGCAATTGTAATACTATTTCCAAGGATAAAGAAATAAGTATTAATACTTTTTATCCTATATAAATCATTAAATCCCCTCTACACCTTTCACTTTCTGTAGTTGAAAATAATTAACACTATGCCCTCCTTCAGTTACAACTTATTAATCAAGAGAAGATTCTTTAATTAGAGTTCAAGGAGATTAACACGATTGTCAGTATCTAATATAAAAAGTTTAACAATTTTTAATTAATTATAAGAGAAATTTCGTCCATGAGTAACTAATTTCCAGCAGTTATGATAGGAATTTTTAAAAATGAAAATTAAAGTAAGAACTTATGAAGGACTATATACATGCTACGATATCTAGTACTTTATCATGGGCAGGAAATATATACGACTTGCTCTTGATCACCTACGTTTATCCTTACATTGAAGCTGCGTATTCGCTAAGCTATCTTGGAATTTCTGCCCTCTTCGCATTAGGGCTTATAGGTAGGGTAATAGGAGGTATAATTTTCGGTAAATATGCCGATTTAATAGGAAGAAAGCCAATCATGATTATAGGAACAGGAGGTTACGCTCTTTTCCAAGGGCTTATGGCAATATCTCCTTCAGCTATTTTCCTTTTCTTATTTAGGGGATTGGAAGGAATATTCATGGGAGCAGCTTGGACGGCTGGAATGGTGATTGCTTACGAAAAAGCCCCCGTAAGTGTGAGAGGGCTAATAAGCGGAATTTATCAATCAGGTTACGGAATTGGTTATGCCTTAACTGGCGTAACATATTATTTCTTCTTATCGAATTTAGAATCCTCATGGAGACTGTTCTTAGTAACCGGTTCTCTTCCACTTCTTCTCCTACCCTATATTTACCTGAAGGTAAGTGAAAGTTATAAAATGGCGGAAAAGAATGAAAAGGTTAGATATAAGGACTACCTTAACGTGTTGGTAAAGTCTACGATAGCCATGAGCGGAATGTTTATAGCTTATTTCTCTGTCTTCGGTAACTACACTACTATTGCATCACACTATATTCACATGAACAACCAAATGCTTGCAATACTAATGATTGTGGCCAACATATTTCTCGCGATTTCTTTCATAACCTTCGGAAGGCTTGCAGATGTAATAAACAAGAGAAAATTGATCATTTTAGGCGTAATAGGGTTATTAGTATCCGCACCATTCTCCGTTCCACTGTTTATAATTAATCCGTTAGTATCATTTATAGCTACTACAGTCTTTGCATTTTCTACTGGATTCTGGCCCTTGATGCCTCTTCTTTTAGCAGACTCAGTTCCGATAGAAGTTAGAGGATTTCTTTCAGGATTTGCTTATAACGTAGGAAGCCTAATGGGGGGTTTGGCAAATATAATTCTAGGAGTGATAGGGTCTATTTACGGTATTTCTATGCTAGATAAGGCTATTGACGGCTTCGTATATTTCTCACTTATCTTAGTATTCCTGAGTGTAATAACTTGGCCTAAGATACCGCAAAAAGTTAGCAATTAGCACGAAAACTACTGTCGTCATAATCAAAGTTCTTCTTTCTTAATGAAATCCGCTTTTTAAGCATAATATACACACACCCACGTTTATTATTAATCTTCACTTCATAGCAGTTTGACGAAAACACAACTAGGGGTTTTTTCCAAGTTCAATCTTGATATAAACCATAACCTCTAAATATCTTACCATCTTTTATCACGTAAAGAACGTTAGAAGGGGATAAATCCTCAATATTGTTTAAAGGATCACCCTTTAATACAATAACATCACCTCTGTATCCTTCTCTCAAATAACCAGAGTTAAGCCCTAAGCACTTAGCGGCGTTTGAGGTAATAGTCTTAAGAGCTTCCAGATTACTCATATATTTTGCCAATAACACAGCTTCCCTATAATTTCCCCCATGAGGTCTCTTTTTCGAACCCACGTAATCAGTTCCAGCTGCTATTAATAAACCATGATTTACTGCTATTCTCATGTCCTCATTGAAGTGTCTTTTAATTAAATTCTCTCTGTAAGGATTAGGCAAACCAAAAGGAATTTCGTATGTAGATAATGTGGGAACGTAACATATTTCCTTTTCCTTCATCATTTCAGCAACTTCCTCATCAATTCCCAATCCATGCTCTATAGTATCAACTCCAGCTAGAATTGAATTCATTATGGCTTCTTTTCCGTAAGCATGAGAGGCTACCTTTAGTCCAGCCCTATGGGCTTCATCCACTATAGCTTTTAGCTCATCAAGTGAGAATCCAGGCAGAATCCTTCCACCTTGAGAGAAAGCACCAGAGGCATAAACTTTAACTACTCCTGCACCTTGCCTGATGACTTTTCTAACAGCTTTCCTACACTCATATGGAGAATCGCAGTAGAAAGAATAGGAGAGTTTTTGTGCAATATCCAATGGTAAGTCTTTTGGATCGTCGTTTCCACCAGTTATTGCTAATGAATATCCCGAAGCTATTACGGTAGGACCTATAATTTCACCCTTAGCTTGAAGATAAGAAAGCCTAACTGCTACTTTACTGCCTAAATCTCTAACGGCTGTAAAGCCAGAACGTAGTAACTTTTCCATATCTCGTGTACTTCTTATTGCCACGTCAATTTCGTTAACTAAATTCCAGGCTAAAACATTGTCATCTTCGACTCCGAAAAAATGCATATGCGCATCAATCATCCCTGGCATTATAAAATCTCCTTTTATTACTTGAGCTCCCTGAGGTATTTCTATGTCTTCTGTCACCTTAATGATAGAAGACCCTTCAATAAGAACTGTACCCTTATCAATTATCTTTTCACCATCAAAAATCTTGCCTACTAAAGCAATCATACAAAGAATATTTATGTGTTATAAAGTTAAATAGGGATAAGTATCATGCCATGTCCTAACGTATTATAGTCTGCTCATGAGTAAAGTACACTGCAGCTATATTAGCATACAAAAAAGTTGGAGGATTTATTCTTTCTAGCTAGTTATTACACCTCCCCACCTCCAGTAATTGTTCCTAAAATCTGAGATATGATGAAGGAATAACATCAATCCATTTACAGCAAATGCTAACGTTATATTAGGATTTACATGTCCTCCAATAATAGGACCAGCGGTGTAAATTGCTAATACTATGTCCTTATCCTTTTCCTGCCACTCGTCATTGATTAAAACCTTATTTTTAAACCTTAGATTGTGGAATTCGTTTAAACTTAAAGCCAATCTAATTTTAAAAATTTGCACTCCTTGTGTAGTTAGGTATAATATTAAATCCCTACCCTCACTCTAGCCTAATTGCATCAAGATTTCGTCCCCCTCCCTTGCAATAATCTCTTTATCGAGCTCAATCATATCTGCTATTACCCTGAAGTTTCTGCTTTCACCGTTAACAGTTATCCTTATCGGTTTACGCTTAAGATATAGCTTAGACACCTTTAGTTCTCCGTGCACTACGTTGATCTTAACTTCTTTATTATTCTCCTTTAATTCTCCCCAAGCTGAAGGCAAGATGAAGATCCAGTCTATCTCCTCTAGGTTAGGAGTTATCGTGAGAGTATTTGTAAACCCATCATACTTTAACCCCTCAAAAGCAGGGATAACAGAGATCGCTGATAAAGGTCTCATATAGTGTGAACCCCATTCTAAATGATCCCAGAAGTTCCCGGCTAGAGCATAACGTTCGTAAATCTCCTTTAAAACCTTTTTAGCCTCTTCTATCATCCCCTCATATGCTAAATGAGATGCAAGGTAGAATTCAACACCGGACCAAGGAGTGTCAAAATGAGGACTTGAGGGTAAGTTAAGGGCGTTTTTGTAAGCTCTACCTAATGGCCTAAATCCGTCAGGATATGCTCCATTTATAACTCCCTCCTCTTCCTTAAAGTTATATTTCATGATAAAGGCTAAAGTCTTCCTTATTATCTCTTCGTCTAAGAATTTCAACCCCAACAAAGTCGAATACCAATGCCCTAATAGTTGAGAGGCACAACTTGCCTTATCTCTGAATCCTGATAGGGGGTCAAACCAGAGGTCGAAGTATTCCCCATTCCACAAGTAGTCTTTCAGTTTCTGAACTAAACTTTGATAGTCATAACGTTTGTCTTTTCCTAACACAGATGAGGCTTCGTTAAACGCTTGTAATGCTGCTATCCACAGTATGGAAGTGAAAGAGGTTATCCCTAACATTGTCCAATCGTCGTAGGTTTGAACTGAAAGTGGAATCAAATCTCGTGCAAATAAGCTGTAAATAGTATTTCCTTCCGCCTTGGGAAGTACACCTAGCATATTATTTACTGTCCTCATCCACTCGAATCCAGCAGGCAATGAGTGATAAATTAACCCGTCATAAGTCTGAGTTTTAAATGTTGTCTCAATGGCAGATAAAGCCTTATCATATAACCTCTTTAAGAAATCCTTATCACCAGTCATCTTAGCCGTTAGATACCACATCAATACAAACTCGGGGTTTAGGTCTACTCTGTGATATTCGTCTACATTTAGACCGTCAGTGAAGAAGTGAGCTATTCTCCCTTTAGGATCCTTTCCAGTCTCTTTAACTATTTCCTTAACTACCTTCAACAATTTATTTAAGTCGGTAGAAATTGAGGGGTCTTTTTCAAGCCTTTCTAAGTACTTCTCTCTATTCTCTTTGAATGCTAATGCATAAACGGCATAAAGTGGAGTGTTATCCTCTATGCTCTTTGTCTGTTCGAGAATTCTCTTTGCAAGTTCAGGGAAAAGGACTATGAGAGAATATATAGCATAAGTCAGCACATCTATAGTATTCAATGCTGTGTGTAAGGGACCGTCAGTGTAAGGGAAATCGCCGTATTTTCTCTCATCAGCTGTGTTAAAATACCCTTCCCATATGCCAAAGAACCCATCCTTACCGAACCAACTTGTCTTAATGAGCGTTGTGAGTTGAGATCCTAAGAGATCTGCTATCCACTCCTCTACTCCCCTAGGTTTGTAAAGTAGGTCATGAAACTTTGTAGTCTTACCCTCGAGATAATTGAGATTTGATTTTACGTGATCTGACACTTCTTTACAACTTGTGAAAAAGTTCTCATAATAATGTCCTAATACCTTACCATCGGATAACACGTGATTAGGGAAATACCAAGAGAGTATGTAGGTTACCTCTTTTCCACTACCCTTTAGCATACCGTAAAGATTCCCTTCAGTTACCCTTAACTCGCCCTCTTCCTTATACCTCATCCAGAATTCGTAGTCAGGCTGTTTACCCAGAGTGATAGCAGTTGCGTTCTCTGCGATAACACTTAAACAGAGATTACCCTTATATCTCGGGTCTTTCGGCTCCACATCTCCAGTAAAGATTACTGTATTATCTGTGACTTTTATAGAACCTCTTTCATAGGGATTCTTAATACCAAAGATAAACTCAGTAGGATTGGATGATGATAGTTTGAATATAGCTACTGGTAAGGATGAGTTTTTTACATCACCTGGAATGAAGGGTGAGAAGGCTTTCATGCTTACAATAAAATCGTCTATGAATTTAACGTATGCAATAGGAGGTTCTCCAGTAAACTCTACCTGCTTTACGGGTCTCAACCAAGGAAGAGTATAGGGATTCCCACCGTGGTAATAGTTATATCCCTGAAGAAGCCTAACCTTCTTATTTTGTTTCGCTACTATGAAGCTATCCATCTCTGTTAAATAGTAAGTGTATCTAATGTCTTGTCTCTCTGCATAACCACCGTTATTAAATATTGTCCATTCGTAAAGCCTTCCATCAGCCCTTATCTCTAACGAACCAGTGCCCAAACCACCTAAAGGTATTCCGGAACCTAAGACGTAGGAGTGAAGGTATTTCATATAGATAGATAGTCTCTTTTTAGTTTAAATAATCTTTATTTATTAAGAGAGAGGAAGTTGGCATTAGGTATTTTCATTGCCTATCGTGTAGTAATGAGAATGATCGTGACGTAATTGCTGTTATTAATATAATGGGTCTCTGACTCTCTCGACTGCCCCTCAAATGTAATCCTGAACTAATGAGGGAAACCTCGCTGTCAGGGAGAAGTCAGAAAATACAATTCCTAGCAAGAATATATAACGCTCGTTCATAATCAGATCTGTAATGGAGTTCCCCTCAAACTGTGGTATTCCTATAGGTTCTTTAGGAACTGGAAAAATCGACTTCTATAAAGACTTAACAATCGGGAATATAACCATTATGAACAACTGGAGTAATCCGTTAGTTAGTGTAAAAGGATTTCACATAGTGGACCTCAATACTAATACGTTCTTACAAGGTAATCCCGCACGTTCTTCAGAGATAAAGTTTACCGTCAAGACTCCTGAATATATTCACGCTGATGCATTTTTCCCCGAGGTTACTTACAAGATTAAGAACCCTAACTTTACCATTAGGGTTTTTTCTCCTTTCATCCCAGGCAGTTTGAAAGATTCGTCACTTCCAGTAATAGTTTTTGAAGTGCATGGAAAGGGTACGATAGCCATATCTTTTCCTAACATAACAGGTAGTAGGCGATGGGGGAGGGTAAATTACAAGGTAAGGAGAAAAATTAACGGAGTATTAATGAAAAACCTTAGGGCTCTACAGTCTGATCCAGCTTATGGAGAGTTATTTCTTGGCTGTGAGGGCTGTAACGTTTATGTAGGGCATAGACATTGGATACCTGCAGCTACTGAGGGAATGACAGAAGACTTAAGAGTGTTCGACATTAAAAAACTAGAAAAAAGAGACGAAATTGACAAGTACGAAATACAGCCTTACGCTAGGGAGGAAATATCTGGAATAGTCTGGAGGGAAGTTGACGGTGTTGTAAGGTTCTATTTAGCATGGTTCTTTAACGGTAGGCCTCATCACTATCCTTACGGGCATTACTATGAAAATTGGTTTCACAGTGCTGTAGACGTTGCTAATTACGTTCACGATAAGGGTTTAGACGTAGAGTTAGACAAAAGTAGGGACTGGATAAACGAAGCGGTAAGAAACAGCATGTACGTCTTGACTTACAGTTGGCTAACTAAAGACGGTAGGTTTGCAATATATGAAGATCCAAAATATTCCCTTTTAATGAATACAATAGGAGGTATGACATGGGACGCAGTTTCATTCCTTCTCCTCGAGCTCTTTCCTGATCTAGTTAAGAGAATGGATGAGTACTTTGGTCAGTTTATTAGGTACGGAGAAGTTCCTCACGATTTGGGAGAGGAGAGTATTGAAGATCCCATATACGGGGCATCTTATCCTTATGCTTGGAATGATCTTGGTCCTACGTGGGTACTTATGATATTTAGGGATTATAAATACACTGATGATATTGATTTCCTTAGGAGAAATTTTGATAAAATGAAGAGTGTTATCGATTGGTTAGTTAATAGGGATGAGGATGGTGACGGTATTCCTGACTCTAGAGGGGGATTTGATAACTCTTACGACGGTACATATATGTACGGAGCGTCCTCTTACGTAGGCTCACTCTTTACTTGTGCGTTAAAGGCATTTATAAAGGCTGGGGAAATATTGGGGTATGACACTTCTAACTACGTCAAAGTCTTAGAAAAAGCTAAACAGACAATGCTCTCCTTATGGAACGGGAAATACTTCATCTCATGGAAACACGGTGAAAAGCAGAAAGATACTTGCATGAATTCTCAAATACTTGGAGAATTCTGGTGTGACTTACTGGAGTCAGGAAGTATAGTCGGAGATGACAAAGTAACCACAGCATTAAGGAGCATATACGAACTAAATGGAAGAGCTTCACCCTATTGTCTCGTAAATAGCGTTAACCCAGACGGTAGTATTGACACATCTACAGATCAGATGTTGTCATGTTGGCCTAGAATATCTTTTGCTGTAGCATCCCATATGATATTAAGGGGGATGGTTAAAGAAGGTCTAGAGATAGCGAGAAAGGAGTGGAATACAATATCAAATAGATATCCTTGGAATCAGCCATCCAAGATAAACAGCTTTACTGGAGAACATTTCGGTCTACCGTATTACATAGGTAGTTTGGCTATTTACCTTGTTAAGTTAGCATTAAAGAAAAAGGGAATTAGTATAAAAGACTAGACATGATTTGCAGATTCAAAATAAATTGACTTTATTTATTTATGTTCTAAATTTTTGAGGATGAACGTTAAATAAAAATCACTCATCCTTCTAACACAGTTTGTTTTTGTGACTCACTCCTTGCAAATATTACCGATGCTATGAAGACAAGAGGGAGAATTGAGACTACTTCCTGACTCGGCGAAAAAATAGCTATGAAAACTTCAGACACAGAGGACAGTATCCTTCCAGTATTCAACAACACTTGTCTATTCACTAAATAATCCATTAAGAACCTTCTGTCCATATTATTCCAATTAATGACGTCAATTATCGGATAAATTAATGGGCTAGTGACGTTATATATAACAAGGTAAACGAGAGGTAAACCCAATAAGACGAAAATACCAGATAGGACTAGCGTAAGTGAAGAAATGAGAACAAGCTTATACGGTCTGATCCTATCTATCAGTCTATCCCTTAACAAGTATACAGAAAATACGGACAATGATGTTAATATATAGTTTAAAACTGTGAAGTTGAAATAGGACTTCGAGATAGTATAAAGCAAGATAACGTTAAGACTTCCCAGTATATAGTTTACTCCACTAACTAAAGCTAATGATATCATAGTACTTCTATATGTCTTATTATCGTTAATCACTAAGAGCGAATTCCTTATGTTAAGCTTTACCGAGTCTATCTTAACGTCCTCGACAAAGAGCTGAGCAAATAGTAACAAGACAGCTGTTAAGACGAAAAGAATGCCATATCCCGAATTGTGAAAAATTGATAGTATAGATCCGTAAACTCCGGGTGATAATAAGCTAGTTATAAAGCCTAGATAAGTTGATTTATTGAAAAAGTTTAGTTTCTTAGGAGTGCGATAAAAGATTATATCCCAACCAGACCAGTAGAACCCTTGTGCTAATCCATAGAGTGAACCTACTATATCAATGTATTTAGGAGTATCTTTATTAAGAACAAAAATCACAAGATAAAAGAGTATGAATAGAAAGATCCCTATTCTATAATAGATAATTGATTGTTTCCATATAGATGATAAATGTCCAACTATTATATAACCTACTAAGATAAAGATGGAACTAATAAGGAGAAAATTAATAGTGTATAGGATGTTGGAATAAATGTAAATGTAAAGACCCAAAAGAGGGGCAGAGAAACTATTAGCCAAACTAAATAACCATGATGAAAATAGGAAATTTTTCTTCATTCGTATTTTTTCTTTTAGTGATATAAAATTAAGCTTTTCGTCTCATTTATTACGCGAGAAGAATGTTAACTCGTAAAAATCAAAGTAAGCGGTAAATAGGAATAAAAAAGAGATAAATTAATACCTTTTTATAACTTCAGGACTTCATTTATCTCCTTCTTCTTAGCGCTAATACTGCGGCTATTATTACAATAATTATTATGACAACGGCTACTGCTGCTATTGCAAGGGTGTTAGATGATGAGGTAGTTATTGTTATAGTAGTTGTAGTTGTTGATACAGAAACTGTTGTTGGTACAGAAGTTGTTGATGACGTAGATGTGGTAGTTACTGAAGTAGTCACAGGCTGGAAGTATCCTGCAGTTATTCCTAACTGGTTTATAGCAGTGCCTCCTATTCCGTAGAAGTATTCTTCCCAGAACCATGAATTAGGAGGTGGTGCAATTAAGTCATGGGTATTTACGATAACCTGCTGGCTCTCATATACCAGAGGTAATGCAGGTAAGTAGTAGTTCAAAGCATAAGCCATCTCATCGTTAGCAGATATAAGTTCTGAGGAAGAGTTCGGAGCTATTGTGGCCTTGTACAAACTAGTGACATTAACTTGAGTTCCGTTAGGTAATTTTACTATTCCGTCCCACTGAGTTACGTTATAAGGTATTCCGTTTAGATACTGAGTCTCTAAGAACCAGTCTACTGTTCCTGGATAGTAGCCTCCCCATGCTTGCATGACTAGATCGTACCCTTGACCCGTCTCATAATCTTTCAATAACACACTGCTAACAGTCTGTACATAATAAGACGTTGGTATTCCGAACGAAGTTAGTTCATTCTCTATTACATTTAACATATTGATCAATCCCGGTCCAGGTGAGAAAGGTACTAATATAGTTAACGTGAATGGCGTTCCGTTAGGAGTATACCATTGCCCGTTCTTCATAGTGAACCCGACGCTCTCCAGTAACTGTGCTGCTTTCTGCAGGTTAGTATTATATGGATTAAGATTCTCTACTGCAGGAGTTATAAACTGCTTATAGTACGTGAAGTTCGGTATTCCGTTAGGTATCGGTACTGGTGAATATTTAGGACCTCCAGCAAGTACTATTGAAGTTCTGTTAAGAACATATGCAATAGCTTGCCTTACTTGAACCATAGATAACCATGGATTCTTGAAATTGAAATACAAGGCATATCCACCTGGATTAGGAATGTTAATTACTTCATAATAAGACGGCAAGCTAGATATCAAAGTTGAGGGCAAGGACATGAAAGCACTATACTCTATGGATACTTGACCATTCAAAACTGCAGCCTCTGCTGAGGACACTGAAGAGAACTGATAGATTACGACTTGGTTGAACTTTATGTTATTCGCAGCGAAGTAGTAGGGGTTCTTGTCAAGTATTATCTCATTAGGGGTGATTTCAGCAACGTAGAACGGGCCGTTATAGTTAGCTGATATAGGACCTGGCGGTACGTAGCTATGAAGCTCTTGCCTGAATTTCTTTATAAGTGTAGTATTGCCCTGCTGTAGTTGACTCCAATTACCCTCTATTTGTTGTATCAGGGGTTTATACTGGAAGTAGCTAGTAATTAGAGCTACTTCTCCAAGACCTATAGTATCTAGATACGTAAATGGAAGCAAATAGGGAGAGAGAGTTCCCGGTGGGTAAGATATCACAATAGTGTAGTTGTTTATAACCGTGTAATTTGGATATGGAGGAGCCCCTAATATGTCAAGGATCAAACTCGTGGCAAGGATATCGTAAGCCGTTACTGGTGCACCATTAGCCCATCCAGAATGTCTCAGAGTCATTGTAACATTAACAGTCTCATTTTTCCATACCTGCTCCCAGTTAGGTGGAGAGAAGCTCCAATTCTCTATAAGACAAGGTATTATACCGTTATTTGAAACATTAAGAAGGGCTGTATATGCGTAGACTAACCCGTAGAATGAGCCGCCTAAACCTCCGGCGAATAAGTTTGGATTATAAGTTGAAAGGCTTTGGAATGGATGTGGCGTAACCCAGGCTATATATAACGTATTTGAGGTGTTCGTTTGTGCTAATGTTGTTATAGAAGATGTTAAGGGGACTAAGAGTATTAAAACAATTCCCAATGTTAAATACTTTGATAGTTTGTGTGAGTTCATACTATCTCTGATAAACATGTAAACATCATTATATTTAAACCTTTAATCTTTTTTCGGAATAGTCTATCATTTAACAAATCTTTTAGTTCATAAAATATTAACTAACAAGACTCCACGATCTGCTTACATTTCAATGTTTAACGTAAAAATTTCTCATTTCTACATTAACTTTCTACTTAATACTGAGAGAGCTCATTAAGGTGATCAGTCGGAATTACATAATCCTCATCTTTTTTATGAACTAACTGAGCATCTCTTACTACATTATCATTTTAATGCCGTAAATAATGTGTATAATGATGAGATCTATAGGTATACTCTCACAAGCATGGAGAAAGGAGAAAATAGAAGAATTAAAGGCAATTGCGGAAATGGCTGGAAAAATGGGATTTAATGAAATTTGGTCTGGAATAGACCCACACTATGTTGAAGGAATAAAGGAGATTGCTAAAATTGCCGAAAAGTACAACATGTACTTTTTCGTTGACATTAATCCTGATATATTAAGGGATTTTGGAGCATCCCCATCTAACCTTAAGATATTTAAGGAGTTGAAAATTGGCGGTCTCAGAGCTGATTACGGTTTCACAATAGATGAATTAATTAAAATGGCAAATAACGATCTAGGCTTAACCATAGAGCTAAACGCAAGCATATTCCCGTTAGAAAAACTTGACTATCTAGTGAAAAATGTGAAAAATATTGAACAGTTGAAAGCCAGTCACGATTTTTACCCGATAAAATATACAGCATTGTCGTTAGAAGACACAATAAGAAAATCAAGAGAGTTTAAGCAGAGAGGGATACCGGTTGCTGTATTCATACCAACACCTAGAGAAATCGAGGGGAGGACTACTGTGGAGATGCTTAGGGGGAAGAGTACTGGGAAATCCGCTTCAATCATATTCAACACAAAAGTAATTGACAGAGTTATCATAGGCGATCCTTTTCCTACTGAAGAAGACTTACGTGAGGTAGTGGAAGCAAGAGAATACACTAAGATCAGAGTTCTTGTTTACCCCGGCATTACTGAGGAGGAGAAAAAGGTGTTCTCCATTAAGTTCGAGGATGTGAGAATTAAGGAATACTCCATAGCGTTAAATGCTATAGTTAAGAACGAGATCAAGCCAAGAAATATAACAAGGAGATTTAGGGGAGCTGTTACTGTAATGAATAATAGGCCAAATGTAATTGAGGTATGGATATTTAAGAAAGAAGTGGAGGCAGACAAGAGATTTAATGTAATAGGAGAAGTCCTACCAGAGGATATGGATTTACTAGATTATCTAGGAGAGTTCACGCCGGTTAAGCTCATACCAGTAGAAATGAAATGAAATGGTGGGGAATATGAAAGATAAATCACTTCTCTTAGTCTACAAAAACACTTTTTTCTCATTTAAGTGTTTCAAAGCGGTAATCACATTCAATCTGTTTATAGTACTTAATCCTTGCATTAATATAAAATATCAATAGAATTATTAATTAACTAATATACAAAAAATTTTAGCTTTAAATAATGAAATTATAATAAGACATCGTAAATTGTTGTAATGAAATGCGATGAGTACATTATTTCAGTTAAGAGAACCAGTTTAGTTTAACCCTACGTTAGGCTTCAGGTTTACATTATTCGTAGAAAGTTTAAAAGTATGTGGGAGAAAGAATAATTATGAACAAGTTATGGCTTATTAGAAGATTTCTTATGGCATTTCTCACAATTATTATTACAATCATCATCAGTTGGGCTTTGATAGAGTATTCCCCTAATAGCCCGGCAAATGCAATATTGAGTAACCTGAGGGTAACCGAGGCGAGTAATCCTAAATTTGCACAGATTTATGCTTCAGAACTTCAGTTCTACAAAGATCTTGTTCCTCATGGAAATCCTATAATAGAATCCCTAAATTACATAATTCAAGTTTTACACGGAAATCTCGGATTAGACGTTATATCTGAAGAACCCGTCTCAGCTATAATAGCCCAAGCTTTACCTTGGACTATATTCATTGTATCCACGTCCTTAATAATAAGCTTCTTTATAGGCATTAGGATCGGGCAAAAAATGGGATATAAAAGGGGTACTAAACTCGACTCTTCTCTAACTACTTTCTTCACGTTGCTAAGGTCCATTCCTCTTTACATAAGCGGGGCTATACTTTTGTTCATTCTAGGTTTCGAGCTTCATATATTCCCTGCTGGAGGAGCGTATTCCCCTACAATAACTCCAGGCTTAAGCTTAGCATTTATAGAGAGTGTTCTTTACCATGCCGTTTTACCAATTTTTACTTTAACCCTTGCTAACCTAGCTGGTTGGGCTCTTCAAATGAGGGCTAACACTATATACACTTTGGGAGAAGACTACGTAAGCTTTGCAGAAATAAGAGGAGTAAAAGATAAATTAATAGAGACTAAATACGTGGGTAGAAATGCAATTCTTCCTCTCTACACCAGTTTAATAATTTCTATTGGATTTTCCATCGGAGGTTCTGTATTCGTAGAAGAGATCTTTAGCTATCCGGGGATCGGTAATCAGCTATATTATGCAATAACTAATAACGATTACACGCTGGAAATGGGAATATTTATTATCATTATAACAGCAGTAGTGGTTGGAGTATTACTGGCTGACCTAACATATTCCTTAATAGACCCAAGGGTAAGGAACGAGTGACAACGTTATGGCATCTTCAGACTTCTTAGAGGTTAAAAACCTCTCAGTATCTTACCGGGTTTATAATACTGAAATAAAGGCTGTGAAAAACGTTAATTTTACGATGGAAAAAGGCGAAATACTAGGAGTCATAGGAGAGAGTGGCTCAGGAAAGTCTACAATGGCAAAGGCCATACTTAGGGCTATCAAACCACCTGGGTTTATAGATCCCTCGTCTAAAATAATGTTCAAGGGAAAAGACCTTTTGTCTATGAAAGAATCCGATTTTAAGAAGGAAGTCTTGTGGAAGTTGATATCATATGTACCTCAAGCTTCACAAAACTCTCTGAATAACACTATGAGAGTAATAGACCACTTTTACGACACTGCTTATTCTCACGGTGTAAGCAAAGAGGAAGTGACTGAAAGAGCTATAGAACTTCTTAAATTGGTGAAATTAGACGTTGATAGAGTAGCTAAAGCTTACCCCTTTCAGCTTAGCGGAGGGATGAAACAAAGAGTGTTAATAGCCTTGAGCTTGTTACTCAATCCTGAACTCATAATAATGGACGAAGCAGTGAGTTCCCTTGATGTAGCAACACAAAAGTATATTCTCGACATTATAAAGGATATTAATAAAAAGTTAGGTACTTCAATAATATTCATTACTCACGAGATTCCAGTAGCTGCGTATATTTCCACAAGAATGTTAGTAATGTACGCTGGAGAGATAGTAGAAGAGGGAAAAGTTGAAGAAATATTAAAGAATCCTTTACATCCTTATTCTAACGCTCTGATAAATTCAGTGCCGTTAATTAGAGGAAGCATGGAGAGGGTTAAGCCTATTAAGGAAGGGCTACCTTCAGAGAAGGGCTGTCCCTTTAACACTAGGTGTGATAAGGTAATGGAAATTTGTAAGGTAGAACATCCAGAGATTTACCAAGTTAACGATAGAGGAGTGAGGTGCTTCTTATATGCTAATAAAGCTAAGTAACCTCACTGTTAAGTTTACTCAAGGAAGATTCAACAAGAGAATTATTTACGCCTTAAATAACGTAAACTTAACTGTGGAAAGAGGTGAAACTGTTGCCATAATAGGGGAAAGTGGAGCAGGTAAGACAACTCTGGCTAGGGTTTTAGTAGCGTTAGAAAAACCAACACAAGGTGAGTACCTATACAAGGGTAAGAACGTCTGGAGGGACAGAAGTACTAGGAAGCTCATAAGGAGGGAAGTTCAGTATATATATCAAGACCCTATAAGCGCTTTAAACCCTTCCAAAACTATAGGTGAGTCATTATCGTATCCTATAAAAAAGCACTTAAAACTTAAAGGAGATAAACTTAGGGAGAAAATAGAAGAACTCCTTAGGGCAGTAGGTTTAGACCCATCGTTAGCAGAGAGATATCCCAGCCAATTATCTGGAGGTCAACTGCAGAGGGTCAACATAGCCAGAGCAATCTCAATAAATCCTAAAGTGGTAATAGCTGACGAGCCTGTAACAATGCTTGATGCATCTTATAGGGTTGGAGTTATTGACCTTTTGGCAAATCTTAAGAAAAAGTTTGATATTACACTGATCCTAATAACTCACGATCTAGCAATAGCAAAGTACCTTAACTACAAGATTGAAGGAGTGAGGGGAGTAGTTATTTACGGAGGTAGAATTGTGGAGGAGGGAAGAATTAACGATATAATAAGTGCCCCATTACACCCCTACACTAAGTATCTAGTAAACTCGTATATAGACATCAACAGTGACGGTAAGAGTAAGATTGAAATAAGAGAGGAATTAAGTACTACCAACGTTTTCTCACCTAACGGTTGTCCTTTCAGTAACAAGTGCCCTTACGTAATGGATAAATGCACTAAGACATTTCCTAACTTTTCCGTAGACCGAGATAGAAAGGTAGCATGTTACTTATACGGTGAGTGAGTATGAATAAGTTGTTAATGATCTCACTTGCATTTTTGATCGTAGGTACACTGATGATCCCTTTAACTTTTTACTACTCAAATCTAGTAATATATACTAAATCCTTTCATATTTTTCTTGGAGAAAGGAGTGGATATTCGATATCCTTTGACGGAAACTCAGGGGATCTAGCTGAAATTAAGGGATTCTCAAGTTCTCCAATCTTAATTTACGAGGAAAATCCACCAGAAGGCGGAGTTTACTTAGGGACTTTTCAAGGTAACTTTAGTAAAAGTTTTGAAGTCTTACCTTTTAAGCAGATATTAATAGAGGGTGGGAATTATCCGTCAAACGTCTCGGCTCAGATTATAGTATACAATACAGATTTCTCACAAGTTGGCTATACAATATCAGGGTTGTTTATATCTCTAGGATTAATACTATTAGGATACTATTTCGCTTTAACGAGAGGGAATAATAAAAGAAGAAAGAAAGAAGGTAAAAATAAATAAATCATAAAGAGCCTTTAGCTTCTTTCCTTATCTTGTAAATTGAATACACTATAGCAAATACTGAAATGCCTAAGGTGAAGAAGATAATTACATCTAGATATAGAATTTTATAGTCAAATATTAAGGAGAATAAGGACAAGAAGAGGAATATATAACCAAAAGCCATTAGACCCCTATACTCGTTTGTCATAGTGTATATCTATCCCAACATCTGAAAATTAAATTTTTCATTGGAAATTAGATATATTATCACTTTGTCCTTCGTTTTTACCTGCAAATTTGTTTAAGTTTTTAAATTTCAAAGCTGATCTTTATTTACATGAAGTTTCTCAATTACCTTAAACTCATATGGAGGAATAACAAGGGCAAGGTTGGACTCATAATAACCGTGTTTTTCATTCTTCTGGGCACTGTCGGACCGATTATAGTACCCAAGCCCGTAGTTGTCAACGTTAATCCTAACATGGTCTTTAGACCACCTAGTCTAAACTTAGAACATTTACTTGGGACGGGGCCATTAGGTGACAGTATCTTAGGGGATATAGTATGGGGTGCTCCGTTTATATTAGAAATAAGTTTCTTAACTGGTCTTTTCACAACCCTCATTGGAATAATCGTAGGTATGATATCAGGCTACTTAGGAGGTATAGTGGACAATATCCTAATGTCAATTAACGATATAGTCATGACGATGCCGAGCTTAATCCTTATACTCATCCTTGCCACTTCGTTGAAGACTACAAATCCCTTCATCCTGGCTGGTATATTGAGCATAAGCGGTTGGACTGGTTTGGCGAGATCTGTAAGGTCTCAAATTCTCCTTATGAAAAATCTACCATATGTAGAAGTCTCGAGGATATTAGGTTTAGGAAGTTTCCACATAATCTTTAGAGAGATAATGCCGACTATTGCCTCTTATATCGCTATACATTTCATATTTAACGTGGAGGGAGCACTATACGCCTCTGTTGGACTGTATTTCTTAGGAATATTACCAGTAAGCCAATACAACTGGGGAGTGATGATTAACGAGGCACTACAAGACGGTGGAATTTACGGTAACCGAGCATTTTGGTACTTATTCTGGCCATCATTCTTCGTAGTAATGTTTATGTTCGGCCTGATAATGTTAAGCTACGGTATTGACGAGATCTCGAACCCAAGATTGAGGAAGATATAAAATGCTTATCCCTTTTTACGTTGTAAATAATATCATGATAGATGCTTACTTTATGGACAAGCTTAGTAATAAAGAGGATAGAATATTGTTAATAAAAGAAAGAAGACAAGGCTTCAGTTCAGGTGAAGTGAAACCAATTCCCTATGAAGCCTTAATATACTATCTCGAAGAGGGATTTTCTGAAGTGAAGAAAAGAGAAAGAAGAAACTTAAGGATGAGTGAAGTATTAGAGTCTATATTTTATAATCAGTCCGTGTATTTAAGGAATAGAGAAAAGGAAATATTAGAGAACACTATGAAAAGGTTTTATGAAGAATTATATTCGCGATTATTTTCAATAATAAGGAAAGCAAATACATATGAAGTAACCTGGCATGATATAAGATTAAATAACGGAGAAGTCATTTTTAATGGTGTGGTAGATAGAGTTTATACGAAACTTTACGTTAACGACCCCGTGTTTAGGAGTGAGTTAAATAGACTACAATAGAACGTGGCCTTATTTCTTGAGGCAACTCTTATTAGCATAAACGACACTACATTTCCTAATGAGAAAAGAGAGCGAAATTCTGACTAGGATTTCTTACATATTAGCTAACTCTTTTTATGACATTAATTATGCTCAATGGAATATTATAGACCATTCTACTTACTCACTGGAACTCGAAAATAAATATGAAGACAGATACCTCATGGTTATTGACTATCAAGGCTCAGCACTCGTAAAGTTAAACTCCGAGCCCTATTACGCTCTTGACGACTATCACAATACATTCCCCTTACCTTTAGGTAAACTCAGAATAGAAGTCCACTTCTCTCCTTTTAAGGCGTTCGGTGAGAGGGTAGAGATCAATCCCGGAACTCCAGTTACGTTCAGGAGAAATAAATCAGCATACGAGTTTTGGATATACGCAAACACAATCTTTCAACTGGCGAAACTAAGTCAAGGCTATTTAAGAGAGAAATTGCTCCAGATATTGACCGATGCCTTGTCCTTAGCTCCTTTTGTCTCCGTGTCCAGGCAACAACTAGTTTTAGCATCGCGGTATTGGAGGGATTTCCCTAAACACCTATTGGACTTCACTCAGGAGATGAAGTACCAAGAGTATACTGGTAACTACGATGACGCACTTAAGTTCTTAAGGGATAAGATGAGTGAACTAAGAAAATATTTCGGAAAAACTGGAACTATTAGTTCAATAGCACATGCACACATTGATACTGCGTGGCTGTGGAACTTTGACGAGACAAGAAGGAAAGTGGCAAGGACGTTTTCAACAGTTCTTAGTCTAATGGAAAAATATGATTTCAGCTTCATACAAAGCATGGCATTGTATTACGAGTGGATAAAAGAGGATTATCCATCTCTCTTTGACAAGATAAAGGAAAAAGTTAAGGAAGGAAAGTGGATTTTAGGAGCTGGATGGGTTGAGTTCGACGCAAACCTTCCCTCAGGTGAGTCTATTGCAAGACAACTACTTTACTCACAGCAGTTCTATATAGAGAACTTCGGGAGGAAAGCTGACGTTCTCTGGCTACCTGATACCTTCGGCTTTTCTGCTCAATTACCACAACTCATGAGATTAGCTAAAATAAAACTTTTCGCAACCCATAAGGTGTTCTGGAATGATACTAATAAGTTCCCTTACTCTGTGTTTAAGTGGATAGGAATTGATGGAAGTGAAATTACTGCAGTCGCTTTTGGGAACGGAAAGGGTGGATATAACTCCGATTTCACCGTGGAGAGCGTTTTAGAGCAATGGAACAACTGGAAGGACAAGGAGCAACCTTTACTTTACGCTTACGGCTATGGAGATGGAGGAGGAGGTCCCACAGAGGATATGATTAATTACGGTAAAGTGATAAATGAATTACCATCACTACCTAACGTGGAGTTTAAAGGTTTACCAAATTACGAGGCTAAAGAGAGCTGGAACGGAGAGTTATATGTAGAAACCCATAGGGGAGTTTACACTTCTCACTCCAGGATGAAATATCTTCATAGAAAAGCTGAAGTAGCGTTAAGGGAGGCTGAGATCTGGTCGAGTATTGCAGAGAACTATGACGAGAAAAAGTTCAAAGCACTTTGGAAGATATTATTTAAGAACGAGTTCCACGACGTTTTGCCTGGATCAGCAATAAAGGATGTTTACGAAACCGTTTATCCCGAGCTTGAAGAGGTAATCAGGGAAGCAGAGGAAATATCCTTTAGCTCTATGAAGAGACTCGTCGGTGAGGGAGATAAGTTAATTGTCTTCAATTCCCTATCATGGGATAGAGAAGATTACGTGTTTCTAAACACTTACATAGAAGGATCACAAAAGACGGAGGACGGTTACCTTGTGAGGGTTAAGGTACCTTCTGTAGGTTATTCTGAGGTAAAGATTGTTAATGTAAATCCAGTAAAAGTAGATGGACTTACGATGGAAAACGAGTACTTGAGAGTTGTCTTAGATGAAAAAGGTAAAGTTATCTCAATCTATGATAAAGAAAATCAAAGAGAGGTACTGAAAGCACCTTCTAATAGACTCGTGATCTACGAAAATATACCGGGTTGGGCTGACGCATGGGATATTGAACCTTCTTATAAGGATACTCAATTCGAAATTAATGCAGAGAAATATGAAGTCAGGGAAAAGGGACCTTTAAGAGCGTGTATAAGATTTAATTATACTTTCAGAAACTCAAGAATAACACAAGATATTTGCCTATACGCAAAAAGCAGGAGAGTAGACTTTAAGACTACTGTTCAAATGTTTGACAGAGAGCTGTTACTGAAATCTTGGTTCTTCTTCGATTTAAACGTAACAGAAGCTACCTTCGAAATACCTTATGGCGTAATAAAGAGACCCACAACTAAAAACACTAGTTGGGAGAAGGCAAAGTTCGAAGTACCCTTCATAAAGTGGTTAGACCTATCTGAGGACGACTACGGTGTAGCAATTTTAAACGACGGAAAATATGGTGCTGCAGTGGAAGGTAGTAATGTGGGAATTTCCTTAGCTAAGACTCCTATTTACCCTGACTATACTACTGACATAGAAACCAACACTTTCATTTACTCTATCTATCCTCATAAGGGAGATTGGAAAGAAGCTAAGGTATATCAGAGGGCTTACGAACTTAATTATCCATTGAGGATCGTAAAAGGTAAAGGTGGTGAAAAGAGCTTTATTAAGGTTAGTCCCGATAACCTGATATTGGAGGCAATAAAGAAATCTGAGGACGGTAAAGGTTTAGTTTTGAGGCTTTACAACATACTAAATAAAAGAGGAAAAGGAGAGGCAGAGCTGTGGTTTAAACCCAGAGAAGCTGAGCTTGTTAATATACTCGAAAATACTATCTCGAAAGACATCAGAGTTGAAGGGGAGAAGTTGGAATTTGATTACCGTAACTATCAAATAATAAGCATTAAAGTGACGTGAAGTTAGCAGTTTTCAAGAGTGAGAGTTTCTTTCTAGTCCAGATACTAGAGTAGACCGAAAGGAGTAGATGTATTATTTTCGACTCCAGTTGACGAGACTTTCTCCTTAAAAGTCTCAGTACTTAGACACCTCGACCTCTTCACCTTTAACGAAAACCTTTACAATTCTCAACTTCTCATCGAGTAGTACTAAATCAGCTCTTTTACCCGGCATTATTACACCCCTATCTGATAAGCCTATTGCTCTAGCTGGATTATAAGAAGTCATCTTTACTGCAGCTTGAAGTCCAGCCAAACTAGCCAGGTTTACGAAGGCTTTGTCCATGGTCAAAGTACTTCCTGCTAGCTTTCCGAACTTCGTTAAAGCCCTACCTCCTTTTACGGTAATACTCATTTTTCCTAAACTGTATTCACCATCCCCTAATCCCGCTGCCATTATAGAATCCGTAACACTAACCAATCTATCCTCACCTACAACCTTTATCAGAAACTTGATCAATTCTTTATCAACATGAATGAAATCTGGGATTACTTCCACAAATGGTGAGAAATTAATAGTGGCTAAAATTACCCCGGGGTCTCTGTGGTGAAGAGGTCTCATAGCATTAAAAATATGGGTTGTACGATCAGCACCTAAGAGAAATGCCCTTGAAGCTATTTCGTAATCAGCATCTGTATGTCCTATAGACACGTGTATACCTAGTGCTACCAAAGAATCTATGAACTCCAGACCCTTCTCAGGAGCTAAGGTAATGGTTTTCACTTTATTCCTACTAAGTTCCATACATTGTTTAACCTCACTAAGGTCTGGAGCACGTATATACCTGATGTCTTGAGCTCCTGCATATTTCTCGCTTATAAAAGGCCCCTCTAAATGCATACCGGGGATTGAATCATCTTGAACTTTTCCTACTGCCTTACAAGCCTCTAAAAGCACCTCTTTCGGAAGCGTGACAGTGGTGGGTAGAAATGTGGTAACTCCATGTTTTATATACTCCTCTTTCATTTTAGTTAAATTGTTAAGAAACTCCTCTTCAGAATTCCATGATGTGAAATCATACCCTCCTATGCCGTGTGTGTGAATGTCAATAAGCCCCGGTACTGCTATAAGACCTTTCATGTCTTCCCCTTCTTCTTTACCCTCAATAACCCTTCTTATTATTCCTCTCTCTATTTCTATCGTCCCTAAGAAGTCCTTATAAGGAGTAATTATTCTAATGTTGGTTATCTTCATAATGTTTAAAGTGTTTAGATAAAGTATAAAACTTATGGGAGGAATCTTCGGCTTCATATGTAAAGAACCTAAGGATGTTTCACTCATTAACATAGGATTGAGAAGATTAATTTACAGAGGTTATGACAGTGCGGGGGTTGCTTACCTTGGTAACAATCTAACTTTGAACGTTATGAAAATTTTAGGTAACGTATCTAAAACACCCCTAAATATAAGCGATAGATCTACTGTAGCATTAGGACACACTAGATATGCTAGCAGAGGCTGGCCTACTATAGATAACGCTCATCCTTTACTAGACTGTAAAAGAAAGATAGCCGTAGTTATGGATGGTATAATCGATGATTACGATAAGATAAAAGAACTACTAATTAAGCGAGGACACGTGTTCGTTTCTACGACAGACACTGAAGTAATTCCACACCTCTTAGAAGGAAGCAAGGACTATGTAAAGTCCGCGTTGGAAGTTATTAGAGAAGTAAGGGGAATATACTCTTTTGCCTTTTTAGTTGAAGGAGTAAACAAGATATTTGTTGCCTCAGCAGGTCAACCAATAGTAATAGGCTTAGGAGAAAATTGTAAGTTTATTTCAAGTGACTTGCCCTCATTGACTGGATTTGCAGAAAACGCCCTAATCATTCCTGAGAATTCAGTAGCAGAGATATCTTCAGAAGACGTTAAAGTCTACGACGTGAATTATAATCTTGTTACTCCTTTAACTAAGAGGGTTAAATATCAAGAACAAATTGCTGAAAAGGGAGGTTTTCCTCATTACATGTTAAAGGAGATTTATGACATACCGTCAAGCCTCATTAGTTCCTTCTCGTCACTAATGGAGAAGTACCTAAGTTTGGCAGCAATGATTGTTTACGGTGCTAAAAATGTTTATGTTATAGGAAACGGGACTAGTTTACATGCAGGATTTATCTCCTCTTACTACTTCTCCGAGGTTGGGATAAACGTTAACGTGGTAAGTGCTGCAGAATTTCCTTACTATGCATTACAGAACGTTAGCACGGGTTCTGTGATAATTGCAATAAGTCAAAGTGGAGAAACCTCTGACGTAATAAGGAGCGTTAAGATGGCAAAACTGAGAGGTGCTGTAATAGTAGGTATAACAAACTCCGTTGGATCTAGACTAGCCTTAGAATCTAACATATATCTTCCCATTACTGCAGGACCAGAATTAGCTGTCCCTGCTACGAAAACATTCACTTCAACATTAGTTGTGCTCAGGACCCTATCGATATATACTGGATTAAATTCAGGAAAAAAGGATAGGAAAGATATTAATGAGTTCAAGGAGAATTTGGAGGAACTTTCCAAGAATTTACTTTCCAGATTACCCCAAATGGAGAGACAGGCGGAAGAGGTAATCTCGAAAGTTGAAAAAGAGAGCCTTTACATAACGAGTAGTGGAATAAACTTTCCAGTTGCTCTTGAAGGAGCTTTGAAGTTCAAAGAAGCAGCTTTGACGCACGCTGAAGGTATACAGTTAGGTGAACTCCTTCATGGTCCCATTGCGTTAACTAATAAAGGATATCCAATAGTGATTGTTAAACCCTCTGAAGCACAAGCCGATGACCTATATAATAAGGTTATAAGATCAGTTTTGGATAGGGGTAGCCCAGTAATAACCGTATCTCCAGAAGGCGATATTAAGAGCTTGGAAACCTCAAGAGATTTAAGCCCAATATCAAATGTTATACCACTTCAGCTTATGGCCTACAAATTAGGAGTGAAAAGGAATTTGCCGATAGATACTCCACCAGGTCTTGTAAAGGCTGTCGTTAGCTGAAATCTAAAAACTAAGCTTGTTTTTTTAACCACTTGAAGCTAAATTTAATGCTTTTAATATTCCTTTTACCAAAATGTGGTAAAACATTAAACAATTTTCTCAATTACTCAGCTTTTCCTTAATTAAGTTTTAAATAACAATCGTGAATTTTTATTTATAGCGGAAATTTTACCGATGCTATTTTACATAAACGATTTTTAATTTTCTTAAGTCCTTCATAAATATTTTGTATTCTAAGATTATTAATTAATACGTAAAGTATTAAAATTAAAAAAGATAATTCCAATATGACTAGTGATGAAAGTAAATATTACTACTCTAAAGAGGAAATATTTTCTATCTTTTTTAGCTGTAATTTTACTTGTAACACCATTGTTATCAACTGCAGACAATGGCGGCTCTGTCTATTATATCTATAACAATTCTCCACAATATTCAATACTACCAGGTTCAATATATGTTCAACCGTTACCACAGAATTACACACTCCCTATCGCAATCTTGTTAAACTTCACTAATTATCAGAAATTAACTTCTATTACTAACGAAATCTCTAACCATGAAGCAAATTACCTATCACCTTCACAGTTTAGAAACGAATTTTATCCTTCTCAGTCGTATAAAGAAGAACTAATAAAATATTTAGAGTCCTACGGAATTAATTTCACCGGTGATTACGGGCTAATTCTCACCTTCCAAGGAACTGTAGGGGAAATAGAGAAAGCGTTTAACACTTACATAAACATATATTACTATCCTCTAAAGAATATTTACTGGTTCGGATTACCGGGAATTGTAAATGTGGGACCCTTCTACTATTTCTCTAATAATGTGACCCCATCTCTACCGTACAACGTAGGTAAATACATAGTAGGTATTGTAGGCATTGACAGTATAGACCCCAAGGTTTATCCGGTAATTAAAGAGGCTTGGAACTTAGAAATTGATAGTCCAAATTTAAATAACTTATCTCTAGTCTCCAGCGTTTTGGTAACGCCCAATGCAATAGCGGATTACTTTAATTTCACTGAGTTGTATAATGAGGGATACCTTGGACAAGGTACAAAGATAGCAATAGAAGGTGTTCCCGAATCATTTGTTAATGCTGACGACATTTATACATTCTGGA
Source organism: Stygiolobus azoricus (assembly GCF_009729035.1). NCBI lineage: Archaea > Thermoproteati > Thermoproteota > Thermoprotei > Sulfolobales > Sulfolobaceae > Stygiolobus > Stygiolobus azoricus. Next base: position 1,092,559 of record NZ_CP045483.1, read on the forward strand.
AAGAATTTGATATAGTACCGAGAACTGGAGGGTTAAACGTAATATACTTAGGGAATGTAACCACCTCAGGTCAATCCGGAGAAAACGAACTAGATGCAGAGTGGTCTGGTGTGTTTGCCCCTGCATCTGACGTATACATTGTGTTCAGTAACGGATACGTTGGAGGACCAGCCCTAGTCGGTAATTTACTTAACTACTATTATGAATATTACTACATGGTTAACTACATTGACCCTAACGTGATCTCCATCTCTGTATCAGTACCGGAGTCATTTTTAGCCGCTTATTATCCTGCTATGTTATGGATGATACATAATATTATGATGCAAGCAGTTGATGAAGGGATTTCTGTAGTAGCTGCATCAGGAGACTGGGGATTTGAAAGCGATCATCCCCCGCCTAATTTCATTATAGGAGTCTACAATACTATATGGTATCCTGAGAGCGATCCATATGTCACGGCTGTTGGTGGAATTTTCGTTAATGCTACATCTACCGGTCAAGTGCAATCCATTTCTGGCTGGGATTATAGTACTGGAGGAATTAGTGTAGTATTCCCAGTCCAGAACTTCGAACTAACATCCCTCATACCTTTCACTCCGACCATTCAAAGGACTTATCCCGATATAGCTTTCGTATCAGCTGGCGGATACAATATAGTAGAGTTCGGTTTCGGATTACCGTTAATATATCAAGGACAACTGTATTTGTGGTACGGAACTAGTGGAGCTGCTCCTATGACTGCTGCCATGATAGCACTGACTGGAGTTAGACTAGGAGACCTAAACACTATACTCTATCACATATCTTACTCAGGAAGTATATTAACACCTAAAGGCATAATTACGGGAATGGAAGCATGGATACCTATAACCTCAGGTAATAATCCGACGCCAGCTCATTACGGATGGAATTTTGTCACTGGTCCAGGAACTTATAATGCATATGCAATGGTATACGACCTTAGATTGTTTTATACAGTAACTTATTCTTAATATAGAGAAGAAAGATAAATTTTTCTTTTTATTTTTCCGTCTTCCTTCTATAGCCACATTACGTGCCTAAATTATCCATTATGACTCTATAAGCGTTCTTCCACAGAACCTCTTCCTCATGACCTTCAATAGCCTTAGCTAAATCCTTGACTTTCAGTATATTCTCAAACCCTCTAGGAACTTCACTTATTCCCAGAAAGTCCGTTCCTATTGCCACGTGTTCCCAACCGTAAGATTCCCCAATATATTTTATATTATCTATGATGGAATTTATATCGCCTTTCCCTAAAGTGGAAACTATAGCAGTAATTCCTATAACTCCATTAGTTTTAACAATAGCCTCTATTTCCTCATCATCTAAATTCCTCTTATGATCTTTTAATCTCTTCACATTAGCATGAGATACTATAACTGGCTTTTTACTCAAATTACATACGTCGATAACTGTTCTCTTACCTGCGTGAGCTAAATCAATTATAATACCCAAGGAATTAGCAAGTTTAACTAATTCCTCACCCTCTGACGTTAAACCATAATCCTTCTTAGACATACAAGAGGAGGCAAATTTATTATCATAATTCCAAGTTAAACCTAAACTGTAAATATGAAGCTCCTTTAATATGTAAATATCAGTGTAATCTCTTAATACATCAGCACCCTCTAGGGATAGTAAAAGTTTCACTTCTTTACTAGATAAATCATTCTTATCCCTAATAACTTTAGCGAAACCTCTTCTGTCCAGATAATAATAAAATTTAACCTGATCAATAAATAAGTCAAAGGAGAAATATGTACTATGAGTAGGAGTACCGTAAAGTGAAGTCAAAGACTCGCTTCTCTCATCTAAAGTTTCAACATGAGGAAAAATAGAAGCAAAAACTAATGAGTCAAATTCCTTAAGCATTTTAATGCTTGACTGAACATTACCATTTATTACATCAACCTTCATCTGATTTGAATAAGCTAAATCCTCATGAAGATCTACTAATTTCACCACTACCACCAATGAATCTACTAAAAAAAAAAAAAATTTAAAAGCAACAAGCCCTGAGCCGGAAAACTACAAACCAAAGTCCACATTAGACAACGATATATCTCGCTATTACCCTAGAAGAACGTAAAGCATAACTAAATAACTTAGAACAAATTTTACTCTGATAGTGACTCCAAACTCAAATGAAATAAGACAAGTCCTTCGCTATAAGTGTAACCTTACATAAATGTATTTAAGGGCGAAATGGTTAAGACACCAAAGCTAAGCGAGGAAGAAGCAGAGACCCTTAAGAGGACAGAAAGACTTGGAAAAGAAGAGATTTGCCCTGCGTTTAGAAAGCCAATATACCACGTGTAGTAACATCTATGAATTTCTGATTTAAGACTTTAATGAAACAAGCCTAGTTAAATATTAAATATTCACAAACAACCACATATAATAATGCTAGTATTAAACGAGAAAATTCCTGAAAAAGTGATCTTAGTTGAGGAACCTGAAATAGCAGATCTAATCTCACGTTACATGAAAGTCGTAAAGACAATAAGGAGTAGGGGCTATACTATCCATATAGGACTTTACAATAACTCACCAGTTGCAATCTCATCTCACGGCGTAGGTGGGCCATCGTTAGCATTAATCCTTGAAGAACTAATCCAGAACGGAGCAAAAGTGATTTTAAGGTATGGAACAGCTGGTGCAATTGAGTGTAGTAATGTTGGTAAATATCTAATACCACTAGGAGTATCACACCACACTCAAAGCTCTCTGTACCAAAGGATCAGAGGCGATATTATTCCCTCTCTATTTCCAGATCTAGAACTTGCCTTCGGTCTCTATAAGTTTCTTAAAGAGCGGAGAAGAAATGTAATCTATGGCTCTATTTTCCAGAGTGATGATTTCTATGCTGAATCCCATATAACCAATGACGATGCAATAGACATGGAAACCGGTACCCTATTCCTCATTTCGAGGCTTAAGAAAGTAAGAGCAGTTTCACTGGTCATATTAGCTAACTGTAAAGGAAAAGATTGGATCGACTATGAGAGCATTTACTCTGCTGACGCTCCACTTATACTTCAGTATATGTCTAACATAGACTTGAGTGAGTAAACTTCTTTAGAATTACAAAGTCTTAAAGTTAATTTATCGTATCGTAATTACCTTTCTCTCTCGGCAAAAGACAGTTTCGTAACATCTTCTCAAACCATATTGATGTTAAATCACTTGCCCTTCTCAACTGGTTATTATGAACCTTATAATCCGACTTTCATTATCAGTAATTATTAGAGATTAACATTTAAAGGAAGAACCGTTTAAACTGAATTATTTACATTTACTAGGTTTAGCATAAAGGAAAGTTTTCAAAAAACAATTTATAAAAATAACGATACTATATGCTAATTTTTGGAGTGATCCCACCTATAAGACAGAAATATCCTCCAACTGTATAAATAAATTCACTCTTACGTAGTTAGAAGAAGTTGTCATCAACAAATGATCTAAAACACCTCAAAATGCAGGCTAATAGGATAACTAGGTTACTGTGTTTACCAACACCGAAAGACCCTTTTATCCCAAACCTATATAATTCTCAACATGTTACTAATCCCTGAGTTAATAGCTGGACTTGTGATACTGCTATTTGCATTTTTACTTACTTTCCTTTTAGGAAAGAAGTTTTTAAAGAGAAAAGAGAAATAATGTTTTATGAATTTACAAAAATTAAAAAACGACGTGTTAGAGATAGAAGATGAAATAATAAGAATTAGAAGACAAATTCATGAGTACCCAGAACTTTCTTACAAAGAATATAACACGGCTAAATTAGTAAGTGAAGTTCTCAAAAAACTTGGAATAGAAGTGAGAACTGGTGTAGGCTTACCTACAGCTGTTGTTGGAATACTGAAGACGTCAAGACCAGGGAAGGTAGTAGCATTAAGGGCTGATATGGACGCACTACCAGTTGAGGAAATGACTGATTTACCCTTCAAATCCAAAGTCAAAGGAGTGATGCACGCTTGCGGACACGACGCTCACGTTGCAATGTTGCTAGGTGCAGCGATGCTATTAGTAAAGAACATTGACATGTTAGCTGGAGAAGTTAGATTCATATTCCAACCTGCTGAGGAGGATGGAGGTTTAGGAGGTGCGAAACCTATGATAGAGGCTGGAGTAATGGACGGTGTAGATTACGTTTTCGGTATTCATATATCATCAAGATACCCTGCAGGAGTTTTCGCCACAAGAAAAGGGGCTATAATGGCGACTCCTGATGCTTTTAAAATAACCGTTCACGGTAAAGGTGGACACGGTTCAGCTCCTCATGAGACAATAGACCCTATTTACATATCATTGTTAATTGCTAACGCGATTTATGGAATAACTGCGAGGCAAATAGACCCAGTTCAACCTTTTGTGATCTCTATAACGTCGATACATTCAGGCACTAAGGATAACATAATTCCAGACGATGCTGTAATGGAGGGAACAATAAGAAGCCTGGATGAAAACGTTAGAAAGAAGGCCTTAAACTACGTGAAAAGGATAGTTGAATCCATTTGCAGTATTTATAATGCAGAATGTAAGGTAGAATTCATGCAAGATGTGTATCCTATTACAGTTAATGACCCTGAGGTTACTGAAGAGGTAATGAAAATCCTTAGTGGAATATCTAAAGTTGAGGAAACGGAACCAATTCTAGGTGCAGAGGACTTTTCGAGATTTTTGCAAAAAGCTAAAGGTACTTACTTCTTCCTAGGGACTAGAAATGAAGAGAAAGGATGCGTGTATCCTAACCACAGTTCTAAGTTCTGTGTGGACGAGAGTGTGTTAAAGTTAGGTGCATTAGCTCATGCGGCTTTAGCTATACACTTCACGAATAAAAAATGAAGGGAAATTTTTAACCTCGTTTTTGATGCTTCATACTTTCACCTAGAGGTCATAATAAGCCAACAGCTAAAAATGCATAGTGACGGAGAAGGTAAAGCACTAAAATACTCTAGATTATGTAGAATTATACTTAACTAACTTGTTATAGGCCTTATATAGCGTATGAAATCATAACTAGACTAGGGTTTGGGAACAAGTTTTCATGTAGACGGTTGTCAGTAGTAGGAGTGCTAGTAAATAATGATATATGCCACCCAAAGAAAACACTTCTATTTGACTCATACACGGTTGATTCTGGACTAGGAGTGGTATTGGGCTCTATCATCTTTAAATTTTTATGATAGAAGTAAACTCACAATGGATAATGCATTATTTTATACGTGTTATTAATTATTACATCCCATTTGGAAAGTTTATTTAGCCTAAACAGTATTATCAATCTATGAAAAACACGATAATAATTGCATCAATGGTCGGAACAATAATAGAATGGTATGACATATTTATATTCGGTACTGGGGCATATTATATCTCAAAAGAACTCTTCCCACCCACAAATCCAACAGTAGCATTGCTCAGTACATTTCTAGTTTTCGCGCTAGGTTTCATAACAAGACCTGTAGGGGCACTGTTCTTCGGTCACTACGGTGATAGGATAGGGAGGAAACAGATGTTAATAATAACGTTGATGTCATCGGGAATAGCAAGCGGTTTAGTTGGGTTGTTACCAACTTATGCACAAGCAGGTGTAATTACAATTTATTTGTTAGTGGTTTTCAGGCTAATACTAGGTTTTGGGTTAGGAGGAGAGTGGGGAGGAGCTGTACTATTAATGGCTGAGAACACTGATAGTAGGAGAGGCTTCTGGGTTTCCTTTGTACAAACAACTGTGGGAATAGGTCTAATCTTAGGAAGTTTACTGTTCCTAATCCTCTCCTTAACAACTTCCCAAACATTCATGCTAAGTATTGGTTGGAGGATACCATTTTTACTCTCATTCCTATTGGCTGTTATAGGTCTTATAATAAGGCTTAAAGTTGAGGAAACTAAGGCCTTTGAAAAGGCTAAGGAGAATAAAGAGATTCTACAGTTTCCAGCAAAGGAGTTATTTAAGAAGAACTGGAGGGAGGTATTAATAGGTACTATATTAGCCGGTTCTTTAGGAACTATATTTTACGTTGGTGCAATACTAGTTCCAACTATCATGGAGTCATTAAAAATGATACCATTACAATTGGGCTTCTTTGCAACACTATTAATGGGTTTAATGGACTCGATATTCGTGTTTGTTGGCGGTATATTATCAGACATTATGGGGAGGAAAGCACTGCTTATAGTTTCTAATGTATTAGGGCTAATCCTCTTATACCCGTCATTTTATATTCATAACGAGGCTGCTATAGTAGCAATGATAGCACTTTATGGCGTAGCCCACGGATTGGGTTATTCACCTTTAGCCGCTTTAATTTCAGAAATATTCCCGACCAACGTTAGGTACAGTGGTTCTTCATCAGCTTATCAATTTGGCAACTCATTTATAGGTGGTCCAGCAAGTTATGTTTCTGATTTTTTAGGGAGTGTAAGTTATGCCTTATATCCTCTTTACGCCTTAATAGTGATCCTGATATCAATAGTGTCTCTAACAAAAGTTAAGGAGACTAAGGGAGTTAGAATCACATAAAAAAGGAAGACTTTTTACACAATATATTCCAAACATATTAATTGTTATATCGATCTGACTAGAGCAAACGTGAACAAGGTTTTTAAGTTAGGTCTTCAATTCCTTTTTATGGAAAATTTGGATGGTAGTATCTTAGAAGCCCCTAAAATAGTAGTCCCTCCACCCGGTCCAAAATCTAAGGAGATACTTAAAATGCAAGAGGAGATGGAGACCTCAGCCTTAAATTACCCCAAATACTTTGAAATCGCAATAAAGGAAGCTAAGGGTTCGACTATAATTGATGTAGATGATAACGTTTATATCGACTGGTTTGCGGGTGTTGCCGTAGTGAATTTAGGACATAGAAATCCAGAAATAGTTAAGGCACTAAAAGACCAGATTGAAAAGTACTGGCACTTCGTGGAGGTCCCATCAGAGGTCAGAGTCAACTTCTTAAAGGCTTTAAGAGAGACACTTAACTTCGATTCCAAAATACTCTTTACAACTACCGGGGCAGATGCTGTAGAAGCTGCTATTAAAATAGCTAGGTGGAATACTGGGAAGAGGCTTATTTTAGCCTTCGATAACGCTTATCACGGAATAACTGCTGGTACTCTGGGCTTTACCACATATCCCCCAGCTAAGAAGTTCCAACCTTATTATGATAATAACGTGATAACAATCCCTTACCCCTACGAGTATAGATGCCCCTTTAAGGACTGCCTAAATGAAATACTGAGTTTAGTCGAGCATGAAGTTAGGACTCACGATGTTGCCGGAATTTTGGTTGAACCAGTTCAAGGAGAAGGAGGGTATATTGTACCACCAAAGGGTTTCTTGAAGGGCTTGAGGGAGATAGCTGATAAATACGGTTCTCTACTTATAGTCGATGAAATACAGAGCGGTGTTGGTAGGACTGGTAAGATGTGGGCTTATGAATGGGAGGGCATTGTCCCTGATTTAGTTACCATAGCTAAGGGTATAGGAGAGGGGATCCCTTTATCTCTTGTCGCTTATAAAAGGGATTTGGATAAGCTTCCTCAAGCTTTTCATTTAGGAACTTATAGAGGTAATCCTTTAGGTTTAGCTGTGGGGAAGGCTACGATAGAGTACATTAAATCTCACGGAATATTGGAGAGGGTTGTATCTTTGGGCGATTACGCTAAGAAAAAATTCAATGAGATTATGGAGGATAATTATAAAGGTTCTTTTGATGTTAGGGGTTTAGGGTTCATGATAGGGGTCGAGTTTTCTGACGCGAAGAAGAATCCTGCGTCGGATTTTGTTAAAGGTATGATTAAGGGATTACTGAGGAACGGTGTGATAATGTATAAGGCGGGTTTATATAATAACGTACTGAGGTTTATGGCACCCCTCACAATACCTAAAGAGCTCTTATATAGAGGTTTAGAGGTGTTTGAAGAGGTATTGAAAAGAAGTGTTTTTAGTTTCCAATAAGTTTTGGAATTAAACTGAAGCCCTAAGGTATCTTAATATTGTGCAAGCTTCTCACATTTAACGTTAAAATAACTTTAATTCTCTTCCAAGGAAGTTACTTAACTGAACCTATAAGTATTTAAGCGGCATTTAATTTTTATATTTTAAACATTTCAAGCATTATATAATAATATTAAATTGTCTATATATAGAAATTAGAAATTTACATATAAATATCATTTTTTTGTTTGTCATTTATGGAAAGCTCTAAGGCACAGGCTGCAGATTTAGGAATAAAATCGGATAAAATGTTGAGAAAAACATTATCTAGATTAGAACTTCTTTTTCTTTCATTACAAGGTATAATAGGTTCTGGATGGTTATTTGCACCTTTATACACTGCAGCATATGCAGGTGGGGCAGGAATAATATCATGGATAATAGGAGGAATCCTGTTAATATTTATAGCTTTGACTTATTCAGAAATATCTTCATCAATACCAAAGTCTGGTGGAGTAGTAAGATATCCTCATTATACACATGGTGGTATAGTTGGTTATATTATTGCATGGTCGTATTTTGCTGCAGGAGCTACTGTACCAGCAATAGAGTCTACTGCTATTGTAACCTATTTAAGTAGCCTTTTTCCATCATTGACTATTAATGGTCATTTAACTACTACTGGACTTGGTCTAGCCTATGGGCTTTTATTTTTCTTCTTTATTATAAATTATCTAGGAGTTGGGTTAGTTGGAAAAGTTGCACATGGTGTAGGATGGTGGAAGTTAATAATACCAAGTTTAACAGTAATTATGCTATTAGCATTTGATTTTCATCCTTCAAATTTTTACGCTAATGGCTTCTTTCCTCCTTCTCAATACTTAGCATCTGGATTCTCAGGCTGGTCTTCTGTTCTTTATGCCATTCCAGCTGCTGGAATAATTTTTGCTTATACAGGTTTTAGGCAAGCTATAGAATATGGAGGAGAAGCTAAGAATCCGTCTAAAGATATTCCTTTTGCAGTAGTAGGCGCGTTACTTATATCTATAGTTCTTTATACATTACTTCAAGTTGCGTTTATAGGAGCCATAAATTGGTCATCTATTGATGTGAAAGTCGGAAATTGGACAGGGTTGCAGTATTCTTCCTTATCGTCAGGTCCATTTTACGAGATATCTAAAAGTTCAAGCGTTACTGGCCCAATTCTTTTACTTTTTGATGCCTTTGCAATACTATTATTGATAGATGCAGCAGTAAGTCCAGCAGGCACTACAGTAACTGGCATGGGTACTGGAACTAGGGTACTTTATGGTTTAGCTTCAAATGGATATTTGCCAGAAATCTTTCTTAAAATAGGAAAAACTAGGGTCCCTGTAATTTCTTTAATAACAGTTACAGTATTAGGTGGGATATTTCTTCTTCCCTTCCCTGCATGGATAGCATTAGTTGGAATAGTATCTTCAGCAGCAGTGTTCACATATATCATGGGTGGAATAGGCTTAGAGGTTTTAAGAAAGAAAGCTCCAGAACTACATAGACCTTATAGATTGCCTTTAGCTAGAATTCTTTCTCCTATTTCTACTCTTGTAGCTCTACTTATAGTATACTGGGCCGGTTTCGTTACTTTGTTTGAAGTCGTCACCATAATATTTGCAGGATTTCCAATATTTTTCGGATATTATGCTAGAAGAAACTGGAATATATCAGTTAGATTAGCTACTTTGCTTGGTGTAGCTAACGCATTTATAATTGGCATTCTAGATCTTTATTTCTTCATGGTAACTAACGGATTAAGCGTGGGTAATACATTTGCTTTTATAATTTATTTAATAATAATGAGTATTTTGGTATTTTCAGATATGGTTATAATATATCTAAAGAGTGTTACTTCACGACAAGAAATAAAATCAGGAGCGTGGATGCCAGCGCTAATACTTAGTGTTCTTGCTCTATCTTATTTCGGTAGTTTTGGGCTTGACGTATTAATACCGTTTCCTGAGGATCTAATAGTACTAGTAATTATAGGTCTGTTTTTCCATTATATTGCAGTAAAAAGCGGAATTAAAACAAAAGCTATTGAGGAAATAATAGACAATATGAAAGGTTTAATATAATTTTATATTGAAATATTTTTAAGTTAAAATTTTTTAGTATTTTTTATAGAATAAAATATTGATTTCTGGTCTAAATTCTCGGAACGACTTCTATTCTCGAGGCATTATTCAGGTGGAATTTCCTTAAATATTAAATTAAGATCTATTCCTTGTTTTTTCCTTATAAACTTTGAGATGTAAAATATTGCCAGTAGAAATACTATAGTACCAACTAATAACGCATAACCTAACACCGTGTTTGCACCCAATGCAGGAACTGTAAGGTATTGATATAAAGTGAAGAGTAAATAAGGAATAGATATTCCTGCGAACAATCTCGGAATCGCCTCTTTACTTTTCTTTATTACAGCAATAGATACTACTGTCATAGGGAAGAGTAGTAAAAGCGCTACAGCTATACTAGAAAGAACAAACGCAAAGGCAGATGTCACAGGTAGGCCGAAGATTATTAAACCTATTAAACCTGTTATGGTACTAAGGAGTACAGCGTATTTTGGAACATGAGTTCTCTCACTAACTTCTGATACGAAATTAGGCAGAATCCTATCTATAGAATATGATAGTAATAACCTTGATCCTACAAAGGACGCAGCTATCAGATACATTAGTAACTGTATCAAGCTTATTAACGCTAGGAACGCCGCTATAAATTCATTACCACTGGCTATACCCTCTAGCAGGTCTAGGTACGGTGTAGGTGCAGAGAATTGTCCCGAAACCGACAAGCTCATTATTTTCGAAATTAAATTATAACTCCATTGATTGTACTCTAGGATGACAGATAAAGTCATTAATACTGAACTTATAACTAGAGTACCTAGTATGCTTGTCCAGAGCGATTTTTTAACGTTCTTAACCTCACCTGCTATGTAAACGGTATTTATTATGTATGAAAAAGCAACTACATATACCGGGTTTAATGATATGGAGTTATATAAAGATGTAAACGAGGGGACTGTAACATTAGAAGCTAATATTTGACTGACAGATGAATTATAATAGGAAAGGAATTCGTTTAGTCTAGTCGTTGCTATGTTACTCGGTACTATTGCTTCGATAATTATCATAACTATTGCAGCTATTAAAACTAAAGGTATTATAACTGCTTGAGTTACTCTATAGACCTTATTACCGAATAAAGGTACAAGTCCCATCAAAATAATCTCTATCCCTCCTATTAGTATGATATAGTACGGATTACTACCTATAGTAGCACCTAGCTGTATTAAGGATTGGTTATGACTGTAAAATCCTAACATATCTAATAAAGGAATTAGACCGAAAGTCTGCAACGTTATCCCGGATATGCCCATAAACATGAATACTGTTGCGGCAAAATATCCAGCGTTGCCTACAAATCCTAATGCGGGATGTAAATACCTACTTACATATACATAGTCGGCAGCTGTTCTAGGCACTTTCGATCCTATATAAGAAAATGTATAGCCTACAAAAAAGAACCCTATCGTTGGCAATATGGCACCAATTATTGGATTTCCTCCTACTAGAGGAGATGTTGAGGCTACGTAGTACATCGAGAAGAGAAAACCTAGGAGAGAAATATTAAACCACATAGCGTCTAATATTGAAAACTCTCTAACGAGACCAGAACTCTCCCTTAAGAAGGGACCTCTTTTCTCCATAAATATAATTTTTTAACTCGCGTATAAAAAGATTCACTGAAAAAAATTCATATTATACTGTAAACACCTCCTTTAAAAATATCATAAAATTTAGTGTGAAATAAAGGTATTAATCTAACTACTTTCTCATAATTTAAAAGATTTTTTGAACAATATTCCAGTAAACCACCTAATAACTAGAAAATTTTCAAGGATAAGATGATTAACATCTTATCTCGTCATAATGGAAATGCTGTAAATAGTGATAAACGATAAACTTCAGAAAGCTCATAAGCTCTTTATTTTTTGTATAAATTCAAATATAACAGTCCAGTTACTTTTGGAAAGTTTTACAGCATAAAATTCCGCGTAACAAGTTATAATTCGTATCATTAGACCATATATTTTCTTCCATGGATTTTATAATACCTGTTAATTTGATTAAAAGCCGTTTATCCATCTAAAAGATTCATGAAGCCATATATTCTTCGACAACCCTTACAAAGGCGAGAAATTACTGAAGATAGCCTCTACATCTGGTATTAGCAGTAATTAACGTCAACGAGAAAGGTGAGGTCATAAGAGAAAAGATAAACTTATCGGACTTACCCTTTGAAGTGGGTTAAGAGTTAATGTATTACAAAGTTCTAAGGGATGAGTACGGCTTAGGTGAGATGGAAGCTGAAGTAATAGTTATAGCAGATAAGGGTGCTCCTAGGATTTCTATTACCTCCCGCTTAGGCTCATAATGAAAAGTTGAGAGGGTTTTGCTCCTTGTATTTAGTGATACTTGATATATTGCTCAACTACTACTTCCTCTTACATTCCTTAACTAATATCTCATAAGCCTCCTTTTTACTCGGTCCTCCTATAATTCCTCCTTCCTTAAAGTCCTTCTCCCCAATGATCAGCCCATCAGCCACCTTGCAGTAAGACCTGAAATTATCTAGAGATATTCCACTCCCTATAACTACGGGTAAGTTTACGTTTTCCTTAACTTTCCTCGCTTTTTCTAACTCTGGTGGAATATTGCTCCTCTGCCCTGAAACGATCACGGCGTCTACTCCTCCTCTCTCTGCTAGGTCTTGAGCCGCAAGTTCTATAGGCAAGTTGTAAAGAGGATATGCGTGTTTTACGTGGATATCTGCAGCTATCATTACGTTTGAATTTAGGAACTTCTTAAGCCTTAATACCTCAGCAGCCTTACCTTCAATTATACCTTGATCTGTTACATAAGCTCCTATGAAAACATTACACCTTATAAACTGGGAGCCCGTAACGTGGGCAATTGAGAAGGCTTGAACGCAGCCATTTCTTAATACGTTTACACCTACAGCTTTTAACTTAGAATTTCTCCTTACCTCCCTTACTATAACTGACATTGAAGCAACAGTAATTGGTGGTATGTCGGAATCTTTGAAAAAAGGATAGTCTCCAAGATTTTCTACTATAACTCCATCAACTCCAGCCTCTTCTAATTTTCTTGCCTCATTTATTGCGTATTCTACAATATCATCAAGACTTAGCTTGTTGAAAGGTGAACCTGGAAGAGGAGGTAAGTGAATCATGCCTATTATGAAAGGAGTTTCTGAGAATAGTTTTGTTAGCATAGAGATCATTAGCAGTTTTTAATTTTATACTTACCCCGCTTACCCCTGATCCTCACAATTTCAGTTCTTCTTTATTTCGACTACTTACCGATACGGAGAGCAAGTATTGGAAAATAAACTTTCAGTTCTTCTTTATTTCGGCTTATCTTGAATTGCTTAGTATATTTTCACCACACGTGATTAAATACTTTAAATCCGTTATGGAAGTAATATTTAATTACCAGGTTAGAGGAATTTCTTCTATGCTAGATAAGTCTAAGGCTAGAGAATTTATGTTGCAGAGAAAAAGGGAGAAGAAGTTAACTTGGGAGGAGTTAGGGAAGATGATTGCTAGGAGTCCGGTTTATACTGCTATGTTGTTATATGGTTATGGACAAGCTACTGAGGAAGAGGCTGAGAAATTGGTTAAGATTTTAGAGTTACCTCCTGAATATAAGGAAATACTGATGGAGGTTCCCATGAGGACACCCGCACAGCCTTGGCCTCCTACAGATCCGTTTATTTACAGACTTTATGAGGCTGTATTGTTGTACGGTCCAGTTATAAAAGATGTTGCACATGAAATGTTTGGTGATGGAATAATGAGCATGATAGACGTAACTATAGATGTGGGGAAGATAACAGATGAAAAGGGAAATGAGAGAATGATACTAACGTTCAATGGAAAATGGCTAAAATACGCAAAATGGTGAAAATAAAAATCTGAAGAATATTTCCTAAAGTTCGTAAATGAATACTAAGGAGGTGCTTTATTGCCTAAGTACTTTTTGTATTAATGTATACGTGGACTAAAAAGACAGAAACAAAAAATCATGAAAATAGTAAAATTATTAAATAAAAAATCATAACTTAGTAGCTTGTTTTTCAGCTTTCATACTAAGTCCTCCAATTATACTTAGGAGTGAGAATTCTGTAGGAGTAGCTAATCCTATTGCTCCTCCAGCTATAACAAAGTCCCTATTATTCTTGTATGTACCGTATAATGTCATTAATCCAGACACTATTCCTAATATACCGAGGTATATCATTATAGATCCGCTAATGATGTTCAATCCATAAATATAGTAATCTAATGGATGTCTAGTTATTATGTCTACTAATCCTGCTATTAATGTTACTATTCCTCCAATTATTGAAATTACTTTGCTTATCATTATTTTTTCACCCTATAATCTCTCTTAGCTTAAGAAGTATATACACGTTTCTTTTATAACTATAATACGATGAAAAGTTTTTATTAAATGGGCATGATAAACTATAATTATATATTATATACTCGTTGATAGTTTAAAATCTATGTAAAAATTTGATCATAGTTATTAACCTAATAATTTATAATATAATTAATATTGAGGCATATTTAAGTTTTGCTTTGTATACAATATTTTTATTAAAATAGTTTTAATTCCTAAAACTAATTTAAAGTTAGTTTTTTGATTTATAACAATTAGAGAATGATCGTATTGATAATAGCAATTTCATAATGTGAACTACCACCGCCTTAACTGGCGTGGCTTCCTTGCTAGAGGGAAGAGCTATACAGTATGAGAAGTGAGAAAATATTGATAAAAAACGAAATAATGATGAAGAAAAGTTTATATAAGTAATCTCGTATAATTGTTTATGAATTGGAGGATTAAGAAATTACTAGAGGAAAATTCTTTGAAAATGAAGATACTAACAGTGTTCACAATCACGATTGTGACACTAACGTCACTAATGGCAATACTTTACTTATTCACACCAATATTAATAGGATACCAAAAAACATCAAACGGAATAATTGAATACTTCGAAGATCCCATTGACCCATCATTCGTGATAAAAGTTTATTCAAATAATCAGCCAGTCAACGCTATAATATCAGTTTACATAAACCAACCTAGGAGAGTAGTATTTTACAAGGAGTTTTACGGTCAGTCAGTAAAAATACCATTCACAGCAATAGTGAATTACGTGGAACCGTGGGGAAAATACGAGAATGTGAATACTTCACTACTAGTAATAGCAACATATGTAAATGGGAATGAGACATACTCAAGTGCTGAGGAAATAGAATACAATCCAAGCTGGGTATTAGAAGACAAACCAATAGAGATTGTAGCAGATATTAACATAATACCAAAATTAATAAAATTGAATATGACGACTATCCAACAAGAAATTAACAAAATACAAACATTAAGAAAAGAAATATTAACAAACAATCAAGAGGAAAAACATCCTTACATACTAAACGTGAGCGAAGAAGAGTATGAAGGAAAACCAGTTCTTAAAGGATCATGGAAATTCAAACCAGTTACAAGCATAGTGTATTTCTATAACTTCTCAGTACCATTAAATTGGGTAACATTAAGCAATAACGTAAATGAATACGATAATTACTCTATGATAACTCTTTATACTGGTCTTTTTTATGAGGTTAGTTGGCTTGCAGTAAGTAATTCTACTAATTACGGTGGTCCCTATATAGGAGTTTCCTACTCAGCCAAAGTAAACTGGAATACTATGGTAATCTATGGTGAGTATCTTCTTTCTAAGTTGTATGATCCTACAATTTATACTTATTATAATGCTACGATTGCAGTAGTTATTTACAGAGTGTATGAGGACAATCCTTCATATGCTAAATTTGGTAACCCCTATGTTCCATATGTTACTGTTTTTGAAATTTTGTGGGCTAGTCCAAATCTTGGTGCTGCTGTTGAGAGTGGTAATGGTATAACGTGTGTTATTTACACTAATTCTAGTGGCGAATATCGTTATCCTTTGGCAGTGGGTAATGGTAGTGTGACATTACTATATACCTATTTTAGTAAATTATTTATTGGTAAGCTGGAAAGTGGTCCATATGGTTTTGCTCGGTGGGAGAATGGTAAAGTTTCGACTTCAGGGAATGTTGAACCAGATGAACCAGGCGGCGGAGGTTTTTGGTTTAATGCGCAGTATATAGATCAATATGCGAAAGATAATAGGACGACTGAGACAGTTTTTGATGCTGCAGCTCTAGTTCTCAGTCTTCTGGCTCCTGAATTAGAGATTCCGGAAGATGTTGTTGCTGCAATAGATATTGGTCATTCTATTGTATCTTTCTTATTTAGCAGTAGTACTCAAATAGAATATTACTTTATAAATACTTTTGTAACTGTAGATCTTCCGGCTACTACTACGGGTCGGGCTTTGGGTAGTGGTCAGGTTTATGTTAGTTATTTGAATTATTCCAGTTCCTTAGAGACGCCTTTATTAGGCTTTATAATGAACTATTCTTACTATTATGATGGTGGTTAGTATGATGAACAAGAAGTTAATTTATTTTTACATTTCTTACTTGTTATTCTTTTTCTTGATTTTGTTATTTTATGAGTTGAGTGCTTTTTTAACTGTTAGCACTTTCCCCACACCTTTCCCCTTATTTTATACCCCTCTTACGCCTGAAATATTTTTAGGCATACAGTTTCTTGGCATTCCCTTACTCTTCATAATTTTATTCCTCACCTCTCGTGAGGGTTACGTTATTGGTTTATTAGTTGTATATTTCACATTCCTCGTGATCTTCTATCTTTTTCCTAACATTTACGCCCTTTTCAGTCTCGCTTTAGTAGGTATTGGTCTGTTTGCTTCCGTAATTCCTAATTGTATTTCAAGGTTGAGTAAGGTTTTGTGGGGCATATCATCACTGTACTACGTGATGATTATCGTTAACTACATCTTCTCTCCTTCCTTACAATTTTACCCAATATTTATTATACCTAGTGTAATAGCCTCTGGTATAGAAATAATGAAAGTGAGACAATTTTAAGCAACTTTCCATTTTTAGTTTACTTTCTATATCTGGATCACGAAATAGAAGGAAAAAGTATAAAGTGTATTTCCATTAATTAACGAATAAGAACTTTATGAGTGGGAAAAGCATAAAAATTGAATAAATGTACTCTTTCATGTTACTATAACCCCTCTTTAAAGAAAAGACATTGTTCATTAATCTTAATATCATGGAATTGAATAATATTTTCATGCCTTTTGCAAGATGTTACATGTGTAAGAACGCTTGCGGAATTATAACATCAGTTGAAGGAAAGACAGTTAGAGTTGCTCCAAACAAGAACCATCCACAGCCTGGAATTTGTGGTAGGGGTGCAGCCGGACCCTTCCTTCTAACACATCCTGATAGGCTCAAATCACCTCTTATAAGACAAGGTGACATCTTAGTCCCAACAACATGGGATAAGGCGCTTGATATCGTAGCTAAGTATTTGAAGGAGTTATTAGATGAAGGTCATCCTGAATATCTTGCTATAACTTTTCATGATTATGGGAAAGAACTCTTAGAAAGGTTTGCAGCTCTTTATGGAACTCCTAATTTAATTGGGCATGAATCCGTATGTCATGGCCCAAGAACTGTAGCTTCAGAATTAGTACTCGGCACCGAAGGGCCTAGGAGTGTAGACCCCGATTACCCTAACTCCAAGTTCATAACCTTTATCGGAAGAAATCCGTTAGAAGGCATAGTCCCAGATATTGTTAGAAGAATAGACGAAGGTAGGAAGAAAGGGTTAAGAATAGCTGTAGTAGATCCTAGAAAATCCGCTATAGCAGAAAGGTATGCGGAGAGGTGGATACCCATCAGACCTGGAACTGATACAGCTTTTTTACTAAGTGTAATATATTACATGAACAAAAACGATATGTATGACCAGGACTTTTTGTTGAAGTACACTAACGCGCCCTTATTAGTATATGAAGACGATCTAACTTCTACTGGCATTTACTCCGATAGACTTCTAGATGAAAGAGTGATAAATGGGAGAAAGGCAGTTACAGTATTCTCCTTACTTGAAAAGGAGGGTGAAAAAGTGTATCCGAGACTTCAGCAAATTACTGGAGTGAGTTACGACGACGTTAAGTATGTGGCAGAAAATCTATGGTTAAATAGACCTGCAGCAGCTATAGATGATGGTTGGCACACGTCATTCTCTAGTGACTCGACTTATACGTGGATGGCGGCCTTTACAATTAATGCTATGATTGGTAATATCGATAAGAAGGGAGGATTAGTTATAGCTAAGAAAGCCAAGGTCAAACTTTACGAAAAGAGTAACGTTAAAGCTCCTAGAATTGATAAGATCAGGTACCCACTAACTTATGCAGCATTTCAGGAAGTGTATAGGGCAATCCTTACTGGTAGTCCTTATCCTATTAAAGCACTAATGGTAGTCGGTACCAACTTAGACGGTAGAGATCCTAACTCGGAGTTCGTAAGAAGAGCGTTAAAAGCTGTGGACTTTCTAGTCGTTATCGATATAATGCCATCTGAGGTAACTGAATACGCGGATGTAGTATTGGCGGAATCGACGTATTTTGAGCGGGATGAACTTCCTTTACCTGTAGGTTGGACTTTAGAAAACTGGGTTGATATTCATCAAAAGACGGTAGATCCTTTATATGACACTAAACCATTATGGTGGATTTTGCTCGAATTAGAACACAGATTGGGCTTGTCAAACGCAACTTTTGAGGATCTAGAGGAGATGATTCTAAAACAGTTAAACGTAGATCGGAAGGAGTTGATTGAAAAGGGATGTGTGAGAATTCCAGAAGAGATATACGAAGTTTATCCTTACAAAAAACCGTTAGGAACGCCTTCAGGTAAAATCGAGATCTATTCTGAAACTCTGAGGAAATATGGTTATTATCCTATACCCACCTACGTCGAAAAGAATATTATGCCTAGAGCTCCTGACGAGTTCTTCTTAACTACTGGTCATACGTTATACCACACGCAAGATAGCATAACTTTTGACATTCCAACGCTCATTAAACTTGCCCCCGATAATCCAGTAACGATAAGTAAGAACAAAGCACTACAGCTAGGAATCAAGGATGGAGATGAAGTTGAGGTTATATCATTAACTACGGGACAAAGGGTTAGATGCAGGGTGAAAGTCAGTGAGGGTATAAGGGATGATACTGTGTTTACTTATTTTGGTTTCGGTAGGCACTCAAAAGGGGAGAGATTTGCTTACGGTCACGGTTTCGACGTTAACAGTTTGATAAGTGAGCAGATTACAGATCCTATTTCAGGTAGTATTGCCCAGTCGTTGAACATTGTGAAAATAAGGCCTTTAAGGTAATTCGTTATTGTGAGAAATTTTTACCTCCTTTAGTTTGCTTATTACTTCTTCGAATAGTTTTAACATCTGTTTCTCGTTTTTACCCGTGTAAGTGAAATAAACATTTATTGTGTCCTTTTTGATTTTACTTAAAGTAACAAAAAAGCTTCCCCGTCCGTCTTTTCCTTCGAATTTATATTCTACAAACCCTAAACCAGTCACCTTGGTTAGTTTAAATTCGAGTATATCTTCATAAACGAACTTCCTTATTTTGATCCGTAGTATATCTTTATCTAATTCTGATTTGTGCGGTATAATTTCTAGTAAATTCTTTACACTATAAAACAACCTAAGTTCGACATTACTCAGTTCTTCTCTATAAACAACAGTCATTAATATTACTTTAGCAAGATATACTATTTAAGCTTATTTTTAATATATATATAAAACCTATGATTATACGTTAAAAAATTTTTATAGTATTAAAAAAATTTATATTTTTTATAGATATAAATACAAATAATTTAAGGAGTAAAACTTTATGTTTTGATTAAAGGTAACGTCATACATCTAGGGCCGCTTCTCTCACCGCCTTCTTTAATTATCTCGTTACCTCTGAATGTGATAACTTTAATTCCTACTTCTGTTAGCAACTTGTTCGTAATTCTATTGTGTTCATAAGCTATGATCTTGTTATGATCAACAACAATAATATTACTAGCTAATAACCAATGTTCTCTTTCTTCCGCATAATACTCTCTGTTACCTATGAATACTACCCTTAAATCCCTCGCTAGATAATCTTTCAATACTTCTCTAAGAGGTTTTTCAACTTTTCTTGTCCCGCTTTTGGAGTATATGTAAACCTTCATAGAATCCAGATAGGAATAATATATTATTACATCCTTAGACGGAATTCCCATTACCGTGTCAAGATGTCCTATGCCCTTATTAGGATGGTATTCTGGTGTCTCAAGTCTAACAAGTATTGCTTCATCTAATTCACCTAGTTGTACTAGTTTAGGTAATACGTCGTTTATTCCTAAAGCACTAGATCTAGTACCGAATCCCATTAACAGTTTTCCGTAATCTAACGGCATAAAATCCCCTCCTTCAAAGAATCCTTTTTCGGCCTTTACTACATTATCTGGCTTAAGTACTTTCAGTAGAAGTTCTGGTTCAGTTCTTCTGCTTTCCCATCTCATTTTCCCAGCTATATATGTTTTTCCCATAACCATTCCAGGGTCTCTTGTGAACATTATATTAACCAGTGGTCTAAGACAGAGATCAGCATCTTCACCTATTATTGAGTCCTTTAATATCCCTAATGCATTAGCTTCAGTATACGTAAGTCCTGATATTGCAATATCTGCTAAAGTAGGTAAGTCTAAATTTTCGAGAGAAGTTAAAGCACACTCGGAGCGTTTAGTTATGTAGTCCATAAGTTCCTCCTTAGGTAACTTCTTTATTTCCTCTCTTATATCAACTACTTCTGCACCTGCCTCAGCTAGCTTCCTCTTAAACTCGTTATGTTCACTTCTTAATTCCTCGAGATCAGGTATTTCCGCATATTGGAGCTCATACAAGGTTTTAGGAGTTAGTCTTTCCTTTTCTCTTCCAGGTGTTGCGACAACTACTTTTTTCAAGGGGGAGAACTCGGATTTTAAGTCCATATAATAAAAATAATTGACTTGGTATAAAAATCTTTTCCCATTATTATTACTCTGGTGGTATTTCTTTGAAGGTCATAGATAGGTCTATTCCTTCCTTCTTAGCTCTATAGAATTTCATGATATAATAGCTTGCAATGCCTGCTAAGAAAGGTGAAGCTATTATAGCCCATGTGGCTGGGTTCATCTGTATACCAAGGTATATTGTGGAGTTACCGAACCAGTAGTATGCGTAAATGGATAGAACTACAAAGTCTATTACACCTATTAATAATATTAGACTTCTATTTCCCTTAAGGGCTGAAGGTAAATTCCTTACAGAGGAGTATATAACAGCAAGTACTACTATTATGAAACCGAACAATAGTGCCATAGCATCAGCTGTATCCATACCATAGAAGAATGCACTACTTAATGGTGTTACTGTTATTATAGCTAAACTAGATATCGTTATTACCTCATCTATTAGGTGAGCTACTACGGGACTATGGAACTTCTCACTCACGTAAGATACCACTGTAGGTAATGCCTTATCAAATGCAACAGCCATGAAATACCTAGACACGAATAGGGCAACAGCAAACATTACAGCAATATACCAGAAGTAAGATCCAATGACTAGGAATAAGTCAAGTGGTAAATTCTTATTGGCTAGCACTACGTCAAAAGTTGGGTTAGTTAAGGCAGAGGCTGCGGAATTAGTGGAGGCTAAGACTCCAGCACCTATAAAGAACTTAGTTCCTAAAGACATAATGCTTGCAGTAATGAAGAAGGTAATCAATATTCCAGAAACTACTAATGCCATAAATACCCCTCTTGTAAAGGCTTTACTACCACCCCTAACTTCTCCTGCAACGGAAGTTGCTCCGTTTACAAATGGAAGGAAAGAAGCGGTAAACACCATTAACCCTATTGTCGCTAGACCTACGTTGGAGAATAGAGGAGTGACTTTTGTAGATGCACTCACCAATTCTTGATAAGTTATTCCAGATGCTGCTATACTCTGAGGGGTAACAGTAAACATTAGCGCACCGTTGATTATAAAAGTAACAAGGGCTATACCGGTCACGATACTCATAAGTTCATTTGTGAACTTGGGTGCAAATATGTTCAGCAGGATAACTATCGTAAATGTAATAGCTCCTATAAAGAGAACTACGTAAGGATTAGAAAGCGTAGAGGCTATTCCGCTGTAAGGCTGGCCGAAGTTAATACCCATAGCAGAGAAACCGGAGGCAAGTTGTCCTACACCATCATATACAATTGCAGCGTCAAATATCATCTGAGAGATTCCAAAAACTAAACCTACACCTATACCGATTGCAGGGTGAAGAACTCTACTTGCAAATACATAATCAGCTGCTGTCCTCTGATAACTTTCACTTATTTTAGTCCAAATGAAAGCGTGAGGTAATAATACTATCCAACTTAATAATGCAGCGAGAATTGCTATTCCATTTGGTGAGACATAGAGACCGGATAAGAATGATACGGGTAAAGCGTAGAACGCTATAAATCCCATGCTTATAAACATAGCTGTAAGCCAGTTTATTTCTCTCACTAAACCAGACGATTCTCTTGCGAATAAACTTTTTTGAATATTATTTTCTTTTTTTAACTCTTTATCCTCGGCCATTTTACTCTTCTCTATCTTGGACCATTATTAAAACTTTAAAATGAGTATTATTAAAATACGTAAAAAATACGCGATGCGATCTGATAAAATTGTTAAAAGAAGGGAGAATCCTCATTATAAAAAAATTTTATTGTTATAAAAATTTTTTCAAAAATTTGGTAATTACTAATTATTTTTAACTTTCATATTCGATGATCTTGTGAAGTGTTTAATTGAAACGTATATCTAAGTCATGAAATATTGTTAAAGTTTTAATCAGTTTAGAAAAAAGCTTAAAATTTAAATTAACTAACCACATTCTATGCCGCTAGAAACTAAGATTTTATTCGTGTCAGATATTCATGGTTCTGAAACAGTGTTTAGGAAGGCGTTGAATGCTGCAAAGATGTTCTCAGTTAACTATCTAATTTTCGGTGGAGATTTGTTCTCAAAAGATTTTATCCTTGTCATGAAATCAGGTAATAGTTACTATGTGGGACAACAAGAGGTTTCACTGACTGAACTTCATGAAGAATATAAGGTCTCAGGGATTGCACCTTTATTCTTTGAAAAGACTGAGGAGATGGAGGAGTTCAAGTCTAATCCATATTTTAGAAAGGAGAAAATACTAGAATTTATTGATGGTCAAATAGCTGAATGGAGTAAAATATTTGTTGAGAAGAAACAGCCAAACATAAAGGTGATATGGAACACGGGGAATGATGATCCTTTAGAAGCTGACGAGATGATGAAAAGGTATGGATTCGAGGTAAGCGAGAATAAAATAGAAGAGCTTGACGATTTATTTCTTGTAAGTTGCGGTTACGTTAATCCAACTCCTTGGAATACGTATAGAGAACTTCCCGAGTCAACGCTTTATAATAAAATTAGTGATAAACTAAAGGGAATTGAACATTTCGATAATGTTATCTTTAACTTCCACGCTCCACCATATAATACAAAACTGGACTATGCAATAGTGGGTAATAAGAGGGATCATGTTGGTTCCTCTTCAGTAAGAGAAATGATTGAGAAGTATCAACCTTTGCTAGGATTGCACGGTCATATACACGAATCAGCTGGTGTTGACAAAGTAGGAAACACAAAAGTCGTAAACCCCGGTAGTGAATATAAGGACGGAATCCTTGACTATGCTCTGATCGTAATAAAGAGAGACATAAAAGGATTCGGAAAGTTTTACGCTAAGAAATATGACGTGAAGACTGTTCATCTTGGAAGAGGATAGAACAAAAACTTGCACATTATACATTTTATTGATAATTTTTTACTGCAAAAATTAATTGAACGTAATTGGATAGTACCTTATGATTACAGTTAATAATCGATGTGTGAATGATATGAACTATCTTTTCACTTTTTAATTCTTTAACGTAAAGTGATAAATCAATCTTTTAAGACACTGGACAAAGTTAAACTCTTTTTAAATTTTTCATTAAAATTATATGTACTTTCTATGCAGATAATTTTTGGATAAAAAGTTTAAGAGTGGCTAAACATTATGTAAACAGCTTACGATACCTGTCACTATTGAAATGTCTTTACGTATTCAATTCAAAATTTTTAGTTATTACTCCTACCCCCAGTTGTTTTGGTCAAAAATTAGAAGGCTAGTTGAGAAATAGCTCCTTTTTAAACGTTAGTTAGCTGGAGTTTTAGGTATTTTAATGTGAGTTGTTAGACAATAGGAAATCTCAATTCCCTTAAGTATTCGCTTTAAAGTCGTATCGTTAGTCTTTTAATATTAGCTTATTCTTAATTAGGAGTTACTAAGGCCGTGTCTTAACATTTTAGTTAAAAATTTACGCGTGAATACGTCTCGAGTTATATTATTTCTAATTTATCCTCTACAAAATTTATATATTATTCAATTGTCATACCAATTATGGATGACATAGCTAAAGTTGTTAAAGAACACACTTTCGGCACATGGAGGAAACAAAGGGATTGGAATCCTATAACAGTGACAAAGGCTGAAGGCGTGTATTTTTACGATTCACAAGGAAAGAGGTATTTGGACTTATCGTCCCAATTGGTTAATGTAAACTTAGGGTACGGAAATAAGAGAGTGATAGAAAGTATAAAGGAGCAGTTGGACAAATTACAATATATTTCTCCTGCATTCGCTACAGAAGTTAGAATGAAAGCTGTGAAATCCCTACTTAAAGTGATGCCAAGGAGCATTACCAAGTTCTTCTTCTCTACCTCAGGTACAGAAGCAAACGAAGCTGCTATTAAAATAGCCAGACTAGTGAAAAACCCAAAGTATAAGATCATAGCTAGGTATAGATCCTATCACGGTTCTACATATGGCTCCATCTCTCTCACTGGAGACTATAGGAGATGGTTTGCAGAGCCACATATTCCCGGCGGTGTTGTGAGGATACCAGAACCTTACTGTTTCAGGTGTCCACTTAAGTTGAAGTATCCTGACTGTAATCTAGCTTGTGCAAACTACGTTGAGTACGTTATAAGAAATGAACATAATGTTGCAGGGATAATATTGGAGCCCATAACAGGTACTAACGGGGTAGTAGTTCCGCCGAAAGAGTATTTACCTACTGTTAGGAAAATAGCTAATGAAAATGACGTATTGTTTATTGCAGACGAAGTAATGACTGGATGGGGGAGAACTGAAGAATGGTTTGCAGTAAACACATGGGGGATAGAGCCTGATATTTTGACTACTGCAAAATCCGCTACTGCATCTTACGTTCCAATAGGCATTACTGGGGTAAGTAAAGAAATCGGAGAATTCTTCGAGGATAATTTCTTTGCCCACGGTCATACGTTCGAAGCTCACCCCATCTCTCTTTCTGCAATACCTGCAGTAATTGAAGAGTTTGAAAGGTTAGATCTCTTATCTCATGTAAAAGCTATGGGGAAGTATTTGGGCGAAAGGTTAATGGAGCTTAAGGAAAGGCACAAGAGCATAGGTGATGTAAGAGGTGTAGGCTTATTCTGGGCAGTGGAGTTCGTGAAGGATAAGAATAATACGCCTTTTGCCACGTACGAGGATAAATACAAGGGAAATACATCTTCTGTAGATAAGGTAGCAAAGAAGCTTTTAGATGAAGGAGTCTATGTCTTTAATGGACCATCGTGGTTTGTGATTTCCCCTCCGCTCATAATTAAGAAGGAGGAGATTGATGAGGCTATAGATAAACTAGATAAAGTAATCTCTGAGTTGGATAAGGAGTACAGAGAATAAGGTATTTAAAGCCATACATTTTCTTTTTAAACAGAGTACAATACCTCAGTCAAAAATTTAATAAATAGTTTAACCGAAGAGGTTGCTTATGTTAACAAAAGCGTTTCTTGAAAAGATAAAAGGAATTGAGTACTCCCAAAACAGTCTCAATGCTATCTAGAGACTTCAGCCATACTAGTCCCATTATTTCTCCACTTCTTTCCAAAACTGCTGACGCTGTTATCTTCCCTAAGAGTGAAGAGGAAGTTAAAACTATAGTAGAGGCATGTATTGAAGAGCACGTTCCTTTAGTACCGAGAGGTGGGGGAGTAAATAACGTGGGAGGTATTATACCGTTAAAAGGGGGAGTAATAGTAGACCTTTCAAAAATGAAATATTTCAAAGAATATGAAGATGAGGTTGAAGTTGAGCCGGGAGTTTCATTCTGCAAAGACGGTAAGCTGAGGTTTAATGCTAGAGTTTATCCCTCTACATATTGTGAAGGAGCAACCGTGGTAGGGTTTTTTAGCGGTGGATCTGGGGGGATAGGAGAATTTAGGTATGGCAGAAACTGGGATTACGCTACTGAAGTTACTATGGTGAACCCTCTAGGTAAAACGGTAAAGTTAAGAGGTGGAGATGTTAAAATAGCCGCTCATGCCGAGGGAACTACTGGGATAATAACTAAATTGAGAGTTCAAAAGAGGGAGGAAGTAAAGGATGTACCGGTAGTTATAGAATTCGAAAGTCTAAGGGAGGCCATGGGTTTCATTCAAAGACTATATGACGAGTACTCCCATGTAGTGTACCACGTTACGCTGAGGTCACCTGAAATGTCACAACTCACAGCTAATATCACGGGATATTATACTAATAAGTGGAATGTGTTGGTAGTGTGTGAAAACGAATGTCCGTTCAAAGGTATTAAAGGGGATGAGGTATGGAAAAAGAGGTTTCTCTTCTTCGGAGGCACGATAACAACTGCAATGGGTATAACTAAGAGAAAATACTACTATGTAGTGAAAGATATTCCTTTAGAGGAGACTGAGGAAAAACTTACCAAGATCATAGAATCCAAAAAGGGGTTTATTACTGACGTAGAATTCGACGTGGGTAGGAAATCGCACCCCTTTATTTTGACAGATAGTGAGAGAGAGTATTATGAGCTCCTTAACATTTTAGGAGGAACTAATTTCAACCTGAACAGTATTTATATAAACTCGAGGTTACCAAAAGATCACTTACATAAGATTTTACTTTACAAGAGAATGTACGACAAGGAAGATCTGTTTAACCCCGGTAAAGTAAAGTTTTAAGATAACAACAAGTGTTTGCCTAGTTTTTGGAAACCTAAACCACCAGTATATTTATAAGGAACTTAAAACTGATAGCCCTTAACTGCCGTTTGATCAAAACCGAACGTTTACTTAGCTGAGCTCTCGATTATGTTGATTTAAACTTAAAAACAAGAAATAATTTAGGGATAAAGTTTTTATCTGTAATGAATATGTATGGTCATGGATCTGAAAGTAACATTAAATAAAGTTACTGCACGTGCCTTACTATTCCTGATTTTCGTGTCTCTGAGGTTGCTTAGCCTTGAGAAACTAGCGATACTATTCTTACCATTTATTCTTGTCAACGACTCGACATCATTTCTCCTCAACATAGGTCTCATACCCATAGCATTCTTATTACTTGTAATGGTTTCCCTAATAAAGTTCGGGATACTATTGAGGGACAAGGTCTACTATATTTTCAAGAGGTCTAGAAGTAGAAATTATGACGTATAGAGATTAGATGTAGGAATAGGCTGACCCATTATCAAGTAGTTTTTAATGAAAGTTGAGGGTGATTAATGAGTTGAAAAACTCTTATTCAAGGCTGACTCTATTCATAGTGCCAAACTTTAACATTTGGTCCATAAAGGGTAAGGCTTTCAATCTCTTGTAAAGATCATGTAAAGGTTATTGAATAGGGAACGGAAAAAAATTAGGAGTACTGTAAGCTATAAAAAAGAGTAGCGTAACGGTGCTATAACTTCAGATTTCCCTTATACATCAACCTGAGCTTCTCCCACATCTCATCTACATATTCTTCAAGCTCCTTTATCTTCTGTTGGTCTACATGTTTAAATCTACCTTGTATTTTTAAGAACTCCTCAATAGGCTTTCTAGTCCTTTTATCTAGACAATGTAAGCATTCGTCAGAGATCCTCAATACGCCGTTCTCGTACTCAAATAACGGCCAGTAGCAGGTTTGTACGGCGAGCTTTGCTACTTCGGCTGTCTTTGAGGGTTCAAACATCCATCCATAAGGATCAGGACATAAGACTTGTACGTAGGAGAAACCGCGAATTTCCTTAGCCTTCTTTATCTTCTCCATTAAGTCGTGGGGATATCCTACACTCGCAGTCGCTACATAAGGTACTCGATGTGCCATCATTATAAACGGTATGTTCTTTTTATTATGTCTTTTACCACTAGGCGTGGTAGTTGTCGAAGCCCCTATTGGTGTAGAACCGCTCCTCTGTCCACCAGTGTTCATGTAAGCCTCATTATCTACGCATATATATAGAATGTCCTCATTCCTCTCAGCAGCCCCACTTAAGGACGCCATTCCTATATCTGCAGTACCACCATCTCCAGCCCATACAACTGCCTTGACGTTCTTCCCTTTAGTCCTCATTGCTGCTGCAATACCTGAAGCTGCCGCGGGACCTGCAGCAAAGGCAACGTTTAGAATTGGATAGTTATAAGCTGAGTTGGGTCCCATGCCCTGAATCACAGAGGAACAACCTGCAACTACTACGAACACAGCGTTTTCTCCTAATGCAGTGCTTATGATTCTCATTGCTATGTTCTCAGGGCAGCCTGGACAGGCTGATGTCCCAGGCATAAGTTTGTGTTTATTTAATATATCTCGGACTCCTAAGCTCAATTTTTCCCACCTCCTTGGGGTAGAACCATTCTATACCTTGTGGTCTCTCTACGAACTTACGGATTATTGCCTTCATCTCGTTCTTTCCTATTGAAACCCCTCCCAACCCGGTTATTACACCCTTTATATCAGCGTCAGGTAACGAAGCTTTTACTTCAGTGTATAACTGCCCTCCCCTACCGAAGCTAACGGATCTGTCGAGGACTAACACACTCTTATCCTTGAGTGCCTTGACCACCTCTTCCTCTGCCCAAGGTCTTACAAACCTGATTCTGTAAACCCCTACCTTAAGCCATTCTTTTCTCAACTCGTCTACAGCCTGCATAGCGTCTAAAGACCAAGCTCCCATAACCACTACAGCGTAGTCAGCGTCTTCTAATTTGTAACTCTCGTTTAGCGTCGAGTAAGACCCTATAGGTACTACTCTCTTCATGTATTCCTTCCCAGCCTCTACAATCACTTCCTTAGAGGCGATCTGGGCTCTATGTATCGACTCTCGAAGCTTCATGTAATCCTCTGGCGAGAACATGTTACCCATAGCTATTGGGTCTTCTGGGTCTAACACGTAAGGCTGTCTTCTTGGAGGGAGATATGAGTCGACTTCTTCTTGTGAAGGCACGTAAACTCTGGTCTTCGTGTGGGATAGAATGAAACCGTCCATTCCGACCATCATCGGTAAGAACACTCTCTCGTCTTCAGTTATTCTGAAGGCCATTATACTCAAGTCCATGGCCTCTTGAGGCGTAGAGGCGAAAGCCATTATCCACCCGCTATCCCTTTCACTCATGAAGTCAGTATGCTCATTCCATATGTTCCATGGAGGACCTACAGCTCTAGTCCCAACAGTCATTACAACTGGTATTCTGCTCCCGGCTACCCACCATACCATCTCATGCATGTATAGTAGTCCCTGCGATGCAGTAGCAGTGTAAGCCCTCACACCGGCAGCTGCTGCACCGAAAGTCGCAGCCATTGCAGAATGCTCGCTTTCTACCCTGATTATTTCAGTCTCGAGTTCTCCTCTATCCTTCATTTCACTGAGCGACTCTATAATATAAGTCTGCGGAGTAATAGGGTAAATTCCCGTGACCTTAACTCTTGACAGTTTTACAGCCAAAGCTACAGCATCGTTTCCTGAAATGACCTTCTCCATCATGACTCGCTCACCATCTCAATTGCTTTTGCCGGACACACGTTGGAGCAAACTCCGCATCCTTTACAGTATTCGTAATCAACAGCAACTTTACCATCCTTGATGATTATGGTTCCCTCGGGACACCATATGTAACAAGCCTTACATCCTACACATTTATCCTCGTGTACTAAGGGTCTCACTATTCTCCAGTTACCGGTCTTTCCTCCTGCCCCTTTAGCGGGTTTGCTTATTGGGAATAGCTGGTAATTAAGTGACAACCTGTGACACCTCCATTAACTCCTCGTAAGCTATTTCTACGGCTTTCTTATTGAGCTCGGCGATCTTCCCCTCAAACTCCTCCTCTATCGCCTTCTTCAAAGAGTCTAGAGTAACTACCTTTAGTCTTGCCAGACTTCCTAGCATAATAATGTTAACTAGGGGCCATCCAGACTTGACTAAGTTAAGATTTAGGGCGATTTTCGTAGCGTTAACCACGAAAGTGTGGTAGGGGAGGGTTACGGGGGAGGGGGAATTAATGATGACATACCCTTCGTCTTTCAACCCTCTGAGTGGGTTAGAGATCTTTAGTAGAGAAGGATCTAGGATAACAACAATGTCCGGGTTTTCTATGGGGGAAGTAACCCTAATTGGAGAGGAGTCAATTCTACAATAAGACTCTATCTCAGCCCCCCTTCTTTCGGCACCGTAGAAGGGGAATGCGGAGGACCAGTTCCCGTCTAGATCTGCCGCAATTGCAAGTAAGTTAGCGGCTGTAACTACTCCCTGCCCTCCTCTCCCGTGAAATCTGATCTCGAGCAATAAGGCACCACTTCCGATTATACAATTTCTCTTGAACATTAAAAAAGTTTCCTATTAAAAAAGTTTAATGTTTTGGGAGGCCGTAATATGAAATATTTTCATAAAACCTCCTTCTTTCAATAAACTCCGATAATATTGCTACTGGAGTAGCTATAAGACTAATTAATGGGATTAGAATAGATAATAGTACCATGATGAGATAGAATGAATTTAAGATCAACCTAGGCTTGTTTCCCTTACTGGCTGCGAATATCTCAGCTATACTAAAGGCTACAGCTACAAGCAAATACAAGTAGTTATGAGTGAGGAAATAGCCTAACGGAAATACGGAAGTAAAGGCTGTACCTAAGAACGATATGACAGTATTGGGGGAATACCAAGACGGTATAGTCTTTAGTATATAAAGCATTATTGAAGATATGATCGCTAACGAAAGAATGACAAGTGACGATGCAAAAGTCAACACAGAAGGATAGAGCGAATAAAATATTAGTGAAAGAACGGAAAGTGACGAAAAGAATACTTCTCTGCTCAGCCATGAAGTTCTTAAGTTCTTGATCACCTTGTAAAACCTTTCCTTTCTGTTTATATGCAAAATCGAAGGAATAAGTCCTATAAGCATCAAGAGCAAAGGTACTATGCCTTTAACTGGAATGAGAAGAGAGCCTAAGGCAAACTCTGAGAATAAAGTGAAGATAAATAATTGCCAATAATTTTCCTCTTTCCTTGTCTTCAGTGGTGAAGCCTCGACTTTAACTTTGCTCTGTCTCACTACGAGGTTAGGTCTAGTGAGTTCGTACGGTGCTAAGAACGGAGCGCTGTACTCTTTCTTATCAACCCATCCGAAGGATAGGGCACCGGTAGGACACGCTTCTACGCACAACGGTAACCCCTGCTTGTTCATAAGCCTTTGCCTACAGAAGTCACACTTGCTCATTACACCATCTTTAGTAAATTTCGGCTCTTCATAAGGACAAGCCCAAGTGCAATAACCGCACCCTATACACTCTTTAGGGTCTATGTAAACAATGTTCATCTCATCTTTCTTTATCGCGTTTGAAGGACAGACCTTCATGCATAAGGGGTTCTCACAGTGGTTACAAGCTATAGAAACACCTACCTTCGTGTCTCCCTCGTCAAAGACGAGTAGGGTTCTCCAATTTAGACCTCCGTAAGCCGAGTTACAAGCGTTGACGCAAGCATTACAGATAATACACTTATTGGGGTCGAAAATGAACGCCAATTGGAGTTTATCATCTTCAGTAGTTTTCAAAATCTCTTCCATACATTAAATATCGAATTTAAACTAAATAAAGCTGAATATAAATCATATCAGGACTCAACGAAAATTGTAAAAGATATAAATGTGCTCAAAGCAATACTCTCCATATGGCAAGGTTAATAGCCACGTTAGGTACTTCGCCAGGTGGAATATTTGAGAGTTATAAGAACTTAATTGAAGGCAATTATCAAGGGGATAACGTAGAGAAGGTAAAGATAGACGAGGTTTATATCATAAGGACATCTGATAAGGCTGTGGAATTCGCGTGGAAGTTAGTTAAGGCTATATTTACCTGTTGTGGTGCTAAGGATGTCCGTGTTTATGATATTCCCTTAAGCATAACGGACATTAACAGCAGGCAAGATTTTTTAACGTTTAAGAGGGAAGTCGAGAGTAAAATAAACAATGGGGACTTTGTGGACATAACGGGGGGTAGAAAATCTATGTCTGTAGCCGCTGCGATGTCAGCACGTAATAGAAACGCTAAGATTATTACTACAGTAGTCCCTCAAGCTGAGTACAACAGGGTTCAAAATCTCATAAAGCAACTTGAACCGAGAGAGAAGGAAATAGAGATGGCAGGGGAGGGTAAGTGTCAGACGATAGATATTTGTCAACTAGTGAGTAAATCAGCCCTAACTATTCTACTATCATAATGAAGAAAATTCTTAATATACTAGTATTGCGTAATACCTTTTAAGCTTTCTCTGTCAGTATTACCTATGAAAAAAGTTATCACCTTTAAGGTCGAGGACGAACTGGTAAAAAATCTCGATATTTATGCTAGAAAACACGGGTTAAATAGAAGTGAAGTCATAAGGAAAGCGATATTAAAGTTGATAGAAGAAGAAAGAAATTGAGAAATAAAAGAAGGGAAAAAGTTTTTGACTTTTTATTTATGGCTGAATATACCGCGTTAGTTGTTCTACGTTCATAGTGAAGCGGATGAACGGCATTGAATAGTTAAGTTGTGTGAACTTAGGCCATTAGGGATGGTCTGTCGTTATAGGCTGTTCCAAGGTTAATGATACATTTAAATACTTCTCTAGTTTCTAGTTACTTAATGATGAATGAAGAAACTGAATAATTAGTGAGTTCATTTCCTCGATGATCCGCTTTGCGGTGAGAAGAAGGTGAAAGTAATGGGATCAAAGTACCTATCCTCAGATGGGAGCCCGATGGCGTTGGGCTCGACTGAGCCCCATGAGGTGCGGATGAAGCTAATGAATCCGCACCAAGGGCTAACCCCGCTCACGGAATTAAAAGTACCGTGAGTGGGGAAACGCTGCAGTACTTTCGAGTATCTGAGTCTCGTTAGCCATGTATTGAGAAATTGAGTTAAGCACTAAAGATTGATCTGTTGCGTTAATAGGAAGTAGTTCCTTAATGAAATCGCCATCTGTGCATAATAGTTAGCATAGAAATCATAATCATATATAACATATAGATTTTTTAGTCCATTAGTTATCTTATTTTTGTGGTAAAGTTTAAATCAATTATTTTGATAATTGTAGTTATTTTTTTATTATTATCAGAATATCTGTTTTTGAACGCTTTTTACTTCTCTAAAACCTATTCAGTTCAAGAAAACGGAAGAGTTAACATAACAAGTTTGCCTTCACTAACGAAATCTCCCACCCCTACATACTCCCTCATACAGTCAATCCCGAACAAGCCTAAGGGTTATACGCCTGCAATTTACATGTTTGAGGGTGGTCCTCAACACATATATTATGTACCGATAAAAACCGGTTACTTTATGCTGAATGTCACCGGAGCTATAGTGGTTCCCCCTACGATATACGGAGACCTGATGTATGTAGTAACTTCAGGAGTTATGAACATGACAACGGGTGAGATGAACGAATTGATGGGTTGTCTCTTCGCAATTAACATTTCGAACGGACAAGTAGTATGGGTAGACAAATTCCCTAACCAGATCATGACTACGCCATTGGTCTATAATAACGAGGTTATAATAGGTCTGGGAAACGCGTGTTTCCTCAACGCCACTGTTAGGGGTACTGGAGAAAATGCAGTAATAGCTGTTAACGCAACAAGCGGTGAAGTAATATGGAACTATACGACTCTCGGGGAGGACATGCCGACCCCAGTGATTTACAGAGGAATGGTAATTGAAGCAAACGGGAACGGTGAAGCCTTTGCACTAAACGCAGATAATGGTAAACTTGTATGGCAAAAGTATTTTGGCTCTTACGACAGTATGTCTTCACCCCTTTTAGTCGGGAATATAATATACTTCGGAACTGCAAACCCTTACGTGTTCTGGGCTATAGACGCGGATAACGGCACGATAATTTGGGATTATAACTTCTCTACTACTGGGTTGACTTTAGGTGGACTTGACGACTCATCACCAGCCTATTACGACGGGATAGTCGTAACTTCCTATACCGTCCATATATCTAACACTATAATGAGTGATTTCCTCGTAGCGTTTAACGCGTCTAACGGTAGAATGTTATGGTACTTAAACGAAGGAAACGCCCCAATACCCAGATATCTCGAATCTCCACCACCCGTAATTTATAACGGAATAGTTTATCATGATTCTCCAGCAGGAATACTATACGCAGTAAATGTTACTAACGGAAAAGTTATCTGGGAATTCTTGACGGGCCCAACGGTCAGCAACGTGGATATAGTCTACAATTCGTATATACTTATACAATCTAGAGAAGGTACCTTATACGTGCTAAAGCTAAACGGCCATATGGTAAAGTCGGTATTAACACCTGTCATACCTGGACCCGGTAATCTACTGGTAACACGAAACTCAGTAATAATGGTAGGATTAAACGGCATTATAGACGTAATACCAATCTACGCCTTAATAGGTTCGTGAAGCCTTAAGTAAAATAACGAAGCTAGTAATCTTAATAAGGCAATTACTAACATCATATTCCTTATTCCCTGAACTACGCCGAAATAACTCGTAACCAGCTGTGCCGTAATTCCGCCAATACTTGACCCTGTGAGGTCTCCAATAGCGGTTACCGCGTTATAAAGACCAACACTTTTCCTCGTGTCCTTTGAACTGTCGTAAAGATAAGAGAGGTATGCTGTTGAGTTCACAGAATTTGTGAAACCGGCTACTATGTTAGCGAGATAAATTTCATATGTGGATGTGGATAAGGCATAAGCAAGAGGAAAGGTAGCTAGAGCTAGCCTACCGGTAAACATCATTAGTTTTCTGTTCTTGTCTACTAATTTACCTACCCAGTTCTGCATTAAGAGGGTGGACACTCCCGATACTGTGTCGATGATAGCCACGTTCTCGAAGTTCATGTTGAAGACGTAAACTTGAGCCAAGGGAAATAAAGGCCAAGCTGACGACCATATCACGTTAAACATGAATGTGATCAAGAGAAAATCTCGAAATTCCTTAGTCACATTTAACCCATTTATGGGTGGTTTTTCGTAGTCTACGTCGAACTTAGAAGCTATGTAAGAATCACTCAAAATCAAAACTCCGGTCATTAGGAAGAAAGGCCTTATCAGAGCCGTATTATCACCTACGAGAAAACCCGTGATTAGAGTAGCTATGAGTCCGCCCAAGGTGGAATAAAATGAGTACTGGGCAAGTACTTTCCCTCTAGAGGATGTGCTCACTCTTTCCATTATCAAATACCATCCGAAAAGCGAAACGCCTAAGCTAGCTTCTAAAAATACGTATATAGCCACGAATGTCACACTATTGAAAGGGATAAATGATAATAAAATCCAAAGAATTCCTAAGATAGCAGAGCCTATTACTACAAGCTGTTTTCCCCTAGCTTTCACGAAGCCTAAAATGAATTGTACTAATGAAGGTAAAACTGAACCTGCTGAGGATACTATAGCTAACGCTTCTCCGTTTAATCCTGAGAGGGCTGAGAGAAAGGATATAAAAGGTTGCGATAAATTCAGCGCGAAGTTGCTGAGCAGGATATAAGTCCTTAAAGGTTTCACATACGAGAATTAGTTGATATAACTTTAAAGTTATCTGACGAGTGGAAGGACAATTACATTAGGGTAGTGTGTATAACGAGTTGGCAAAACCGTCATAAAGAGAATTTTAATGAGCTTACCAACGCTACCCCCTTCCGCTTAACGCGATTCTTAGAGGAGAATCTAACATCTCCTTCTTTCTCCTCAGAACTTCGGATTAGAGTCTATGTGGTCTTTTAGCTACGAACAGTCTCTTAATGTAGTCTCGAACCAAGGCAGGAACCATGAGGGAGAACTATCGTCCCTCTAACGTGGGGTTAGTTTTGATATTAATTTGAACTTCCTCTGAATTCTCTATAAGATACTATAATTATCCATACCAAGATAAACTGCCTTCCTATTAACTTCATTAAGGGAGTTGTGAAGCTCATTTTCGTCTACAAAGTCCCTCAATTTACCTACCGAGAGCATAGTCCCTACCAATACCGAATTTATAGCCTTAAGGCTTCCAGCTTTTTGGGCTAAGTTGAGGCTGTGGTAATAAGAAGGACGAAGACTTGCGCCTTCGTTGAGGTAAGGGCCTATGACGGTGACGGAACATTGTGTGCCTTAGGTAACGGTGTATGGCACATCTTGGAGTAATTTTGGCGTCTACACTATGACTTAGCAATACTTATATAGGGCAATACTTATAAAAAGCCCCCTTCGCCATATCTTTCAATGAAGAAACTTCCCCCAATACTATTAACGGTGTTCTTCGTCGCCTCTATCTTACCAGCTCACGCCCTCATTTTAAAGACAGGATACTTTTTATACATTCCAGTTCAAGTTAATAGCTTGTCGGCGATAGTTTACGCCGTTGAGAGCAATGCTATAGTGACAGTAGCACTTATGACTCCCAGTGAATTCTCTCAATTCAATAATACCGGGTTGCTCCAAGGGATCGTAGTCCAGAACGGTTCGACTGTAGTTAACGGGGTACTAGCAAACCCCGGTACGTATTACATAGTAATATACTCGCCTACACAGTACGCAAACATTTCATATTACTATAATACAACGCCCATCACACCCGAAAACTCCTCGACTTATGTGGAGGAGTTCGTGACAATACCTTCCTATGGAACCTATTCACTCCTGATTCACTTGTCTACACTGGGCTCTCCTTCGACTTTAGCACTTTTCGGTATCTCTAACCAGACTGTTTATTACACTGTTTTCAACAACGAGTCTCAGGTCTTCTTCAATTCCTCTCCTATCACCCTAACATGGAACTATACTTCTGAAAAGTGTTTCTACACTATCGATTTACCAACTGGCGTTTACTTCCTTAACATTACTAACCCCAACGACAATCCTGTGTATCTAGCCTTTGCATATAGGGTTGTCCCTAAATATGTAAACCCGTATTTATACATCGAGATAACGCATAGAAATGCTTATCCCATGGGGATAGCGAGTTACGGTGTATCAGGGACTCAAACTTACGTGATTAACACCACCTCAGTTTTAGGGTACTTTAACATAACCTCTCTTTTAGCCTATAACGGTTCTCAGAACCTCGTACCTGCATATTCAGCATCCCTTCAGCTGAACTCGGTGCTAGTCATTAACAATAACGATAACTCCACGTGGATATTGTGGCCGCAAGACGTATTATATTTCCTAACTAACGAGAGCATAGTACTTTATCACGATAACGTATTTAACATGACTAATCCCACGGCTACTCTAACGAACCAGAGCATAAAAGGAGACGGATACGTAGCACCTAGTCCTCAAGGAGGTAACTATTATGGCAACTACAACTCCTCACCTTGTTTCACCTATTCCCTTCCGTTTTCGGGCTATTTAGTAATGAACGAGAGCGTAATAAAAGGCAAGGGCGTATTAATCACTTTTAGCGTCATAGTGTTGGAGAACGGGTCTTCCACGGTCTTGTCTTCCCAAACGTTTGATAAAGTGCTAGTAGTCGATCCAAATGTAAGCTCTGCATATTTCCAAGTAAACGGTATGGAATACACACCTGCAGGTCCAACTGGTCTTTACGGTTCTTATTACGATACGGAACTAGTATTCGGAGGGGGAGGGAACGGCGAGATAACTACGTTTGAGAACCTCTCAGCTACTCTAGGTCTTTTCTACCTACAAAACAATGAGTATGTGGAATTCCCCTCTTATTACACTTTCGGAGGTGACACGGCTGAGGCAACTGATAATGTTTACGTGACCTTTACTCCCCAAGGTTATGCTAAACTAAGTGTAGGTCAACCGGACCTCACATATGTGGTTATAAATTCCCCGTTAACTCTTCATATAGGGACTACGACCTCGAGTGTTATCACGACCCAGAGCAGTACGACAACAACGACTACTAATGTAACACCTACACAGTCTACCTCAACCTCCACTACCTCCTCGTCAACGATAACTTCCTCTATTGTAACCTCATCAACTACAACCCAGACTACTACACCTCAGACCCCATCTAGCCAACAAACTAGCTACCTCATACCTATAGGAGGTCTCTTAGTCGCCGGTGTATTACTGGTGTACTACATACTGAGGAGGAAGAAATGATGAACACAAACTGACTGATTAAAGCATACCTATTTTTTCCGTTTTCTTCTTAATACCGCTTTACAATAATAAAAACCTAAATTCCCTTACGTCCAACCTCATCTGTGAGTAATGCTGATGCAATAGGAATAGTCCTTGAAGGAGGAACTCCTAACGTAGTGAAAGCTTTGATCAAGGCTGACCATGAAGTCAAGATAGGGGAGTTTCTGATAATACGAGATAGGGAAGGAAGGACGGGTCTAGTACAAGTAGAACACTACGAATACGGGAACGACTTTTATACAGAATCTTTGGGGATAGTAAAGAGTCTGATAGACAGCGAAGTCCTAGCTACCGTTCTGGACAAGGGTACTTACCTTACAGTGTGGCTAAGAGTAATAAAGGAGAACAACGCCAAGGTTCAAATGCCTGGGAACTTAGTGCTTAAGTTTCCCGAAATAAAAGACATAAATAAACTCGACCAAACACAAAGGAAGTTCCTCGAACTACTTTATGAGGAAAAACTTGAAGACCCTAGGTATGTAAAGTACGGGAGGATAATAAACACTAACATTCCCTTACTCCTCAGAATTAACGCCCTACCGATGCATATGGGCATTTTCGGAGAGACCGGTTCTGGGAAGAGTTATAACATGAGGTATTTAATAGACGTGTTTTCTAACATAGAATATGACGGTAAGCATTACGCAATACCTATGATAATCATAGATGCTAATGGTGACTACATAGACTTAGCTACGCTCTCTATGAAGAGAGAATACATTAACAGAAACGGTTCAAGGCAAATGATTACCCGCTATGCCTTTACCGACATACCTAATGCACAGAGATTCAGGCTCGATATGAACCTCTTTACCCCATCCGATATAGCCTACATGGTCGTAACGGCGAAATATAGGGATACCGACGTATCACAAGCGTCTTTACAAATGAACTTATTAGAAATGGCACTGAACGAGCTTAGGGATGAGGACTACAACACGTTGTTCACAGAGGACGGGTTCTCTGAACTCCAGCAAAAGGTGAATGAAATCGTAGATGAGAGGAAGGACGAATTAGGGTTCACTAAAAACACACAAAGAGCACTACAAAGTGCTTTACAGACCTTCAGGAGCAAAGTTAAGGAGTATGATCTGATCTCGAGTGACGGAGAGACGTTTAGCTACGACACGTTGGATGAGATATTCTTCAAGCATGGGCTCGTAATAATTGACTTTTCAGCTGACGGAGCCCCCGGGATGGATTTATTAACTAAACAAATCGTTGTCGGATACATCGCTAGGTTAATGTTAAACTACTTGGTTAAAAAGAAGATGAATAACGAGAGGAGGATCCTCTCGCTAGTGATCGAAGAGGCACAGAACTACATACCTAGTGAAAATTACCCAGTCAATGCCAGGCTAACTAAGGACGTTTTAGCTACTTTAGCCACTCAAGGTAGGAAGTTTGGAGCTTCGTTGATACTTATAAGTCAGAGACCTGCTTTCGTTGACAAAGTAGTGCTTTCGATGCTGAACTCTTTCATCTTTCACAGGGTATATCACGAAGACGTGAAATACATACAGTCAGTTACTGGAGGGATTTCCGAATACTTAGCTAAAGAGCTCATATCATTACCTAGGGGTCAGGCAATAGTGACGGGTTTAATAAACTCCCTCGAGATCCCGGTAAGGGTTCAAATAGATAAGAAGCCTGAACTTGAGTCAGATATAGGTTCTGAAGGTGATATTTTAGAAATCCTCTCAGGGTGATAGGTGTGTGTGAAAGGTTCATATCTGAGACGGGTGCGTGGAGTGAATTATTAGAAGTATACAAGTGCGTACTCTCTACGAAGTTCACCGATTCAATAACGTTCTACGAAAAGGAGAGGGAACTGATGGATTTCATAGATAGGAAGAAGTCCTCCCCTATGTTTGTTGTACTGATTGGGGACTGGGGTATGGGTAAGACGTTCCTGAGCAGGGTGATCGAGGACGAGGCGAGGAAGAGGGGCTATAACGTGAGGAGTGTCAAGATAGACGATATCATAGTAGTCAATGGAGGTTCTTTTGCAGTAAATGACAGAGAAGTAATGGTCATAGATGAGGTAGAGAACTTAGAGAACTTACAGTACAGATATAAAGAGGAGATAATAAACTTCTTCACCCACATGAAGAAAATAAGCGAGTTGAAAGACGTAGACTCCGTCATATTCTTACTTGCTACTCCTTCCGGTTACACAAAAGTATTTTCCTACGGTGGACTGTTACACAGCCTATTACCCGAGACGTACACGGCCTTTAAAGATAGGATAAGGGAAAGGGTACTTACGGAGCCTACAAAGCTCGAGTATTTCCTGATGTTGTACTGTATGTTAAAGAACGTTAAAAGTAAAGCGATATCCCTCATTGAATA
The DNA here is from genome assembly GCF_009729035.1 of Stygiolobus azoricus. Lineage (NCBI taxonomy): Archaea > Thermoproteati > Thermoproteota > Thermoprotei > Sulfolobales > Sulfolobaceae > Stygiolobus > Stygiolobus azoricus. Next base: position 1,133,584 of record NZ_CP045483.1, read on the forward strand.
CCTAAACTTCTTTTATTACCTAATCCCAGTCACGAGGAGGAATATAACGAAAATAGTTAACAACTTCCTGTGCCAGCTACACGAAAATTCCCCCGAGGCCTTATACAAGCTATTAATCACCAGAAAAGAGGCGATAGTCGATCTCTATAGAACGGTGGAAGTCAGTGACGCGACCTTGTTTAAGACCGAACCTAAGGACATAGGCAGGATAATGAGGGGTTACGATTACTCATGTAGTAATGCAAAACTGGTAAAATTTGAAGAGTGGAGGAGTAGGTTCGCAAACAAGTTAGATCCTAACGTGAGGAGAGAGATCGAGGATGTAATTACGATAATGAGAGTAAGAGATGGTTTAAGCATTGATGACAATCTTTACGTAATAATCCCCAAGGAGCCGAGAGAATTCTACCCATTATTTCCTGACGAGAACGTGTTGAAAGAGGCTTACAAGTCACTGAAAGGAGAAGAGATATGCGCGGTTAAGTGGGAGGAAGTGGAGAGGTACCTCAATGTCCAGCTGAGGGACTTCCTACTCGAAGGCGATAAGTACGAAGAGGTTCAAAAAGCGATAGAAGAGTACAAGGAAGAGACAGAGAAGCTACTGAAACAAACTAACGTCGTTTACCCTAAGGTAGTTGAGGGATTGAAGAACTTTATTAAGGAAGTAGTTTCGATTGCCCAGACGGACGGTAAGTTAAATAACGTTAGTTGCTCCCCGTTATCGGAGGGGAAGAGCAGTGAAGTCGTCTTTGAGTGTAAGCATAAGGACGGCTTTTACTCGTTTGCATATAAGGTGAAAATAACGGACTTCCCGATGAACAATGCCCAGTCTGATTTCACCGTTTTGTACACAACGTCAGATAATGAAGGTGGTAATGTCACGATCAAATTAACCCACCCCTTACAGAGATATTTCCTTCAGTTATCATACCTCTCTAGGGGTTTGAGGGTAAGGGATCCAGCTTTCAGGCTTGTTTTTGCAAATGAGATAGCAAAGCTCGACCTTCTCATTAACGATATAAACGAGTTGAACAAGATATACGAGAACATTTACCACACTTTCTCTGCAGTGGAACAAGTCAAATACAGATTCCAAAGCATTATGAACTACGTGTTGTATTACAAAGGATTTACCGGAAAGAGGGGTAAAGTACACGTTAAAGAAGTTTACGAAACAGTTAGGGACTTAACAGACCAGTTCAGGACTTATGAAAAAAAGAACGTGAGGTTTACAGTTCAAGACATAGAGACTAGTACCAGGTTGCTGGAGTTCTTATCAGATCTAGACAAGAAGAAGCTGGTAAAACTGGATGGGGCGGAAATCGACTTAGACGACTTTTTGGGAGATTATACTAAAAAGGTAGTGGACAAGGTGCTGAAGAGGCTTAGTAAGGATGAAATTGAAAAGCTAGCCTCAGAGGTTGTGGAAGGCACTCACAAGGGTCTGGAAAAGATAGTGAGGAATATACTCAATGCAGACATAGTACAACTTGACGAGAGGATAATAGAAGGAGTTAGTGACTTAATAAGGGTTGCATTAAGGTCTGGCTATGTAAAAGTTGACGTGTTAAGGGACTTAGACAAAAAGCTAGAGGAGGTAAAGAGTAAAGTTCAGGAGTTAAAGCTAATCACAATAAAGGAGAGAGACGTCAAGGTCATAGACCTGAAGGAACTCTTGAGGATCGCTTTAGAGGTGAGGAAGAAAGCTGAGGACAACGTATCTTCTCAGTCGTTACTTTTCGATATGTTGGAAGTAATATCAACACTCTCCCAGATGAGGACTTCTATCAAGGGAGAGACAGTTAAGGTAGTAGAACAAGGGCTGACGACAGTAAGGGAGGTCAAAGAAAAAGTCAGTAAGTTCGTAAAGGATGTGAGTCCTATCCAACACGCTGAAGATACTTTACAACGGATAAAGAAGCTCGTCCAAGATGAACAGAAACTAACTGACTGTATCCTTGAAATAAGGAAAGACCAGAAGAATGTGGAAAAGTTGTACAAAGCGTTGAATAAATCCAAACTGTTTACTTACACGGAGTTCATAGACGAGGTCTTTAAAAATGAAGAGGTGAACTCTATAATGAAAGATGTTGGAGAGGAATGCCTTGAAATTGCCGAAAATATCGACGAGTTAAAATCGGTAAAAGATAGGATGGAGAAAATCAAGGATATTCTCGACACCATGTTAAACACTCCTTATGTCAAGGAGTTGGAAAATATCAGGAAGGATATAGGTGGTATAAAGGCTAGTATTAGCGAGATTTATGAGTGGGCTAAAAAGGAGGGGTTTATAGATGGGGGTAATTGAGGAACTAGATGGGCTAATAAATACTTTAAAAGAGGAGAATAAGAGGAATGAGGAGACTCTTGCGCTAATAAGAAGTATAACAGCTAACATAACCACGATATCAAAGGAACTTTATCAAAATAGGGTTAAGGAGAAGTTGTTCTCAGTCCTTTTATCTCTTAACGCGGTGCTAAAGGAACTGGAAGAGGCTCAGCGGTGTTGTAACTCGATACCTATAGATAAGCTTTTGTCGAGAAAAAATGAACTATCTAGAGCTGTAAAAGGTCTTTACGAATTGAGCAAGAGGCTAAACGTTAACAACATGGGGGAATTGAAGGAACTGTCATCAACGTTGAACGAGGTAGTTAAGACGTTGGAGTTCCTTAATGAGAAAGTAAAGGAAGTAGATGAGGACGTTAGGTCTGTAAAGGAGGAATTGGGCAAGAAAATGGAAGAGCTGAAGAAGGAGATTGAAATTAGGACTGAGAAGTTAAACTCCCTTAATGGGTTCTTAAGGGCTTTTGATGAAGAGGTGGACTTTGAGGTATGTGAGGGAAAGACATATTGCGATTTGAAAGACTGCTTAAACTACCTTTCTGAGACCCTTGGAGAAGCTGAGGAAAGGAAAAGGAAAATTGTCAGTAGAATAGGTTCAGAACTTGAAGAAGTGATAACAAAGCTTATTGACGAAGGGGAAGTAGAGATTAACGACATAACGAAGCTTGCCTCACTGCTGAAGAGGTTTGAAGAGGATGAAAAGCTCAGGAAGCTGAAGGGAAAACTGAAAGTAACATTGAAGCTGAAGGGTGAGTAAATGGAAGCCTTTCGAAAGATAGACGATATTGTGGAGAAGAGTATTGATAGATATAACGTTATAAAGACCGTGATAGAGAGCGTAGATCTGAGCGATCTAGGCTTGTCTGTTTATTACCCTAAATTCACACGTGTTAAAGGGGTATATTGTGCCATAGACGGTTCTAAGAATGTCCAAAACTTGGGTGATGTGTATCTCATCGTCGCTAAGGCTGTGAAGGTGATCGGTGAAGTAACCTTAGGAAAGAAGGTGATAAATAAAGACCCAGTATTCGCTGTGGAAATCGAGGACGATTATATGGGAGAGGACACCGTAAGCAACGACTCGATAAGGTTGATGATATACTTGGAAAGTCAACTTTTGGGGACTTGTGATGAGTGTGACTATGTATTGTTAGATGGACCAATAGTAGATCCTCCTATAATAGAGGAGAAGGGAGGGAAGCAATCGATTCCCTCTCTAAAAGAGCTTGCAAGTATGAGGTCACAGCACGTAGTGAGTCTACTGGAGAAGGGTAAGACGGTGCTTGGAATAGCTAAGAGGTTTTCGGAGCGATTCCTTGTCTCTTTACTCAAGGAGAGAGGCTATTTGAAGGACACAGACTATAGGGAAAAGATGGTAGTAGACAGTCTTCTCTCTCGCTTTGTTGGAGAGGGGATTACGGGAATTGGGGTAATAGAATGGGATAAAGTAAGTAGGGAAGTAAGTGAACTAGACAAGCTCATGTCAGCTTATGAAGCTTATAAGGAACATAGTGGTGGAAAACTGAAGATTGCTTCCGTTTACGTTAAGGCTTCTAAGATAGGTGTCCCAAGTAGGGTGGATATTGCGTACATTAACAATTATGATTTGGAAAAAGTCCTCTCACTTATTGCCACTTGGGAAGTCAAGGACAGGGCTGAGCTGAACTTACTAACAGTTATGGCTGATGCCCTTTCCACAATTAATAATCAAGAAGTTAAGCAGTTTAGGGAGTATTATACTATAAAGACCGTTGAGAAATTAAAGGATAAAGACTACATACTGTCTAATTTCGTGTTGAGGAAGAAGATTTAACAGCCCTACCGAGTTATTAGTGGTTAACAGCTTGACTCACCCCACATATCACGAGTTTCTAGTTTACTTAGTTGTATCTAATTTCTAACTTTTTTGTAAGGTGTTTAAACATCGCGTCTCTATCATCATGTGCTTTTTCCTATCCGCACTCGATACTTTAATCTAACGTCATTAAGTTCTCGTACTGGTTATTCGCATAGTCTGAGCTTACGGTTGTATTTCTGTCGTGACGAGATAAATATTTCCTCATCTCTTTCATGGTGGGTTTGTTTGCATCAATATATCGTTAAACCTTATTGACTTCACTAATGCTAAACCTGGTGGTGCACTTGTTAGGATATCTGCATAGTCCTTTGCTCCCATGTCCTCGAGTACGTCTTTGTTATTCCTCATAATTATTTTTGTATTAGTCAACTGTAATATCAGTTCGTTTAAGTCTTGAGGCATATGAGTAGCCAGTATGGCTCCTAAACCTCTGACCCTACCCAGCCTAAGGATCCTATTGATCATCCTTTCTATAGTAGATTTGGAAACTTCTCCCTTAGCTTGAGGGAAGAACTCGTGAGCTTCATCAATTATCAATAGCGTTAAGAAAGTTCTTTTAGGATTTCTCTTATACCACTTGTCCTTAAAGCTATATATCTCGTTTAGTATCTCGTACACGACTATAGAGATTGGGTCTGTGGACTCCGTGGACTCCAGAAGGAATGATAAGTCGATTATTAAGAGCTCTGAGTTTAGGATTTCTTCCGGTAATTCATGAATCGTATTTTCGACGTCGAATATGCCAAAATCCTTCAGACTCCTCATCAACCTATTAATGTTAGACTTTGTACTGGAATGTAAATCGAGCTCTTTATCCATTACGTATTTTAACAACGTATATAAGTAAAAGACTGGGGAGTCAGAGTTCTCGTTTGACTTCTTTATAATGATATACTTATCTTTCTGATTATTGGAAGTCTTCACCACCTCGTTTACTTGTCTTAACAGACCACCCTTAAGATACAACGGCTCGTCAACAAGGTTACTCAATGTAATATTGTTGAGAATCCATCCCCAAAGACTGTCTATAATCTGTTTCGACTCATTGGTTAACTGTTTAGCATTCTTTCCAACTATTAGCTCCTTTAAGCTCTCGTATAGGTCTCCCTTGAAGCGGTTATATATCGCCTCCCACATCATCGATGCTTGTTCGCTCATGTAAGGGCTTATGTTGTTAAAGTTCTTGAACACATTTGAGAACTTCAACGAGAAGGGATAGAACCTCACTTTTTCACAAGTTACGTAATCCACTTCACTTATAGCATCTTCGCAATACCTACTCCTTATCATCTCCTCAAAAGTCTTATACTGTTCCACTAGCTGTTTAGTAATGGGAACTACTACAGATCCCTCTAACCCCTTTTCTAGGGCAAACCTTACGAAGTCCCCTTGTCTGTCAAAGACCACTGACTGTTTAGGTATGCCGTTGTCGTAGATTATCGACTTCAGGAGTGTAGTCTTACCAGACCCGGTAGTACCTATTATTAAAACGTGGTGTCTCAGTGTCTCTTCGTCAAGAATAACTCTAGCACTAATTTTTTTAAAACCTGAGAATACGTTACCTATAGTCACTCCTTCCTTAGGCATATTAAGTGCTATTTCTATGAGGTCGTCCTTAGGCAAAAACACTGGGGACTGCGGGTCTATAGGTGATATTACTGGTGTAGGTTTTGGGGTTCCTTTTTCTAAGTCCTCTAAATTAACCTCAGCTAGGGGGTTAATGGTGAGCACGGTATTGGTTATTATAGTGGAGGGGTCTTCTCTCCCTCTTATTTCCTTAATACCTAACGCGGTCATCATGTCACCTCTCGTTATGGTGTCTACAGAGCCTATAACAATTACCTTTGGTATTATCGAAGCTATGGCGATTATTTCTCCTCTTTTTACCGGGTTTTTAAAATAGCTCTCAAAGGATATGTCCACTTTTATGAGGGGTTTGCTTCCTACATTAATGTATTCAAAACGCGTTACTTTACCTATAATGTTCCCATCACGTGAATACTTCGTTACGGCTTCGTAAGCTTCTTTTAATCTCCCCCTCAGTTGCTCTATCAATTTGTCAGTGTAAAGCTCTTCCATAAAATGAAACTGCTTATAGACTTTAAAAAGTATTACGGAAATAGTAGAGGAAATAGAGTTCACGTACTCGTGTGGATTCATTAAGAAATCTCTAATAACTTTTGATGACAAGAGAGTTAAAGCCGAAAGTGGAATCTAAGACCCCTAGAGCACATTGACGTTGCATGAGATAATTAGAGATTTTAAACGGTGATTTTTCATTGTAGCTGCGCTTTCCTCACTACCCAATTCCAAAAAGCTTATTTTGAGGTGAAAATGAATTACACTATGTCTTCCAATTGCTGTATAAGAGATGCTGACTTATGTCTTGCCTATTCTTCAAGGTTATTCGAACTCATAGCGAAAAAATACACTTATGCAATTTTAGTTATCTTAGATAAATACGGTAAGATTAGGTTTAATGAACTTTAGAGAAAGATTAGCGGGATAACACAAAAGGCATTATCTACACGTTTAAAAGAGCTAGAAGCTCTTAAACTGGTAAAGAGAGAGGTAGAACAAGAACCTTTGAGAGTTTATTACTCTTTAACTACTGAAGGTAGGGCTGTAAAAAACGCTATCCAAATACTAATAAGTGTAATCAATCTCATTGATAGTGAACATAAAGACGCTTTCCTATGCTAATGCACGGTACAAACTAGACACGGATCTTGTGCTCTAACTATGTGATAAGCTTCTATAGGATCTCTTGGATCTGTCACTTCAACCCCAATTAACGCTTTCGCTGAGTGACCTTTATTACCCCAAGGATCTTCAGGGCTCATGTTTATTTGGGTGGGTGTAACAATCTGGTAATTACTTATCTTCCCGTCTTTTATGATCACCCAATGTCCCAGTGCTCCTCTTGCAGCTTCAACTAGACCGAAGCCCCTTCCGTCTCTTTGTTTAACACTTTTGTAAGTCGGTTTCTCGGGCACAAACTGGTCTAACCCTTCCTCGATCAGTCTGTGAAATAATGATACCTTAACTATCCTCGAGATAACTCTTGCTAATACACTTGGTCCATATCTTCTCACTATGTCTAAAATTAGAGGATGAGAGTTTACAGTTAACATAGATAGAGCTCCGACCTCTGGAGCTAAAAGTAAGTCCTTATATTTATATCTGAAACACTTCGTGAATGTATACTTTATTATTAAAAGTAAAAAAGAACTTTTCAAAAGGTACGTATTCTTTTTACGGCTTTAACTATATTTTTCTTCTTATCCTCTCTAATCTTATTTCTTCGTTGATATTAGAGATAAAACTCCCTATCCATTTTTTTAAGAGAATTGTAGCTCCTTTTTCCATAAAACCGCTATACTCCAGTGATATATCTAACCTCCCATCAGCATTTATGTTAAAGGTCAATTTTCCTGAAGCGCTATCTTTATCCCTTCTGATTTGAAATACATATGTGACTTTATTGTAAGAAGAGTATACATTACCTTGAAAATAGTGTTTGATGCCTAAATAGTTCGCCGTACCGGAGAAGGAAGAACCCTCGCTTCGTATTTCCTTTATAGACCTAAAAATTTTGGGAAGGACGAAATTCGGATCAGACAAGATTTCCCTGAGTGCATCAGGGGTGTGAGTAGTCGTAACAGAATACTCGAGCCTCATTAATATAATCTTTTATGTTTGGGATTTATAATTATAATGTGGTATACTATGAAATAAAATTCGTGGTTAAAAACAAATTTAAATCTTACTTTTCCTACTTTCTAAATTGCTCTATTCTTTTTTATACCTAAGGAATAAAATACCAATTATCACTAGGGCTGCTAGTGAGATTACGTCTTGAAGAACCATATACCAGATGAGAGATAAATCAAAATCATAAGCTAGAATAGCGAGTACTGGTAAAACTAAACTAAGTATTAAGTTAATAAACCAAATCAGACTGGTTAAAAACGACGACCATAAGGAATGAGAAAGCCTGTAAGCTAAAAAACCTACAACTATCACATTTATTACTGGAACAATCATTAAGAAAGAGACGTAACGGGATAGCCCGTTTAAATTAATCAAGATATCGACTATAAGCACGGCTAAGATTGCATAAGTTAAGAGTGGGGTAAACTAACCCATGCGAGAGCACAGACAAAACCTGGTAAAAAAATACACATTGTCCTAGCCCTATAAGCCCTAAATATACTTTAGTGATTAAACTTACCAAGCAGCTCACCTAGGACGAGAGCCAGTTGTGCTTGGTTAAAATAGGAATAGTAAATGTAGCTAGGTAAAATGTCTTCAACTATCTTTTCAGCTTCTTCTTTATTACCCATCATCAAAAACGCTTCAGCTAAAATTGAGTCATCATATAGAAACTTAAACCTTCCTATTCCTTCTCGAGTGGCAAATTCGAGCGTAACGTCGTAATATGAACCGTTACCGTAATACTCACTTAAGGAGGAAAATACGTTACTTGTAATACCGTTATCATGAACATATAAATACGCTCTCAATAAATATGCTAGATCGAAGAGGTATAATGTAGATTATTTATAATTGTCAATTCTGTGGTGTTTAGCTCCGGAAAGAGACTCTTGAAGCAGTTTAGCCCTTTCCGAAAAGTCCTCATAATCTTTCAAGCTATAGAAAGCCTCTAAAACGAGAGCGTTAACATGCAAAAAGGGTCTTTGATCAAGTTTGTCAAAAGCTATGCCGTTCATGATTAGTCCATCATCCCTTGTTAGTGATTTGAGGAACTCCCCAGTCCTAATTGCGTAATCTAAATAATTATCGTCCTTAAAGACCTTGTAAGCCTCGAGAAGTAGGGAAACCATACTTGCATTGAAATCAGCCATTTTAGCCCTATAAGGCTCTTTCCAATCGACGCTCTTAGAGAAGAGGTAGAACCCGTTGTCCCATAAGTGCTCTATTGCGTTGTCTAGGGTTATAAAAACCATAGATTGGTGGTAGGAGTCATTAAATTTAAGGAAAAGCCTCAAGACCTCTGGGGACACAAATTTCGGCTCTTTTTCAAAACCCCCAGAGATCCAGTCAAAGTAACTTTCACACCTCCTCAATATATCTTTAAATACATAATCCAGAGGGAACCTTTGTAACTCTTTCTTGACAGTGGGCGGTTTAACTAATTTTTCCTTATCATCTAAAAGTGTAATGGAATTAGAGATCATCTCACTAATTTTTTCGCTCTCAACGAAACCGAAGCTTCCCCCTATTATTCCTCTTTCTGAGATTATACTAATACAAGGATATATCTGAGGAGTATACCTTATAGCTAAGTCTGGTCTTTCATCAGCGTCTATTATCAGGAATTTCTAAGTCTTTAAACTCCTGCTCGACTTTTTTAACTCTTCCTCGAGGTAACAGCGAGCATTTCTTTCATATTGTACTTTCCTCTGAAAGTAGGACTCCATTCCGTAAATATCATATAATAGTTATATTGTGGGGATAATTTAAAAAGGTATACTAGGTATAATAAGGTAAACTTTATAATTATTATTAGAAAAAGTAATTATATGAACGGTGGTATTCACCAATTAGTATTGATCTATTTACTCTACATTATTACCATGACAGTGCTTATTTCTTACCTCATAAAAACATGGACAAGGCTTTTCTATTTCTCGAAGTATCGTTCATAATGACCGCTCTATTTTTTGTATTAATATCAGGTTCCCCTCTACTATCTCTAGCTATTAGCATATACCTATGGTTAATACCGAGACTACTCACTCCTTTGGAAAACTCTCACTAGCTTCTATATCTTCAACTATTTCCCACGAAGTCGTCATGAGCTTAATTTATTACGCGATTATTAAGGGTGGACTGATAAATTCTCTCTACTCCCTTTACCTTTTATGTAACAGATATCCCATTGTTATCATAGCAAGTAACACTAAGGAAAGCGGAAATGCGCTGGGTATAAGTAAAGACCAATGGACTCTAGCTGCGACTAATGCAGGACTACCGATAGATAAGAGAGGTGCCGAAGTACTCTACATACCTTCACCGTTAGAGATAAAGGACCAGGAGAACTTAGCCAATGTAGCCTCTGTAATGTCAAATCTCGGAGTTAGTTACACCGTCAGCTCTTCAATTTCAGATCCAGGCTATTATGCCTACATGGTAGGAGACTTCGAAACAGCTAGAAAGGTCTATACTAATATAGCAGAAATTTCAAAAACTTTAGGAATAAAGAAAATAGTGGTTACGGACGGTACGGCGTACTTCTGGTTGAGATGGCAAGGACCTAAGAGCACAAGGTTAGAACTACCAATTCCAGTTGAACACATAACCCAGACGGTATACGAGAGGTATAAAGCAGGAACGGTAAAGCTAAAGAAAGCCGATGTGGATACTCCAGTCACTGTTCATTATTCAGAGTTTCTAAGCAGGTTAGGAGGAGTTGAAGAACCGCCAAGGGAGTTAATGAGGCTCATCGCTCCACAGTTTAAAGAACCCAAAGTTTCACCCTCATCGGATAAATTATACACTTGTGGACATATGCTAGAACTGTTTGACGAAAAGAAAGATACGTTAAAGAAGGTCAGAGAATATGTTATGGCGCAGCTAAATAAGTGGGAGGGAAGGACCGTCGTAGTGTTCGACCCCAATTGCAAGTTATCGCTTGAAAATGGAGTTAAGGATAATCAAGGGAATTTTAAGGTAGTAAATATCACTAGTCTACTTAACAAGGCGATTGTGAAATGAGCATATTGTCTCGTATACTGGGTCTCGATGAACTGAAGAAGACGATCTTGGAGGACTACGACACTTTCAAGAAATTACTAACTATAAAGGAACCGAAAGAGGAAAGTCCCGACATTCTTAAAGAGCTACTCTCGTTATACGGTATAAAAGTCGATGAAAAATCCACTCAGGAAGAAATGTTTAATAGACTTGTTGACGAATTAAGACCAAAGAAGCGTGGGTAAGAATTGACTACGATTGTGGCTGTAGGATATTGGTATAAGGGTGACTACCAGATTCCACTTATAGCTATGGAGGAATTAAGAAGAGAGGGGATAGAAGTAATAGATTTAAGTATGGGTGCAATTAAGGCATCTACTTTTTTATACGAAATTTCTCCCTCTAAGCTTATTGTGCTAGTCAGTGAGAAAAGAGGTAAGAGGGAACTTAGGGTCTACAAACCGGAAAGGGGAGACGCATTCAGTGATTGGGCTGATATTTATAATAATATGAAGGCGTATTTCATGGATGTCGAAAGCTTCATAAAATCTTCAAATGCATTAGGCAGTTTACCCGATGAAACAATAATTATAGAGTGTGAAGTAGAAAACGAGGATGGAGAGATGAGTGACTGGGGTAAGGAGTGTTTAAAGCTGATGAAAGAGGAGGTGCACAAAATATTGGGAGTGAAGTCTTAGGAGATTTAAAGGAAAAGGCATATCTAATAACTTTCGTGAGGACTATCCCTAAAGACTTGCTCAGTAAGATTTTAGATGGAATACCTGTTGAAATAATCCCTGATGATAGGAACCCTAATTTTGTGAAGCAGGTGGCTTTTCTTTCCGGAGATGTTCAATATTATGCCGATTCTCTAATTGCAAGACTTTTAAGAAATAACATAAATCCCGATGACGTAGTCTGGTCTTACGAGGTTTACCTTGAGCTAGAGCTTAAGAAAAAGCTTAACTTATTGAAAATCCCGTCTGTATTGCCTCTAGTAGGTAACGTCACTACTACCGGGATTATAATTAGTAATGACCCGGACTTAAAGATGAGGGTGAGGAAGTTCACAACTGTACAAATAGACAAGACCGTGAAGGTGATAAAAAGAGATGAGAAACAAATTAAGATCCAAAACGTCATCTCTGAGTTAGAAGAGTTAATAGGCAAGTTACTCTCACCCTGAGTCATTAAGTAAGCTTCTTCCTCTTCTTTTTACATCACATTTAAATAATTATTTTAAATAACTATTATTGTGAATAAAAAGTGTCTGGTATATTTCCGTTCGATTCTCAACTAAGAAAAGTAAACGTGGCTGAACAGCTCGAAAAATACCTTAATGAAGCGAGGAAAATTTATGATGCCTGTACCAAGGAAGGAGTAAAGCTCCTCCTATACGGCTCTGTGGGGATATACAGCGTAGTTAAAGATAACAAGTTAGCTAGGGAGTTGATAACACTGTACAGACGTAACGGAGTTCAGGACATAAACTTTATTGTTAGACCGGAGAGCAGAGACAAGTTTAAGGAAATAATTTACAGCTTAGATTATACACCTTACATACACCTCGAAAAAACTTTAGGTCATATAGCAGGTATGTTCTTCAAAGAGGACATAATAGTCAAGGTTTATTACTCTGAGGACATGAAATTCAATCACATTATCCCTGTAAACTGGAATTCCGATTTTACATTCGATAAACAAGACCTCCTCTTATCAAAACTTCAAATGCATTTCCCTACTAATAAGGATCTTTCTGACATCATTGCGTTAGTCCTCTTTGATGTACCTGAAGAGAAGATACTCGAACTCACTTCAAAGGACTGGGGTCTTTGGAAGGATGTGACGAGTAACTTGCAAAAGAGTAGAGAGTTGGTGGCAAAGCTTATAACGGATGAAGTGAGGGAGAGGGAAGAACTAATGCCGGTAATATCTAAGCTGATCAAACTCCACGGAAAGATAATGAACTCTCCGAAGGCTGAGTCTTGGAAACCGCTACCGGAAGATGCTAAATATTGGCGGGATTTTTGATGAAGAGGATAGCTATAGTGGGTGTGGGTAATAGGATAATGGGTGATGACGGCCTAGGTTCGTATTTGGCACAAGCTATGCAGGGCAACGTAGAAGGTGCTGATGTAATAGATCTGGGCAGTGCCGGAGTAAATGCGATAGACTACCTGAAAGAATACGACATAATTATTATCCTCGACGCAGTAGCGGTAGATCAAGAAGGTGTTTATGTTTCTGAGGAAAAAATTGATGAAGAGGATGCAGATCAGGTTACGTCAACGGTCTTGGACATGCAAATTTCTGGATCCCACGGTATGGGGATCCAGAGTATTCTTTTTATCCTGAAACTAATGGGCTACAACCCTAAAATTTTCATTATAGGACATAGACCCTACGTCTTAGAACCTATGAACGGAATTTCAGAGAAGTTAAAGGAGAAAGTACCCCAAATACTTGATGCACTTAAAGATGTATTGAAGCCCTATAATGTTAAGATAGATAAAGAAAGAGTGTTAAAGAATTTTGAGGAGGTGATTAGCTCTGATAGACCTTTCTAGTAATAGAAATAGTATTGCGGAAATAGTAGGAGAGATCCCTATAACGCCCTATTGCTGTCTAGTATGAATATGTGGTTAGAGAGAGAAGTTTGCAAAGGTTGCAGAAGAAATACCAGAAGCAAAGACACTTTACATGTTTTTACCGTCTGATGTGATCTTATCATTAATTTTCAATGAGAAGGTGAAGATTGGTCAGTTGAAGATAAGCATTTCTAAGCCAAGTGTAATCTTGTCACCTTATTATGTAACCAAGACACTAAAGGAATGGGACTTGATAGCACATGAGGTGAAGGTATTTAAGGATGAGGTGTTGGCCAACTCGAGAGAGGACATATGCAAGAACGAGAAAGTCGTAGTGTCACAGTATGATATCTCCAAGAGGTTAATGGACAAAAAGTTCGTAGCGTCATGTGGGGTCGAGTTCAAGCCCCCTTATTATTTCGTACCCTCTAACGAGAGGCTAGATATAGCCCTTGAAGGTGCGGTAACAGTATTATATAAGTCTGAAGCCGACAGACTAAAGGTTAATTACATACAGACGGGGCTAACCATAGATTTCCATGTATCACTGTTTAAGAATTTCTCCAACCACGAAGTAAAGTTATATGAGGGTTTAAAGAATATTTTTCAGGTGAAAAATAATAGTTGAGTGCTATAAGATAGTGATCACGGGCATAGTACAAGGTGTAGGATTCAGGCCCTTTATATTCAGGATAGCTAAGAGGAGCGGAGTGAAAGGATACGTTAAGAACATGGGAGGAAGTGAAGTAGAAGTCCTAATACAAGGAGACAAACAAAATATTGGTAAGTTCATGGAGTCTCTCTTTAAAGACGTTCCAGAAGTCGCCAAAATAGATAAAATCATAACAGAAGAGACTGAATGCGGTGACTGGAAAGATTTCTTTATACTTCCCAGTGGTACTTACGTAAAAGAGCCTAGCCAAATACCTCCAGACTTTGCAGTATGTGAGGACTGTATGAGGGAAGTGCTCAACCCTCAGGACAGAAGGTATAGATACCCCTTCAACAGTTGCGTGAAGTGTGGTCCCAGGTTTTCTATGATGTACACAATCCCTTATGACCGGGAAAACACTTCCATGAGGGACTTTCCCCTTTGTAAAGAATGTGAGAGAGAATATCATAATCCGGAAGACGAGAGGAGATTTGACGCTCAGGGAATAAGTTGTCCTATATGTGGTCCCAGACTATTTCTATCTACAATAGAAGGAGAGATTATAGACGGAGATCCCATAAAAACTACGGCTAAACTTATCTCCGAGGGCTATATAATAGCAGTAAAGGGAATAGGCGGATTTCATATCGTAGTTGACCCACTCAACGATGACGTAGTGTTAAAGCTCAGGAAGAGGAAAAACAGACCCCAACAGCCCTTTGCTGTAATGGCACAGTCGCTCGAGATAATCGAAAATTACGCTATAGTAAATGAAAAGGAGAAGGAGCTTCTAACTTCTCCTCAAAGACCTATTGTTCTGCTGAAGAAGAGAGAGGATGGTGAGTCATTATCTAAATATGTTTCACCGGGCCTCGATCGTGAGGGATTCTTTCTTTTTTACACACCCCTTCATTACCTTCTGTTGGAAGAATTTCCTCCGCACCTCTTTATAGCCACGAGCGGTAACAAACACGGCTTTCCCATGTGTGTTGACGAGCAATGTGTTAAGGAGAAACTGAAAGACGTTGTAGACTATGTCCTATACCACAATCGGAAAATTGTTAACCGTGTGGACGACAGCATGATCAGGGTCTCCAATGGTAGGCCGCTTCTGTTGAGGAGGAGTAGGGGTTATGCCCCCTTATGGATACAGCTGAAGAATAAGGCCTTACACCATGATATATTAGCACTGGGTGCGGAGCTTCAGAATGCTGGGGCTGTAGCATTTAAGGACAAGGTAATCCTAACTCCTTACATCGGTGATACCGATGAATATTCAACTCTAATTGACTTAGAGAACTACGTCTTAAAGTTCGTCACAATGTATTCTCTCAAACCTAAAGTTGTTGTAGTTGACAAGAATCCCGCTTATCAGAGTGTATACTTGGGAGAAAAGCTTGCGGAGAAGTTCTCAGCTAAAGTAGTAAAGGTTCAACACCATGTAGCCCATATCCTGAGTGTTGCTGCAGAAAACGGTATTGAGAGTGGTGTCGGTATAGCCATTGACGGTATAGGTTACGGGGATGATGGCAACGGTTGGGGAGGAGAGGTGATTAAATTTGAGGGTGTAAAATACGAGAGAAAACACCACCTGAAATATGTGCCTTATGTTGGAGGTGATGTTAATGCTCTAAGACCTAGGAGGATGTTGGCGATGTTTTTGTCAACTTTTATGGATTGGAATGAGGCCGGAAAGATAGCTGGAATAAAGGAAGAAGAGGCGAGATTGTTGGAAAAAATTACAAAGAAGCCCGGTTTAATGACGTCGAGTACGGGGAGGTTCTTAGACGCAGTTTCTGCTTTTCTCAACGTGTGTGACCAGAGAACTTACGAAGGCGAACCGGCCATAAAGTTAGAGGCTTCCGCGAGAGGCGGTAAATTGCTCGACTTAGATATTAAGGTTGTGGGTGAGGAGATAGACACTCCTAGTGTCTTCAAATGGCTCATTGAAAACAGGGGGAGATATAGAATAAATGACATAGCTTATACTGTCCAGTATAGGCTCGGAGAGGCTCTAATTAAGACGGCGTTGAAATACGGAGACAAGGTAATAGTGTCGGGTGGAGCAGCAGTGAATGAGTACATCTTAAAGGGTATGATGGAGAACAGTGAAGGAGCTGAGATAATTCTACCGAGGAAAGTTCCGCCTAATGACGGAGGAATAGCTTTAGGACAAGCCTATTACTACGCTTTAATTAATGATACTTCTTAACGTTTTTAATCTGGCTAACTCAGTGAGATGACGTCTATAGTCCTTTATGGAACCGCTTGTATACTAACAATCTTCTCTCCCTTCTTGTTGAAAATGTGGACTGCACAAGCTGAACACGGATCAAAACTCCTTACTACCCTGAGTACGTCAAGGCCTGTTACACCGGTCTCCTCTGTTACCTTCTGTCCTACTATTGACTTCTCTACTGGTCCACCCTTGCTGAAGTTTCTGTCCGTGGGAGTAATTATCTCGTAACGTTGTATAACCCCTTGTTTTGCGATCATCCAGTGAGCGTTTCCTCCTCTCGGTGCGTCATGTGCCCCCACAGCCATTTCGCTCTCTTTACCTAAAGAGAATGTCTTGAAGTTCCTACTCACCTCTACATTAAGCAAATACTCTGCCAGAAAAGCGACTGTAAAAACCCTTGCGAAAAACCTCTCCATAACGTCGTTACTTTTATACTCCCACTCCTCATCAAAAGCTTTAGGCTTTCCTTTTATTTTTCTATAAGCGTATAACCTAGCTATATCTCCGGTAGTGGGTAGAAACTCTTCTTTACCAATATTCTGTCTTACGTGAAATAAGTAGTTCCTCCCAGAGACTTTAAGCCGAGTCTCTTTGTTCCAAGGGTGCCTTTCATCGACTTCATTCCCTAAAGAGTCTCTTTCAATGCTCCTTGTCCACTTCTCATAAGGAGTTCCTTCAACGTCCACCCTCACTCCTAACAGTATTTCCCTAAGGTCTCGTGAAACTATTTCCCCTCCTTTGACTAACGCGGGAGGGAAATACCTCTTCGAAGCCCAGTAACTCATGTTTTCATAAGTAGCGTCATACTCGTGGGGTTCTAATAAACCGTAAGTTATGAAGTCTTCACCTATATCCTTGTACATACCGACGAAAAACTCCCTCAGCTCTTTTGCTACGTAAAGTAATCTGTCAATATCCCCTTTTATGCCTTTTATGCCATCCTTAATTTTCTGATCTGCGTTTTGATCTCTGATTTCGAGACCTCCAGCCCGTAATGAAACAGGTTGCGGGTATCTCAACCATATCAAGGTTGCCATCTCTCTGATCTTAGTCTGGACTTTCAGCGCTGTCTTATATATTTCCCCGCTAAAGTAGAGCTGTTGCAGTAAGTCTGAGACCCTAACGTAACCGTGTCTATCCTTATATGTACAATAGGTTTCCTTCGCCTTATTGAACAAGGAGGGATTATAACGGGATACAAAGTTCGAAGAAAAATCTATAGCCTCAAACATAAATGCCACTACTACGTTATTATACATTATGTCGGCTAAAGAATAGGCTATATTCCTGAAGTCTATATACCCCTCACTCGGATAAACACCCTTAGCCATCTCTAACGTCTCCGTCGATACTAATGCGTGAGTTGCACCGCATACTCCGCAGATCTTTTCTGTAAGGTTAGGGGCTAGCTCTACCTTTTTACTCTTCAAAAGTATCTCAAAGCCCCTGAACATGGTTATCTCTACGTTAGCCTCAGTGTAGACATTACCGTCAATTTTGACGTCTACGCCCAGATGACCTTCGACCCTTGTGATGGGCTCTAATTTCAACTTTTGCTACCCGTTACAGCATAGTATATTGCAGCAACCATCATCTTATCCGAAGCCGGACAGCCCGGTACCTCATATACTTGTTTTCCTAAATACTCCTTAATACCCACGTAACCTAATTCTCTGATAACCCCTCCGTTAACGGCACACGAACCTACGGCGATGATAGCCTTGGCATTTTGACTCAGCCTCCTTATCAGTTCTCCACAAGTCATATCCCCTACATGACAGAGCTTTTCGTCCTTGGGTAAAGCCCCCTCAATTACCAAAATGAAGTCTTGTTGTTGGAGGATCTCTCGTAGATATTCCTGGCCACTTCTTTCACCACTTATAATGGAAAACATCTTAAATGGTGAGGAGTGAAAGAAAATGTCTTCTAATGACTTACAACCCGATTTAAGTATCGACACACTTTCGCCGGAGCAGGACTGGGCTTCGATCCAAACTACATTACTCTTAAGAACTGTCTCTAAAGCTTCACAATAATCCATAGAAAATTTTAGATTTACTGATATTTAAACTTGTGAGCCGGTTAAACGGGCATATAATAAAATTTTTCATAATTATATTGAAAAAAATAAAAATATTATTAAGATGATATTTTAGAACACAATATTTAATAAGTCCTGCGGTGATATTATAATGTAGCTACCATGAGTGATCCAAAAAGTGTGATCACTAGACTGCACGGAGCTGGAGGAGCTTATATGCATAATCTCATTAAGGAATACTTCCTTCAACTCTACGACGGTTACGGAGAGGTCGGTCTTGATGTGCTTGATGACGGAGCGGTGATAAACGGTATAGTCTTTACAACGGATTCCTTCACAGTCAGACCCCTTTTCTTCAAAGGAGGAGATATCGGTAGACTTGCCGTAAGTGGGACTGTAAACGATATCGCCATGATGGGCGGGGATCCTATAGCCTTAAGCTTAGGAGTTGTAATAGAAGAAGGATTCCCCAAGAGTGATCTAGCTAAAATAGTTGAGAGCATAAAAAATACAGTAGAAGAAGCAGGGGTTCACATAGTCACTGGCGATACTAAAGTTATGGAGAAAGGATCTTTGGACAAAATGATTATCAACACCAGCGGTATAGGCGTTGCCTCAGACGCACTTAAATATAACTTCACCGTCCTCAGAAAGACCAGGCAGGTAAAGTACGAATGGTTAGTCCCTATGAATTTACGTGATGGTGATAAGATCATAGTGTCGGGGAACATAGGCGATCATGCGATAGCAATACTTTCCTCTAGGCAGGGAATAGAGTTCGAAATAAATGTTGAGTCGGATGTAGCGCCGCTGAATAAGATGATGAAAGCTGTCCTCGAAGTAGGGGGAGTTGCCGACGCTAAAGACCCTACGCGGGGTGGGTTAGCAGACTTATTAAACGACTGGAGCGAAAAATCCGGCTTGGGAATTTACATAAGGGAGAACGATATACCGGTGAGGGAGGATGTCAGGAACGCGATAGAGTTCTTGGGCTTAGATTTGATGGAGTTAGGGAATGAGGGGAAAGCTGTTTTAGCCGTTTCACCAGAGATGGCTCGAGACGTTTTAGATACACTACATAAGACGCCCTGGGGTAAAAACGCTGCTATAATAGGTGAAGTCAGAAAGGATATTCAAGGAGTTATCTTAGAAACAGCTGTAGGAGGAAAGAGACTTGTCACAAGACCAGTAGGTGATCCCGTCCCAAGAATTTGTTAGGTGGTACCAATGGCAAGGTTAGTTTGTCTTGATTGTGGGCACGTAGAAAAAGTCCCACTGCATTGCAACAAGGAAATGACGTATGAATTGAAGGGTAACTTCAGGAAATACGAATACCTAAAGTGTGATGTATGTGGCTATGAGATTACGATGCCTCTTCACTGTTCTATCCCGATGCTTTACGTAGATGAAGACTACCTACCAGTTTCTAAGCCCAGTAAAAGCGAGCTAGAAGAGATTAGGAAAATTTACGGTGGTTGACATGTGTGTTGCATATCCAGGTAAGGTAATAGAAATAAACGGTGAATTCGCAAAGGTGGACTTCGGAGGGACAGTGAAGGACAACGTGTTGATATCGTTGGTAAACGCCAAGGTAGGAGACTACGTATTAGTTCACGCAGGTTATGCCATTCAAATAGTGGACGAAGAAGAGGCTAGGAAGACAATAGAGTTATGGGAAGAGATGACAAAAGAATTAGACGAAGAACAAAAAAGAAGAGATTTATACGAGGCGATAGGTGGTAAAGGTGAGTAGCGAGAACAAACAGAATCAAGAAAGACTCCCCCAGATTTTGAAGTATTACAGAAACCCAACCCTAGCGAAGGCGATAGTGGAGAAAATTAACGATCTAGCAAAGAAAATACAAGAGGATATAGCCATAATGCACGTTTGCGGTTCTCACGAATGGACAATAACCCATTACGGCATAAGGTCACTCTTACCAGATAATGTTCAGATCAGGGCTGGCCCTGGTTGTCCAGTGTGCATAACCCCGGCTACAGATATAGACGATGCGGTAAAACTTGCCTTAGACGGTGTGGTAGTCGTAACCTACGGCGACATGAGCAGGAGTAAAGGAACTAAGATGAGCCTACAAGACGCAAAAGCTTTGGGAGCTGACGTAAGAGTGATATATGGTGTCCAGGACGCTGTAGCGATGGCAAGAAAAGAGCCAAACAAAGAGTTTCTGTTCTTCGCCGTAGGTATGGACACTACTGCACCAGCTACAGCCTTCGAGGTACTCAAGGGAGTACCAAGGAACTTGAGCTTCCTAGTTTCATACAGATACACACCTTCAATTCAGGGCTCTGTAATGGAGTCAAACGTTCTAGGGATAGACGCTTTCATTTCAGCTGGCCATTCGGCAACCATTACCGGGATGAAACCTTATTACGAGTACTTCCTGAGGACTAAAAAACCTGTAGTTTTCTCAGGTTTTGAGCCCATTGACGTCCTTCTTTCAATTTACATGCTATTAAGGCAGATCTATGAGGGCAAGCCGATGTTAGAGAACGAGTATACTAGGGCTGTGACTTGGGAAGGGAACGTTAAAGCTCAGGAGGTGATGGAGAGAGTCTTCGATCTAGAGGACGGTTACGTTAGGGGGGTAGCTATATTTCCCAAGGCAGGCTTTAGGTTGAAGGATGAGTTCAAGGAAGTCGATGCAAGGGAGAGGTATGGGTTGAGGAAGGGGATTTCAACTAAGGACGAATATGTTGCTGGAGCAAGATGTGGTGAAGTAGTGATGGGTCTAATAGATCCCCCAGAATGCCCGCTTTATATGAAGACTTGTACCCCGGAAGACCCTAAGGGGTCTCCTATGGTATCTCAGGAGGGGACTTGTTGGATATGGGCTCACCACAAGATACTCAACTACGTTCCCAGATGTAAGAGGTGATTACTACGGTCTATATGATAGGTAATACGTTCTGTAAGTTATGCCAAACAGACGAAGAACAGCTCAAAAGAGAGCTGGTAAGGACTGTGAGGGCTTTTTATTATAAAGGATTAGTCACCAACGCAGGGGGTAATCAAAGTGCAAGATTGCCTGGGAGTAATAAGATATGGATTACTCCTTCCGGTTATCCCAGAATGAGCTTAACAGAAGAGGATCTGATAGCAGTAGACTTAAACGGTAATGTAATAGTTGGCGACTTAAAACCCTCTATAGAAACTTTCGCTCATTTAGAAGTGTATAAGAGGAGACCTGATGTGAATGCTGTTATTCACGCTCACGTCCCTTATGTGATGGGGGCAACTATTTCGGGTTACTTAGAGGTAACTCACGGTGAGGCCGCAGCGATACTCGGTGAAGTTAAGATAGTCCCCTATGCGCATCCCGGGACTAAAGAATTGGCTAAGTATATAGGAGAGGCGTTTCAAGGTGAGGGGATGAAAGTCCCCAGGGTAGTAATAACTCAAAATCATGGCGCGTTTTCAGCAGGTGCTTGTATCCACGAAGCTAGGGCTTTCATAGAGATACTTGATGAGTGGGCTAGGTTTAACATAGCGGCTAAGGCACTGGGAGGTATAAAACATAAGTTAACTTTGATCGACTTAAGGAAGCCCGGGGCAGGGTATATTAGGGCGGTGAAGTTCGGTGGAAGGACCGGATTTAAGTGAGGTTTTAGAGCCTGAGACCGGTGTACCAGTTGTAGAGTTGGGACTTGTCAGGGAAGGTGAGGACGGGACTTTATATTACAAACCTATATCTCCTTATACTCCTCAGATACTCGTAATAGCGTTAGGAATAGAACTTGTCCTATATACTAGAAGAAGAGTTAAGTTAGAAAATTACTATTTAGAAGAAGAAATAAACAAGAGGTTGGAAATGCTTTATGAAGCAATTAGCGATCAAACTACTTGAGATTGCTGAAGTAGAGAAAGACCCTGCAATAAAACTTTCTGCCTTATTAGAATGTATAGAAAATTTAGTCGAAGTGGACGATAGTGAGCCTGATTTTAAGAAGAAGGTTCTAGATACGATAAGACAAGACAAAGAATTGTATGAAATTTATGAAAGAATTATAGATGGGATGTTCGATCTTATAATTACGGGGAGTGTTACTGAGATTGATAGTTTAGTTACCGCTGTAAAAAAGAGAGTATCAGTAGTAGAAGGAAAGTCATTATAATCAACATAATGCTAAAGAATTGAACAACGATAAAGTAGATGTATAGAACTAGCTAAGGTCTAGTAACACTTAACACGTATATAAAGCTAGTTAAAATATTAGTTATAAAAAAGGAGTAACGGAATCAAAAGCGTGTGCGGTGGTGATGAAGAATACATTATATCCAAATTTAAACACTTATTTTTCAGAAGATCTCTCACTGATGCAAGAGACGCTCATCCGCAGTTTGGCTAAGCTCTTAATGGGAATGAGGAGAACAATAAGTACCTTTCCCCTATCACGGGACTAGGCATTGCGGATGAAAGCTCGGTTTGATTAAGTAATTTTTCTAAATAACAAACTAGGAATGAAGAAAATTTATCCAAATATTAACAGAGGAGGACTTCAACCATCTTTCACGTACCTAAGACTACCATACAGTATTATTTCATCTTTAGCTATAATTCTCCTCATAGTGATTTTTACAATATTGATGACGCAAGTATTGAGTAGTTAAAAGGATGTGTCTTTCATTGAGATTTTTCTAAATAAGAGTTCCAAAGTGATGTATGTTATATAGATAACCCTTTCATTTGGCCCTTCTGTTATGTGTAGTAACTTACCGTCATGTCTCCACTTACAACTATGGCAACATATTTTAAACTTTGTATCTACCCTCCTAAGGAGTTGACTTAGGGACTGCTTACCGTGCTCTGGAAATTGTGGAGTAGATTTAAAAAAGATTTTTAGTTATTTATTCAGAACTCCACCTTTCTATTATTTCCTTGTTGTCTAGGACTAACATTAACCTACTCATGTTAGCCAAAGACCTCTCATGGGCTTCCTTGTCTGCTGATGACACGGCTTCTCTAGCTATTACCGGTAAGAATCCCAAGGTTTGGGCGTGCCTCGCTGATGTTTCTACACCGATATCCGTAGCGATCCCCGTGAAAACAATGACGTTGATTCCGGCATTTCTCACCATGAGTTCGAAGTTAGTCCCTACGAATATAGAAGCAGTGTTCTTGTTCAGTACTACGTCACCCTCCTTAGGGTATACCTCTTTAACTATGTCACCCGGATCAAATCTCCTCCTCAAGTATGGGGGCTGAAACCTCTCAGGTAAGGGTGTTATCTTAGTGTAAACTATTGGCACGTTGTACTGCCTAGCAGCGTCGATTAACTCCTTAAGCTTGGAGAGAAATTCATCTTTGTTAAATATTGAGTTAACTAGGGCTTCTTGTACATCCCATACTACAAGAACGGAGTTCTTCCTAGTTATAAACTTTTTTACTTCGTCTTTGTTATACCAAGCCATAAATTCATAATTGATCAGTGGGTAAAAAGTTTATCACCAAACAAAATGTCAAGCAAAACTCGCCACGAGAGCCCTTAAAATTTGGATCTCATATCGGTGGTAAACATTTAATGTCTAATTTACGAAATAGTTGTTATGGAACTTAAACTCCCGCCCAGAATTAAAGTGCTTGAGGCACTTGGAGCTATTGCTGATGGTAGAGTTGAAAAGACAGAGGAAGGTTGTAAGGTAATCTCCTCAGAGAGGGATAAACAGTACGAGGTGAAGATCAAGGGGCAAGTGGTCTACAGTGATGATAACGGGACAAGGTTTAGGGGATATATAGGTTACCCTATTATATCCTGTCTTATGTTAAACGGTTCCCTCCCTTTTGACGATAAGTATGCAAATGCTTTAAGGGGTATACCATGGAAGAGGCTTAACGAGGAGTATAAGAATTACACTAGGGTAGAGGAAATAGTGTTTAAGGTAAGTGAAGAGAGGGGTGTTAAGAGGGAGGAACTTGAGAAATTTGTAGATCACGTTATGAACAAACTCAAGACCCTTCATCTACGTCGTTAATAACTGAACTTATTTTCCTCTTTAGGTCATCCTCGACTTCATCCTCTTTGAGGACTCTTATAGCGTAGCCAGCGTGTACTAGCACCCAGTCACCTTCCTTAGCGTCTACTAAAGAGAGCGAGATGTTTTTCCTAACACCTCCGAAGTCCACAATCCCTTCTTCTCCTTGCTTTTTCACCACTTTTCCTACAAAAGCCATATCGTAGGGGTCGTATTCCATAAATAAATATCTCCAAAGAAAGGATTAAAACATTGAGTTTTTACCCGAGGCGTAACTTATCCTGACTTTTAGTCTAATTTCACAATGTCTATAAAAAGCTCATGTTAACTTAAGTTAAAAGACTTCACTACGATCTTAAATCAGAAACCTCATGTGGATAACTCTGTTGATCAAGAAATGAGATAAAATAAAAATAATCTGGTTATTTTTGTGGAGTAGTATTCTGTTTCAATTCATTTAGTTTTTCTTCATATGATTTAAGTAGGTTATCTATGGTCAATACTCCTAAATATTTGCCATCCTTTACTACACAGACCCATCTACTCCTAAGTCTAGCCATTACGTCCCAGCAGTCTTCAAAGGTAGATTCTAGTCTAACATACGGTACTCCTCTAACTACATATTTCCCTACAATATCATCACCGTTAGCTTTCTCTAAGTCCCTTAAATACACTGCCCCTACAAACCTATCGTTTTCATCTGTAACGGGCAAACTCAAGAAATTGTTCTCCATCATCTTAGATAAAGCTGAGCTTACTTTATCACTTATCTTTACTCTAATGTCAGAAAGTTTGGCATCACTTACCTTCAATATTTGTAATAATGGTATTTCATATTCAAGCTTATGTGCTGGTGAATCTCTCCTAGTAGGGACTTGAGCTTGATAAATGGTGTAATTTCCTGAGATTAAGTAAGAGAGTGCTACGGCTATCATAGTCCCGGGCAAGAGCTGTAAACTCCCTGTCATTTCAGTTACCATTACTATCATTGAGAGAGGCACTTTTCCTGCAGCACCAAAAAACGACGCCATTCCTATTATAACGAAAGGTGCTATTGTAGGAACTATGTTCGGGAAGATATGATGGAAAATAAGACCTAAATCAGCTCCTACGAAAGCCCCTATGAAAAGCCCAGGTGCAAATACTCCTCCACTACCCCCTGAACCTATTGAAAAGGAGGTAGCTAATATCTTTAATAAGGGAAGTAAAGCGAGGAGTACTACAACAGGTAAAATGGGAGAGTAAAATACGTTAATTTTCTCGTACTCAACCAAATTTATCCATCCATAACCCGTACCCATTACTTCAGGAGCTACTAACGCTATACTCCCTGTAACTAACGCTCCAAGTACAGGTTTAAAGTATTTGTTTATCTTTAACTTCTTGAAAAACGAGTGTACACCATAAAACAGTTTAACATAAAGTATTGCTACGAGTCCGTTAACTATTCCCAATATAGCGTATAAGGGTAATCTGAGCGGATTAAATGGTTCTGAGTAATAACCGAAGACCGGTGTAAAGCCGTAAATTGACCCGAATATTACATAACCCACTGCTGCAGCTATTAAAGAAGGATACAATACTTCAGGTTCAAGATCTCTCCTATATAATATTTCTGCAGATAATAGCGCTCCGCCTATGGGAGACTTAAAGATAGTTCCTATACCTGCTCCAATACCCACAGCTACCATTTTCCTTCTATCCTCGGGAGGAAGTTTTAACAAATCAGCAAGGACAGAACCTAATCCTGCTGAGAACTGAGCTGTAGGTCCCTCTTTTCCAGCACTCCCTCCTGAGCCTATAGTTATCGATGATGCTATGAGCTTCACCGGTACTACTACCCACCTTATCTTACCTTGGTAATAATGATAAGCTCTTATAGCCGCATCAGTCCCATGTCCTTCAGCCTCAGGTGCAAATGTATAAACTATAAGTCCCGAAATTAGACCACCAATAGCCACTGAGACTGGAATTAGATAATAATTTCCAGGATGAAAAGTGAATGAAAGACTTCCTCCTTCTCCTAAAGGTTCTGGATAAGAAACACCTACAAATTTATGTATGAAGATAAATTCGAATAAATGTAATAAAGTGTAAAATATTGTAGCAGCTATACCTGCTACAACACCCGCTATAACACCTAGAATAAACCACTTTTCATAGTAATTTAGTCGTTCAAAGTAGTTCATAATGATCTTTAACAATATCAAGGTTTAAAGTTTTAAATAAAATTGAGGTTTAGTAGAAAATCTGCTAAAATAATCTATCAATCGTATTGCAATCGTTATTGACTACTTTCGTATAAGTAGTTACGGATTAAGAAAGCAAACATTTAGCAAGATCCTTTCCGTTCTCTTCCTGCCTACTAGCTAGGGTTCCTCATTGATTAGAAGATACGTTTGAGGGGAAGCCAAGAAGCCACCATTTAAGTTCGTGACATCAATTACGTTAAGGTAATTCTCAAAATGAAAATACTTATAACATGCCTCGACCTTTTTCCGTATTTAGGACACGAAATTGAGGAGTATTTTTGGGTTTAACTAAGCCCACAACGAGAGCACGTGTTTATTACCTGCCAAACAACCTAGAAGTCTACTTATGAAGTAGAATCTGGAAGTGACTCATTTTATAAATAGGGAAAACCCTAAATGGATGAACACAGTTACTCTCTCCTCATCGAGGGACAGAAAGACTAAAGTGCCTTTTTAGAGCAAATACAAGACTATATATTGTTTGGTTTGTGATATTAAGCTAAAATAGAAGATAGTGAAAGTAATCAGAGTCATTAAAAGTTTATCAGGGTTTGACCTTCAATGAAACTCCTAGTCTGTTAACTCACTTTACTTAGAATATCCTTAGAAGCTAATACCAAACCCTTTCTATCGGGCTCATCTTTAGGTAAGTAATACTCATCACCTTCTTTCTCTATGAAACTCACGTCTACCAGCCTATTTAAAATCTCGTAAACCCTCGGTTCCGGTACTTCGTTTAGTATACTATTCACGACCTTAGTAACATCCCTTAAACTCCCATGCCCGCCTAGCCTATCAAGTGATAAAATTACAGCAGAATACCTCTCGGGTGATTGCGTGTTAGAAATGAAGTCTTTAGCTTCCTTTCTTACCTCCTCTATAGCCATAGCCTCAATTTCATCAATGTCAGCCTTCTCCCCATGTTTAACCCTAAATGAATACTCTGCACCGAAAAACGTTAACCATCCTGGGATACCGTCAAACCTCTTTAATGCCTCCCTGATAACTTCCTCATTAACTTTTATTCCTTCCTCATCAAAGCCCTTGAGTAGGAAGTCCTTAGACATCTCTTCATTGAACTTTTCCACTTTAATCCTCCTTATGTATCTACCAAAAAACGGTTTTTCGTATTCAAGCCCCTTAAGCGTTTTTTCAAGTATTCCTACTGTACTCCCGGTGAAGATTACAGTAGTTGATTTGCAGTAATCGTAAATATCATGGAAGAATGAAGGGAAGTTAATCCCGTTCACTTTCAACAGCTCTTGTGCTTCATCAAATACTAGGACTAAGGTCTTCTTATTATCGCTTGAAAGTAAATCAAGTTCCCTTATTACGGAACTTAAGTCCTCATCCCTAAACCTCTTAAGCTTAGCCCTTATTTTTACCACATTAAATTCTATGAACGATTTCTCATCTATTCCTAACACATTAGAGATAAACCTCACGACCCTACCGCCTAAAGTGTACTTCTTTATAGCCTCATTAACGCTCTCTAAAAAGAGGCTAATGAAGGAGGATTTAGGGTACTTCTTTTTCTTCGGGTCGTAAATCCTAATTAAGTTGAACTTCA
Source organism: Stygiolobus azoricus (assembly GCF_009729035.1). Taxonomy (NCBI): domain Archaea; kingdom Thermoproteati; phylum Thermoproteota; class Thermoprotei; order Sulfolobales; family Sulfolobaceae; genus Stygiolobus; species Stygiolobus azoricus. The sequence continues at coordinate 1,161,840 of NZ_CP045483.1, forward strand.
CTACTATATATTTAGGGTCGTTGATAGCTACATTAACTACACTGGTTTTCCCTACCCTACGCACTCCATAAACTGCAAGCCATACCTTCCTTTCAACGCTCTCTTTTATTTCTTCTACCTCTTTATCCCTATCGTATAAGTCCTTTCTGTCCTCTTTCGGTCTCACGTCAAAAAGCATTTTACGCCGACGTAATAATTACGTCGACGTAAAATAAAAATTTAAGGCCTGCAACTTTTGTACTGTTAAAGATGCGTGGACAGTATAGTATTTTATTATCTTCGTTTACTCTTTTTGTATAACTCGCGTGCAGTTAGAAATATTACTATAATTATAATCTTAACTTCTAGAAAATTTAGTGTCAAGTCTTAACTTACCTACTCACTTTCATCCGTTGTGCTCTCGTTAAGGAACTCCTTAGCCTGAAGTGTATTTAGCAGTATTAACCCCCTTATCAATTTAGCAAATTATTAGCCTCTTAAACGGCTTGTAAAGGAGTAAGTCGATTTACCTCATCACCGTTTAAAACTTAAACTGGGTTAATTTGTCTCTCCTAATTTTATCTATAATGACAAATATTACCCTCGAAAGAGAAAATTATGTTATGAGGCTTGAAATAATTCTTAGAGGAAGAGGCGGTATGGGAGTAGTAACTGCAGGTGAAGTACTCGTTAAGGCTGCCGTCATTGAAGGTAAGTACGGCCAGTCCATTCCCTCCTATGGTGGGGAAAGGAGAGGGGCTCCGGTAACTTCTTATGTTCGCCTCTCGGATGATCCTATATACATACACAGAGAGGTTTATAACGCTGACCTCGTCGGGGTATTTGACCCCTCACTCTTTAAGGTCATGAACCCTTTAGAGGGTTTGAAGGAAGATGGGATCTTGGTCATAAACACCAAGACCCCGCAAAAGTTATGGAAAAAAACCTTTTACTTGGATGCAGTGGAGATCGCTGAGAAACTGAACCTTGTAATTGCGGGGTGGAGGTTAGTTAACATCCCTATGGTTGGGGCAATAGCTAGAATAACTGGAATGATATCATTGGACGCAATTGAAGAAGCTGTAAAAGAGGAGTTCGAAGGTAAGTTAGGTGAAGCTAATGCTGAAGCGGCTAAACTGGGTTATGAGATGGTGAGGGAGGTATGATCGAATATCCGATCCCCTTAGGAAGACCGAAAGTAGGTGCGTCTGGACTTACCGGGCATTGGAGGATAATAAAACCCGTAATTCACTACGACAAATGCACGAAATGTAGACTTTGTGTAATTTACTGCCCCGAAAACACAATAGACCTTTTGGAGGGATTCGATGTGAGGATAGACTATGATTATTGCAAGGGATGCGGAGTCTGTGCACAGATATGTCCTCAAAAAGCCATCGAGATGGTCCCGGAGGTGAAATGAAAATGATGACCGTGACAAAACACGTAACGGCAATGGTAGGTAACCACGCAGTAGCTTATGCAGTAAAACAGGCTAAACCACAAGTCTTAGCAGTTTTCCCAATAACTCCTCAAACTACGATGCTAGAGAAACTAGCAGAGTATATAGAAAAAGGAGAACTAAAGGCGGAGTTAATAAAGGTTGAAGGTGAACACTCAGCACTGGCTGCAGTTTACGGTGCAGCAGTAGCTGGAGCTAGGGTTTTTACTGCAACGTCATCCCAAGGTCTGTTATACATGACAGAAATGATTTACTGGGCTGGAGGTGAAAGAGTACCTATCGTTAATGCAGTAGCTACTAGGGCTTTAGCTGAACCTTGGTCAATATGGGATGACCACCAGGATTTCTTCAGTAAGAGAGATGCGTCTTGGATCATGATGATGGCGGAAAACGTCCAAGAGGCCTACGATATGACGTTGCAAGCCTTCAGGATAAGTGAAGACAAGAGGGTATTACTCCCGGTAATGATGGGATTTGACGGTTTCATCTTAACCCATACTATGGAGAGATTGGAAATTCTAGAAGATGAGATTGTAAATAAGTTCATACCTCCTAGGGAATTCAATCTAATAGATTTCAACGACCCAGTCAACGTAGGACCAATTGCTGCCCCTGACGATTACATGAGGATTAAGTTCGAGACTATGAAGGCAATGGAAGGGAGTAAGGAAGTCATCGAGGAGATAAGTAAGGAATACGAGGAGATAAGCGGTAGAAAACAGTTTGGCTTAATCGAGTGTTATATGTGCGATGATGCGGAATACGTGTTCGTAACTGCTGGCGCATGGACTGGGGACGCGAGAGAAGCCGTAAGGAGGATGAGGAGTCAAGGAAAGAAAGTGGGCTTACTGAAGATCAGAGTGGTAAGACCTTTCCCAAAGGAGAGGATCAAGGATTCGTTGAAAGGAGTACACGGTGTTGTAGTGTTTGACAGAGAATATTCATACGGTATCGGAGGGATTTTAGCTACAGAGATTAAGGCTACTTTATACAACAGCGGGATCGATGTTTATAGTGTAATAGCAGGTATAGGAGGGAAAGACGTAAGACCTCTCCACTTCCAAAAGGTAATGGAAGACGTGTTAAACGGTCACAAATTTGATGAGAGGTGGTTAAATGAGTGAGGAGTTAATTCCTGAGTATATTAAACAAAAGAAAGTGATCAGACAACAGTACTTCTTCAGGGGAAACGCCGCTTGTCCAGGCTGTCCTATACCGAAAGAGCTCGACCTACTGTTAGAGGTAATGGGTAAGAAAACAGTATTAGTAGTCCCAGCCTCATGTTCAACAGTGATCATGGGAGACATCAAAGGCTCTCCTTCACCAGTACCAGTAGTCCACAGTGCCTTTGCATCAGCTGCAGCCATAGCTAGCGGTTTATCGAGGCAGTTGAGGATGAGAGGAGAAGATGCCAAAGTAGTGGTTTGGGCTGGAGACGGTGCTACGGGAGATATAGGCTTTGCTGCAGTTAGCGGGGCGGCGGAGAGAAACGAGGACATAATTTACGTATGTTATGATAACGAGGCCTTCATGAATACAGGTATTCAAAGGTCATCGTTAACGCCCTTCGGAGCTTGGACTACAACTACACCAGCAGGTAAGAGGGAGTTTAAGAAACCAGTGCCCTTTATTATGATGGAGCACAAGATACCTTACGTTGCTACTGCTTCAATTGCCTACCCGTTTGATTATCAAGCTAAGTTAAGAAAAGCAAAGGATATGCAGGGGTTCAGGTATATACACTTACTCTCTCCGTGTCCTCCAGGCTGGAGGTTCGACAGTAGTTTGACTATCGAAGTGGCTAAACTTGCCGTGGAAACTGGAGTATGGCCGTTATTTGAGGTTGTTAATGGAGAGTTCTCATTAACGGGAATAAGCAAGACCTTACTTGATAAGTCTAAGAGGAAACCGGTAGAGGAGTACTTGAAGTTGCAGGGAAGATTTGCAAAGATGAGTGAAGAAGAAATTAAAGTGTTCCAAGAAGCCGTTGATTCGATGTGGGAATATATAAAGGATTTAGTAAAAAGATAACACGTTAAGGGAAACTTATTTTTTTAATTTTAGAAAGATTTTTCTCAACTCAACTTAGTTATAACACTTTTGAGCAAAAGATAACCCTCATGTTTAAACTCAAATTAAGGAGAAATTGTTTTTCACCTTCTAGGTATTAAACTCATTTTTTGAAAAGTCTAATTTATTACTCATTCCCTCTAAAGTTACATATGACTTTCTCAATTGTGATATACGATCCAAATGAAGAGGCGTGGGGAGTAGGCGTTGCAAGTAAATTCTTGGCTGTAGGTGCATTAGTACCTTGGTTGAAACCCGGTGTAGGTGCGATAGCTACACAAGCATTAGCTAATTTAGATTACGGAAGAATTGGCCTAGAACTATTAGAAAAATATGATGCAAGGGAGACGTTAAAGAGGCTTATTGAATCGGATCCACTAAGGGAGAAAAGGCAAGTTGGGATAGTAGACTCTAGAGGTTTGGCCACAGCATTCACCGGTAAGGAGTGCCACCCTTATGCTGGACATATTGTGGGAAATAATTTCACAGTCCAAGGAAATATACTGGCTGGTGAGGAAGTTTTAGAAGCTATGGCTAAAGAGGCAGAAGGAAAGGGTAAGGTTTATGAAAGAATTTTAAGAGCTTTAAAGGCTGGAGACGAGAAGGGCGGTGATAGAAGAGGGAAGCAAAGTGCTGCAATAATAGTTGTTAAGAAGGAAGAAGGGAATGACATAGGTAAAATAAATCCAGTTAAAATTGGGAAATATGTTGATGTGAGAGTTGACGACCATAAAGAACCAATAAAGGAGTTGGAAAGAATATTAAACATATGGATTTCAATGTTCATAGATGAGGAAATGGTTAATGTTTCAGAATACACAGAAGTTATTAATAGGGCTTTAAGGAAATTAGGTTATAGCAATTTAAGAGATTGGGTCGAAATAAACAACTTTGAATCAAAATACACGGGTGATAAGATAGGTAAGACTGTACTTAAAGTGTTGTTAGAACAAGCCGGTGAAAATGTTTCTTAAATAGCAAAGTCTTTTTCATCGTGATTTTATACTTACCTCATCTTTTTAATTTCGAGATAATATTCTTAATTATGAGGTTAAAAGTAGAGGAGGCACAACAACTAGTTTACAAAATATTCTCTAAGGTAACTTTTGAGGAGTATGCAGGGTATTTGGCTGAGGAAATTGTAGATGCAGAAGTAGATGGGCACTCAGATCACGGTTTACAATTAATCCCCTACTATGTCAAATCAGCTAAAGGGGAGGAAGTTGATATAGGTGGACAAAGGGTTCCTCCTATAAATCCCAAGGGGAAAGTCGAAATAAACGGTGAAAATTTTATTACAGTAAATGGTAACATGACTTTTGGACAAGTGGTTCTAAGGAAGCTAGTATCATACTTGGCTGAAAAAAGGTTGGACTATTACATCGTAATAGGTAAGAATGTAGGTCATCTAGGAAGGCTTTCAACATTTACTAAGAGAATGGGTGAGAAAGGTTATGCCAGTGTAATCATGGCTAGGTCACCTCCATTAATTTCTCTTAAGGGGATGAAAGGGAGGGTTCTAGGTAATAATCCTATTAGCTTTGGTTTCCCTGGCATAGTTATAGATACAGCTCTAAGCATAACTTCTTTCGGTAAAGCTTTACATAAGCTTATAAAAGGTGAGAAGTTTGAGGAAAAGGTCATAGTTACTAAAGAAGGAGAATTAAGCGATAACCCCAAGGATTTACTTGAAGGAGGCGCTTTATTGCCTATTGGAGATTATAAGGGGTTTAATATTGCTTTAGGAATAGAAATGTTAACTACAATGTTTTCGGACGAAAATGACGTGAACCCCTTTATAGCTCTTGTTATTAAGGCTAATGCCAATTACAAAAAGGTGTTAGAGAGGTTACCTAGAGATTATCATTTGCTAAATAAGAAAAGAAAGGAGGAAATTGAAATTCCTGAAAATCTATGGATAAGTTTAACAAGTATACTATAACATGAAATCACGTGTTTTATTGATAATTCATGATCATCAAATTACTCATCTAACTCACGGGACTTGGTTACAACTTCTGTTACTAAACAAGAAGGATTACTCTTGCTAATGATTGCACTTGTCAATTTAACTAACTTTTCTCTTTTTTAGTTTCTCTTTCTAAGAATAGAACAGCCGGTAGTATGATCTTCATTGTATCATCTACAGTATACGGTATGTGGCCCATGTCTGGTATTAGGTGTAACTCAAACTTCTTACCCAACTCTTGTAACCTCAGACAATATTTCAGCACCGGCAATGCAGGAGTTCTAGAGTCATTTTGCGGTTGAATAACACATAGAGGTGCTTTAACATTCTCTACATATGATATAGGTGACCTCTCTTTCATAAGCTCCTTGTTGCCACCGTTAAATACCATGGTTATAAATCCCTTGAAGAAACTGTCTCCGAGTTCATACATTTCCACCCAATCAGCTACAGCTGCACCAGCAACTCCGAAGTCCCACTTGTCCGGTTCTCTTCCTAAAGCCAGAAGTGTCATATATCCGCCGTAACTATATCCCATAATACCCACCTTGCTCACAACTTTTTTCTCTACGATATAATCTCTCACTCTCACAACGTCACTTAGATCTCCTCCCCCTAAATCTCCTATGTCCATTAACATGAACTTGTTACCGTAGCCCATAGATCCTCTAAAATTCGGCGCGATTACAACATACCCGTTAATCAGTAACGAGGCTATGATAGTATCCCAGCTGTTATCTACCGAGCCCCAAGGACCACCGTGAACATATATCACCCCTACATCTTTTTTGTTCTCCGGTGTAACGATAAACGTGGGCACTTCTACGTCCCCGTTCTTAACCTTCATAAACTCTACTTTACCTTTTATGCTCGCACTACTGTCTATAACTACTCGGGTAGTCGAATCCCTTAAGTCGTGTAAGTATATGGTAGATTTATTCAAGAGATGCGTATGAGTGAAGTAAACTTTATCTCCTACCTTTGTGGCCCCCGTAACATTTCCTTCAGGTGTCTTTATCTCCTTTCCGTCAATGTAGAGTTTACTCTCACCGTTCTTAGAAGCTATTACCAACCTGTCATCTGGGTTTATTGACAGACTAGTAGGTTGTGATTTCTCTAGATCGTCATAAGTAAACTTCACTCTACTGATCTCACCGCTTTTAACGTCGTAAGCATAAATCCACTCGCGTTCACCTGAGTACTCGTAATCGCTAATGAAGTACAATTTCCCCTCTTTAAATGCACTCGGTGTATTTACACTACCTTCTTTAGGAGTTATAACCTTGACTTCACCGCTTTTGTCAGCAAGGAATATCTCAAAAGATCTGAAGTTTTTGGTAAAGACGCCATAACCCGCTATGTGATCTCCATCAACGTCTGTAATTGCACTAAAAGGTGGTAGCTCTACTATCTTTCTTAACTTTCCGTCTTCAACCATATATAATGCTGTTGAATCTTGAGTAGAACCCGTAAATACTACTGCCTTTTCGTCATATGCAATTGATGTGATCCTCATCTTCGGTGATGCAAGTTCGTATTCTTCTCCCTTTAAATTCACTACGAAGATTGAATGTAACTCCTTGCCTCTCTCTACATCCCTGATTATAGGAACATAATCCAATTGAGGTTTAGGGTTGGCTAGTTCTGCTATAGGGTCTTTAGTTATTCGATCTAGCTTATCCCCACGTAATACAGATAAGTTAACTACACCTTCTGTAGTTGTCAAGAGCAGTGGTACGTCCTTGAGCTTACCTACCATATGGTATGAGGGGGCTTTTATAAGTTCCTCAAGTTTCTTTAATAATTCTGAATATTCCATAAAATATGTTACTCTAACCCAAGATAAAAGTCTTTCGTAAATTGTGACTTATTCAGATAAAATCTTGGTAAATTAATTTTTACTTGATTAGAAACCCTAGTTATCACTGACACAGATGCCACTATTCAAGGCACAGTAGCTTCTCTGATTTACAAGACTGGTATTAGCTCAGTTTCTTCGCACTCAGTATACTAATGCTTTATATTGTAACTATTATTTTGCTTAAATCTCATATTAATTAAGTAAATTTTTTAAACTAGCCTTCAAAAAAGAGTAATATGCCATTACTTGACTACGGCGAGGTAAAACTCGAGGTAAACGGTCTGAATGAGCAGGAGTTAAAAGACCTACAACAGAACATAGACAAACTATTCAAACTGTGCCATCTAGTAGCTGAGAAGTATGGTATTGCAATGAACGATGACGAAGTGAGGAAAATCGTGGACTATTTAGACCAGTTTACGGAGAACATGCGGGACGCTGTATTTAAGAAGGGAAACAGCACCATAAAGGTAATCCTAGAGGAATGGGTGACACTACCCAATCAGAGGAGGTTAATCGGCCTATGGTACTTATTAGATAGGCTTGGGTATAAGACCGACAGGCAGGCTGACCTTGAGCTAATAAAGCAAAGGCTCCTCGAGTGGAGGACTAAGGCTCAGGAAAGGAACGACAAAGACGTACTAGAACTGTTGAACTACTTCACAAAGTTAGGATTCTACAACTTCTAATCTTTTTTCCTTCTTCAACGATATTGTACATAGTTAGTATTAAGTAGTTCTCCTCAGAAGGAGACCTCCATTAGTCTTATTCTAGTTTTCACTTCCATTATTTTTCATTATCTCTTCCAATTTGCTTAATACATACGCGTAATTATATTCAGCTTTGAGAGTCTCTACAGTCACCTTTCTCTCATTCGGGAATTTGCTCTTCAGTATTCTAGCGAATGGCTCTCCATTAACACTTATCTCTATGTTGTTTTTGTAAAATGACTCACAGAATAACAACTCTCCTACGTTACGTTGTCCCTTAACCTTATCGTGTAATAAAATTACTTTAACACCTTGACTAGTTCCTGATGTTCCAACACCTCCATCAGCAGTGATCAATGCTAGAGGGTCTGGTAATTCCTTCTTCAATGCTTTAGCTTCCTCAATTAGAACTACATCAGAACCTCTACTAGATTCGGAGACCGGGACTTGCTTGTGAATTCTTCTGTACGAACTCATTGCTAGGTGAAATTTAGGATCTTCCCCCTTTTGTGTTGAAGTGGTATGCCTTAAAAGTTCATTATAAGTCGACCTCGAGGCGAGTAGACGGGGCCCAAATTCTTTAGACCAAGTAATCTTACCAAGTCTTTCCCCTAGAAAAACGTAAACGTTGACATCAGCTAAGAAAAAGTATCTATCCTTAACATATTGCATAATTTTTTCCTCTTCCTTAAACCTTATGTCACCAGACCTTAACCTACATATTTCTTCAAAATCTTCATCATAGTCAACATTACCTAAAAGAGAATAGAGGTTAATTAAGGCCTCTAATGACTCCACATCTATCTCAACTTTTCTAGGTAAGTTTTCCACTGTTTTAGGAGGGTCGTATGGGATACTTACACCATTCCTCACGTCATAAACTGTTATTTCCTGAAGTGGAACGTAACCGAAGATATTATATCCCTTGCTCTCTTCTTTTAAGTAAGCATAACGAACCTCTTTAGCCTTAGAGTAGTTGAGCACAGCAATAGCCATATACTTCCTCCCCGGGGTTATGTCAGCCACATCTATTTCAATATCCTTAATCTTATCTCTCCAAGCGTTTATCCCAATTCCCAGCTCTAAGTTTTCTGTTTCAACATTAAATCCGAAGGCTTTCATTACCTCACTTAAGTCTATGCGTCGAGCTTCTTCCGAAAGAATTAGAATTTTGTCGGGTTTGACCCCGGTAAATATTTCTGTCATTATTGCATCTAACGTAGTGACAAGTTTATTTGAGCCTAGCGTAGCGAAGATCATTAATAAATAATGAAAAAACTAATATTTATGTTATTGAATGGAAAATAAATGCATTTAAGGTGTACAAAGTCTAATCCGGGATGAGTAACATCCTTATAAACGTACGACACTGATCACGTCCTTTCTAGGTAGAAGAACAGTAAGCATATCATCAATGGGGAAAGATTTAGATGGATTTACTTTAAATTGGTTGTAGGCCTGAGCCAATCACATTGACGATTTTAGGAAAACTTGTTGTTCTCGTGTTAAGATAAGGGGGAGAATTGCGACCTTCTAGGATTTAGAAGTTACTACCAAATACTCGAAAATTAGGGCTTTGCACAATGTTAATTACTAAATTTTAACTTCTACCCTCCTTTCTTATTAACTTAGCTAAGTTGAATCACGTTTAAATAGTTTGTAGCCAAACTGAAACCTATGAGAAGGAAAGTCGAAGGCTTAATACAAGGTAAGATCACGAGAGACGGGGCAGGGGTAAAGCTATACCGTGTCTTTGGTGGCCCAGAAACTGTAGACATTACAGACCCCTTTCTTTTACTAGACTTCTTCGGCTCTGATAAGCCTGAAGAGTATATCATGGGCTTTCCTTGGCATCCTCACAGAGGGATAGAGACCGTAACACTGTTATACAAAGGTAGAGTAGAACATGAGGACAGTGAGGGTAATAAAGGTGTAATTTACCCCGGTCAAGCCCAATGGATGACGGCAGGAAGCGGAATATTTCATCAAGAGATGCCGAAACCTATGGACAAAACGTTTAACTACCCTTATGATCCAAACACAGTGTCTGGTCTCCAGCTCTGGGTCAACTTACCTGCAAACTTGAAGATGACAGACCCAGTTTATAGAGACGTTAAACAACTACCCAAAGAGGAGTTCGACTTCGGCACTATTCAAGTACTATCAGGAGAATACAAAGGACTAGTGGGACCGGTGAGAGTTAAGAGCCCAGTAGACCCGTCTTACTATGACGTGGAACTACACGGCGAGTTCAACGCTTCTTTCAAACATGGTTACACTGTTCTGGCGTATGTCGTAGAAGGAAGGGTAAAAGCTGAAGAATCCCTCCCTTCAATACCGAGAGGAAACTTAATAGTCTTCAGCAGAGAGGGAGAAGAGATTAAGCTCAGCGGAGAAGGGAGAGTAATAATTCTGGCTGGTAGACCATTATACGAACCGGTGGCTTGGTACGGTCCAATCGTCATGAACACAAGGGAACAGATCTATGAAGCTTTAGATGACTTAAGAAAGGGGACTTTCGTGAAAAAGACCGGATTAAGGGAAGATGTTTAATACCTTAACGTTAAGTTTATAAAGGCAGGTATATATAAACACACGCGGCCATATACTACAATTAGATAGTTGTATCATCGCTATACTTAGGTTAAAGTGACTTAATCTTCCTAACTAGTTTAGTTTATAATTTAGTATCACCGTAAAAATCATGTGTCGTCATTAAGGTCACTCATCTCACAAGGAAGACAATTTTACGATAGTAGGGATTACTACAACGCGTACAAGACTTTCGAAAGAGCCTATAAGATGTTTCCGGACCGTGAGGAAGTGCTACTGTGGAAGGGGAAGACAGAAATAAAACTGGGGAAGTTAAAGACGGCAATTAACACCTTGAGAAAGGTCGTAGAAGGTTATAACAAAGACTCATGGGAAGCCCTTTACACTTTAGCTTTAGCGATTTACTATTACTCCTTCTTTTTGGCGACTTCCTCTTCGAGGAAAAAGAACCTCAAAGTAGCCCTAGATTATACTGAGAAGGCTTATATTAAATCCAAGAAGAACAAGAGCGAAATAGCGTCTTTACGTTCGGTTATTATTGCCGAATTAGGTCAGCTGGGGGAAGCGGAGAAATCCTTATCAGCCGTGAGGAAGGGAAACAACTTCAACCCCCCGGTAAGCATAGCCCTCACACACATTTACAGGCTTAAGGGGTTACTCACGGAAGCCATATATGAGATAGACCGAGTCCTACTTTACGAACCCAATAACGTGGACGCGTTAATCGAGAGGGCTCTGGTACTCAGGGACAAGGGAACTTACGACCAAGCCTTAGTGACCTTGGACATCGCTTTGCAGACTGAACCCACAAACATCCTAGCCATGTTCTTCAAGGCTGAGGTACTCGAGACGGTCGGCAGGAGAAATGAGGCAATGGCACTCTACAAGGTCATAGACTCGATAGTCCCGAGCCCTCTAATCAAGAAAAAGCTCTCAGCGTCCCAGCCTAAGTCCTTGCCCTCTAAACCCCTGAGCCCCTCCGCTCCGATTAACTGGAACCCGAAAGTGTGGGTGGGGAAAAAGCTCTCCATATACGAGGTAACTGACGTCTTGGGAGAGGGAGGTAACGGTTACGTGTTAAAGGCTAAGACTCCTAAGGGAAATGAAGTTGCTGTCAAAGTCCTGAAGATCTACACCGGTGTACCTGAGGAACACTTCGACACACTCATAAGTGAAGCTAACAGTTTGTCAAAGCTCTCCAGCGACCCTAACGTAGTTAAGGTATACGCAGTACACGTGGACAAGTTCCTCATTGAAGAGGTCTTAACTGGGAACCTCACGTTTTACAAAAGAGAACCCCCTATGCTCGTCATGGAGTTCATGAGGGGTGGAAACATGGCCGAGTTAATGCATGAGGACAAGTTCTTTTATTCTACCCAGTGGAATAAGGCGGTGTATAGGGCTATAGCAAGTGTCGCCTCGGCTCTGTATCAGATGCACAAGTTAGGTTTGGTACATATGGACGTCAAGCCCCAGAACATCTTCCTAACCGAAAAGCCCAATTACCCTTATGACCTCCAGAACGTTAAGTTCAAGCTAGGTGATCTGGGCAGTGTTGTCAGGGTAAACGGGAAAGTGTTACAGCTGACCGTGGAGTACGCCAGCCCAGAGGCGTATTTGGAAAACGCTAAGCCCTACTTCGACGTGTTCTCTTTAGGCATGACCATGTATGTCCTACTTACCAGAAAACTGGACAGACCAGACCTTCAGGAGATGAACAACGCTTACAACTGTTACCAGAGAAAGGACTTTAATTGCGTGAGGTACGAGGTCAGGAAAGCTCAGGGAAAATTAAGGGGATGGGATCCCAATGTACCCACTGAGGTAAAGCCCTTGTTAATGTCTATGATATCACCAGACCCCGTCAGGAGACCTACTTCCTTAGAGGTACATAATCTCTTGTTAAAATTGTTATGATGATAAGAGTTCTAGGGAAACAGAACAGAAAAAACAAGAAAGAGTACCCTTATTTTATTTCGTTTACCACTTTCTCTATCTCTTGATAAGGAGGTTCCTTTGTAGGGTCATCAGACACCCACTTGTACCTTATCACCCCTTCTTTATCTATCACGAACACCGCTCTCTTAGCGAGTATATAGCCAGGTAGTGCAGGGAACTCCCAATAAACGTTATACTTCTTCACGAGTTCTCTATTATAGTCACTGACTACGATGAAGTTGAGTTTGTATTGCTCTTTAAATGCCTTGTTACTGAAAGGAGGGTCTACACTGATCCCTATAACTACAGCGTTCATGTCGTTGAATTTAGCCATGGAGTCCCTGAACGTGCACATCTCTTTAGTACAGACCGATGTAAAGGCTGCGGGGTAAAAGGCTAGGACTACTACTTTGCCTCTAAAGTCTGACAACCTCACTTTTTTCAACTCAGTATCCACAGCCTCGAAGTCCGGGGCTTTCTCTCCGATTTCCGGCATAGGAAATGTTATGTAACGTAAGAATTTAAACAAACTTTTGAAAAGTGCATAAATACTAATCATAAACACCTTTATATTGAAGGTTCACAACGTCTCTTTCTCCACTTTTTCCTCCTTTAACTTGAAACTTACATAATTTTTTAAAAATTAGCAAATGGATTTAAGCAACCATTCAAAGATCATATTATGGAGAGCCGGAAAATAGTAGAAGAATCGGAACAGTTCTTAGCTACCTCTACACGAGAACTACCGTTAGTTTTGGACAGAGGGGAAGGTGTGTGGTTATATGACGTTGATGGTAATAAATACCTAGATTTTACCTCAGGAATTGGAGTAAATAACCTAGGTTGGCCATCTCACCCTGAAGTCATAAGAGCAGCGGAAGCACAAATGAAGAAGCTAGCCCACTCTATGGGGAACGACTTTTATAACGTCCCTCAGTTGGAGTTAGCCAAGAAGTTAGTACAACTAACTCCGGGTGAATTCCCCAAGAAAGTGTTCTTTTCTAACAGCGGAACAGAGGCTGTAGAGGCTTCCATCAAATTAATTAAACAATCCGACCCTAAGAGAAAATACCTAATCGCGTTTATTGGTTCCTTCCACGGCAGAACTTTCGGTTCTCTATCCCTGACCGCCAGTAGGCCAGTGCAGAAGTACTTATTCGGTCCCACTTTACCGGGAGTATTCCACATACCTTACCCGAACCCATTCAGGAACCCGTGGCACATAAACGGGTATGAGGACCCCGATAGTCTAATAAACGCGGTTTTAGAGTACTTAGAGTCTTGGGTCTTCGCCCACTTGGTAGATCCAGAAGAAGTCGCCGGTATAATCTTTGAACCCATACAGGGTGAAGGCGGTTATGTAGTCCCGCCTAAGGGTTTCTTTTCACAGCTGGAAAAGACGGCGAGAAAGTACGGTATATACCTTATAGACGATGAAGTACAAATGGGCATGGGTAGGACGGGGAAAATGTTCGCAATAGAGAACTTCAACTCTACTCCAGATGTGATCACTTTAGCTAAGGCTTTAGGTGGAGGACTTTATCCTATCGGCGCTACAGTGTTCAGGAAAGACCTAGACTTCAAGAAAAAAGGAATGCACAGTAACACTTTCGGCGGTAATGCAGTAGCTTGTGCTATAGGGGTAAAAACGTTAGAGATTGTGAAAGAGCTCTTACCTAGAGTTAACGAGTTAGGCAAGCTTTTCCAAGAAGAGCTTACGCAAATGAAAGTAGATGACGTAAGAGGGTTAGGGCTTGCTTGGGGTATAGAGTTCGTGAGAGGTGAAAGGAAAGAGCCTGACACAAAGACGAGGGACAAAGTGATAGAAGAGAGTTTTAAGAAGGGATTATTACTCCTTCCCGCAGGAAAATCTGCGATAAGGATTATACCTCCCCTAGTGATCAGTGAGGAAGAGGCAAAGGTAGGTCTCTCCATCTTAAAGGAGGTGATTAACTCATTGCGTTGAATTGGAAATATTTCGGCAGACCTTGGGAAAAGTGCAGAGAGTGTTGGGCCAGTTATGAGAGAGGTATACAACATGAAAATTCGTTAAGGTGTTATAAGTTAGGAATACCCGTAAGGGCACTGAAAGTAGGTTTAGAGGAGTTCATCAGGTTACTAGAGGAAAAAGGATATACTGGTAAATATGCTGTGTTCCCTTTTCCCATATCTCTAGCTAGTAAGGGAGTTATACTCTTGTATTTCGAGAGCAGGGAAGAAATGGAAAAGGCGATTAATGAACTTTCAAAGCACATAGTGAATGAACCTAAGGATCAGTTCTTCTTCGATACATTTGTCAATGTAGATTGGATAAATGGGTTTAATTACAGAAGGGGATGTCCTGAATATGATAAGGTTTTTGGGGACTGGAGAAAATGGAAAATACAGATTGATTGGTAGATAAAATAATAAATAGGAAAAAGAAAAAGGGTACGTGTAATTTAAATTATCCCCGCCCTGAAGGACGAGGCCTTCAACCATTTGTAATTTAATACCCTAAATTTACCCCCTTTACGGGCATTTGAGCTTCCTCGCTACCTGGGCTAATCTTCTCCCTTGAAATCTCGCTATCTTTCTCTCATTTTCGTCTAACTCTTTTTTAGAACCTAGATGCGAGGCACCATAAGGGCTCCCTCCAGTGGTAGTAGAAGATATTTCAGGGATTGCGTAACCTAAGGGTACTATAATCATGCCGAAGTGATAGGCGTAAGTTGACATAGTTAGGATGGTAGTTTCATGTCCTCTGTGAATTGTAGACGCTTCAGTGAAGAAAGTTACCGGTTTACCGTATAACACTCCAGAACTCCACAAGGGAGCAGTGGTGTCTAGGAATGTTTTCATTCCTCCAGCCATGTTCCCGTATCTAGTTGGAGAACCTATAGCTAACCCATCAGCCCATTTAAGGTCTTCTAAACTCACCTCAGGTATATTATTATTGGTCTCAATAGGAACGTGAAACTTTTCTATTAATTCAGGGTATAAGGTTTCTCTAACTCTTCTTATCCTCGTTTCAGCTCCTTCTTCTTCAGCTCCTTAGCTAGTTCAACTATAGACCCGTACCCGTAGAATAAGACCAATATTTTTACGTCCATACGCAAAAAGAGCTAATTTAAAATTTGATTCAACATGAACAAGTAAATTGTCGGAGTGATTAACAACGGATAAATCTCTCAGTTTATAGAGTACATGTCTAACGATCCTTTCTCTTTAACTTGACTTCCTACTCGCCATCGATGTTCCCCTCCTCATAGTTCCCACCATCAATTCGGGACTAAATCTATGGGCAGTCAGTGGCCTAGAGATCCCTAAATTGATAACAGGGACTTTAATCCAAAAAGGAGAGATGCTGATTTCCACACTCCCATTAAGCTGGGGATGAATGTGGTTAGCATCACTAAAAGGGAAACTGAACAAATTTCATTTATTTAAGCGGACTATCCATCCCCTTGGCTAGACCTTCCGCTCCCTTTAAATTTGCTACAATGCTTTTCTCCCACCCTTATTTATTATTACTCCAGCAAAATTTTTACTATCGATTTCGAAAACTTTAAATATTTTACTATCGATTTCGATCTTATGAGTGAACTAATAGCAAAACAAAGAGGAAGACTAAGATCAATGATACTATGGCTACTCTACCAATCGCCTAAGAGAGGAATAGATATCATAGATGACATATATAAGATGACATGGGGCTTCTGGAAACCTTCACCTGGATCAGTATACCCCCTGCTAAGCAAAATGGAAGAAGAAGGATTGATCAGAAAAATCGACGGTGAGAAGTACACCATAACCGATAAGGGAATTAAAGAGATTGAAGGGATTATACCTTTAAAACACAGAAGTAGCATTATCGACGCAATAGAGGAACTGGAAGGATTAGCAACATTCTTCGCTGAAGCAGACAAGACACAACTCTCTCAATACAAGGAAAGAATAGAAAAGGCGTTGAGGAAAATCGAGGAGGTGATAAAAGGTGGGTGAGGCGATAAAGGCAATAAACCTCACTAAGGCTTTTGGTAAGTTAGTAGCAGTCGACCATATAAACTTCGAGGTTAGAGAGGAAGAAATATTTGGCTTCCTAGGACCTAATGGTGCTGGAAAATCAACCACCATAAAAATGCTTACTACAGTACTAAAGCCTACGGAGGGGACTGCTATAGTTAATGGCTACGATATAATCAAAGACCCAGCAGGAGTGAGGAGATCCATTGGAGTAGTTCCACAAGAGTTCACAGCTGACGAGGACTTAACAGGCTGGGAGAATATGATGATGATGGCGGGACTATACGGTATAAATAAGGACGTAGCTAAGGAGAGGGCTAAGGAACTACTCGATATGGTAGAGCTGACACAAGCCATGAACAGAAAAGTAGAGACATATAGTGGAGGAATGAGGAGGAGGTTAGAAATAGCAATGTCTTTGATAAGCAGACCTAAAATTCTATTCTTGGACGAACCAACTTTGGGTCTAGACGCTCAAACCAGAAACGCAATTTGGAACTACATTATGAAGCTTAAGAGGGAGTACGGAATGACTATCTTCGTCACTACTCACTACCTAGAGGAGGCAGACCTTTACGCTGATAGGATAGCTATAATCGACCACGGCAAGATACTTGCTATTGGATCGCCAAAAGAGTTAAAGGAAAGTATAGGCGGTGACGTGGTTACATTGACTACCTCGAACGATGATGAGGCTATGAAATTGTTACAGAATCTCGATGGGGTACTGGATGTTAAGAAAGTCGACGGCATGTTGAGGATAAAAGCGAAGAACGGAGAAGAGACTGCCCCTCAAATTCTTGAGAGGTTAATAAAGAACGGGTTGAAGGTGTCTAGAATGTCCATAACAAAGCCTACAATGGACGAGGTCTATATGGAATATACGGGTAGAAAGATGAGAGATGAAGAAGGGGATTCAAGGGAGGCTTTCCTAATGAGAAGGACTCTTAGGAGGGCGAGGGGGTAAACATGGTTGAGGAAATACAACAAAGGAGAGAAGAGGTAAACAACTCTCCATTCCACGGTCTCTGGACTTTAACAAATAGGGAGTTAAAGAAGTGGTATAAGGCTCCAGTTATCCTCCTTCTATCTATAGTACAACCGATATTCTGGATAGCACTTTTCGGAAAGGCTATGAACCTACAGAGTTTATTCTCAGGAACTTCTCTTTCAATACCAGGGTTGAACATACCGAAAAGCGTAATTGACCAAATAGGGCAGGAGATATTGAAACAAACTTTCGGTACAACAGATTACTTTTCCTACCTCGCTGCGGGAATGCTATCATTCATTGTATTGTTCACTTCAATGCAGAGCGGTATGTCAATGGTATGGGATAGAAGGTTAGGAGTATTGGATAGGCTTTTAACAACCCCAGTACCGAGGGGTAACATAATCATGAGCAAAGTCTTGTCTTCTGTGATCAGGTCATTAGTACAGGCTACTATCGTATTAGCTGTAGCAGTGCTGTTAGGGATGTCCTTTTACCCTGGAATAAACGTCTTTGACTTTCTAGGAGCTTACGCCGCTCTATTCCTGATGTCCTTCGGACTTTCCTCCCTCTTCTTAGTAATTGCCATTAGAGCAACCTCATGGCAGTCTCAAATGTCTGTGATGAACCTACTCAATCTACCGTTACTATTTACCAGCAACGCGTTTTATCCTATAAAGTCGATGCCCTCCTGGTTAAAGCCAGTTGCTGAGGTAAACCCGTTAACTTATTCAAATGCAGTAATAAGGGATATGCTACTAGGTATACAAACAAACCTAACAATAGACTTCATTTACCTCGTTGTGTTTGCCATAATCCTATCCGGAATCGGTATAGTCCTATCGTGGAAATATCTCAGCTCTTAAGGTTTTCTCTTTTTTCTACAGATATTAGAATCTTCTAGCGTGGAAATTAACTTTCAGATCTTCCTTATTTCGACCTTGCTGGAAAGCTATCTGTGAGAGAAGCGTTGGACTTTCAATTCTTCCTTATTTCGACACTGTTACACCACCCAATATCGGGTAAAATCTTTCAATTCTTCCTTATTTCGACTCCTTGTGACTGATAGACTAAACAAGAGTAAGCATCTTTCAGTTCTTCCTTATTTCGACAAGTGAGACAGTATGTTATTCGGAGTTCTGGAGTTCTTTCAGTTCTTCCTTATTTCGACATACAAGTATATGGGGTATGTTAGCTATAGAAAGCTTTCAGTTCTTCCTTATTTCGACGAAACATGATATGCTTGAGGTATTGGAGTGGGTTACTTTCAGTTCTTCCTTATTTCGACAAATGCTCAATGTTCCAACTTTCTTTGGGATTGACTTTCAGTTCTTCCTTATTTCGACCCTGAGGAGAAAGGAATTCCAGTAAATTGTCCAGGCTTTCAGTTCTTCCTTATTTCGACGATTAAATGTAGATTGTGTGGCAAGGAACTTATGCTTTCAGTTCTTCCTTATTTCGACTCTTATCGCCAGTAAGATCGCCAATAAGGATGACCCCTTTCAGTTCTTCCTTATTTCGACGAATCCCAAATACAACAAATACCTGAATATATAACTTTCAGTTCTTCCTTATTTCGACATAATAACGATGACGTTTTCACTGGCGACGAGTAACTTTCAGTTCTTCCTTATTTCGACATTTACTCAAGGATTTGCTGTATAATGCGGAGGACTTTCAGTTCTTCCTTATTTCGACACCTATTAGCGGCATCAGTAAGTGCATCTTGTAACTTTCAGTTCTTCCTTATTTCGACGAACTGATAACAAAGGATGTACTATTCAGTGCAACTTTCAGTTCTTCCTTATTTCGACACGAATGGCAAAAAGAAAAGTATGTTCAAAAAATTCTTTCAGTTCTTCCTTATTTCGACTGTATGGTCTGCTACGTGGTTTTAATTTCATACTAGCTTTCAGTTCTTCCTTATTTCGACTAATCTTCACAATCGTTTTGATGCTAAGAAGCTTACTTTCAGTTCTTCCTTATTTCGACTAGAGGAGGGAAAAATATTATCACAAAAAGAGTTCTTTCAGTTCTTCCTTATTTCGACTAGAGGAGGGAAAAATATTATCACAAAAAGAGTTCTTTCAGTTCTTCCTTATTTCGACTAGAGGAGGGAAAAATATTATCACAAAAAGAGTTCTTTCAGTTCTTCCTTATTTCGACTAGAGGAGGGAAAAATATTATCACAAAAAGAGTTCTTTCAGTTCTTCCTTATTTCGACTAGAGGAGGGAAAAATATTATCACAAAAAGAGTTCTTTCAGTTCTTCCTTATTTCGACTAGAGGAGGGAAAAATATTATCACAAAAAGAGTTCTTTCAGTTCTTCCTTATTTCGACTAGAGGAGGGAAAAATATTATCACAAAAAGAGTTCTTTCAGTTCTTCCTTATTTCGACTAGAGGAGGGAAAAATATTATCACAAAAAGAGTTCTTTCAGTTCTTCCTTATTTCGACAAATATCCCTTTAGCATAATTAAATAATGGGGATCTTTCAGTTCTTCCTTATTTCGACTGATCTTCTTCGTATTTTATTTTTAGTTCCATTTTCTTTCAGTTCTTCCTTATTTCGACTAAAGTTTGACGATAGATTGCTAACTAACCTGGACTTTCAGTTCTTCCTTATTTCGACACTTATGGCACTACTATCGGTGGTTATGGTGCCTCTTTCAGTTCTTCCTTATTTCGACATGAGGCACATCATGCTCATGTAGGAACTAAGCTTTGCTTTCAGTTCTTCCTTATTTCGACCCGTCAAAGAAACAGTCTATTCCACCGAAATTTACTTTCAGTTCTTCCTTATTTCGACTGGAACATTGTTAGTGATGTTTACTTCGTAGCTCCTTTCAGTTCTTCCTTATTTCGACTGGAAACTTGTTGAAGAAAAGAAAGATCTTGTGACTTTCAGTTCTTCCTTATTTCGACCGTGCCTCGCCCCTACGTCCTTTCTTTCCTTCATTTTACACTATTCTCTACTGATAGTGTAGAAGTAGTAAGTAATAAGCGTTGCTTTTCAACAGTGATTAAGGGGGTTGAGTGTAGAAACTATCATTAACCCCCTTATTTTTACGTACTCGTTTCAACAGTAAAATTAATAACCCCTATTTAAACTCTGTAGAATGCCTAAAAGTTAAGTCGTCAATTTCAACAGTAAAAATGACATCTGTTTGACTAGAATTTTTACTCCTCCCTCATTTTGAGGAGTATAAAATGATTATTAACAAATAAAAAGACAAGAACAGTACTAGACTTTGAATTCACAAAGTATTTTTCGAATTAATCTGAGATAATTTAAACTAGGTAATAAACCTTTCTATTAACGTGTATAAAGTGTTTGTAGAATAGAAGAATAATGCTAAGAAGAAAAGATCTTAAATTAACTATAAATAGAAAGATTCCTACTATTCAACTAGTTTTACCTCTTTTCACGTAATACCTTTCAGCTGGATCGGAAGATCTACTAAATAAAGAATTGGAAATGATTTTATTCCTCCATGCAGTTAATTCTGTGAGGTGGTTGTTTGGGATATAAATGTGTTCGTATACTACCCGTGGGCACATCGCTGTTGAGGAACTATGTCAATACTTCTGAAGGAAAGACTTTTGTTAATGGTCACGGGATCTCTGAGTGGGAGAGAAGACTGTGCGAAAAGCTGAGGGAGATTGAGAGGCTTTTTTCGTATGCTAGGGAAGGCTTCTGGGGACCTCTCATCCTTGTGCCAAGCTTGGTGTGGGGCTTCTGAGACCCTTGTGAAGCTCTTTGCTACTAATGCGTGTAACTCTATCCTAGCCGTCGAGAAGAGGGTTGTGGCCATGGCTTCTTCGGTGGAGGATTTTGATGCTGCGATGGCTGAGATTGTTGAGATGTTGGTCACAGCTCTATGTAAACGTTACCCCTGAGCTTAAGGCTGAGTCTGCTCATTTGACTACTGCAGCTGTCGTGCTTGGTGTTGATAACATGAGGCTTCCAACGACATAGAGATTCTTCAGGTGTTCCCCCCTAGAGATGCTCAAGAGCCTTTCAGAGGAGGCTGTGATGCTGAGAATGGAGGCGCTAGAGAACTTGGGCCTAATCTGGGAAGGAGTATATAACCAAGAGTGGGTTAAGGCACTATTAGAGCCAGGAGTCCATGGGCTTAAATAGTGGAGGAATCTATATCTTAAATAGTGGGGGGTCTATATGGGTTTAGAGAATGCCAAAAGGATACTTGTGGTTGCTACATGGGGCCTGCCCTCCCCATGGCGAAAGGTTAATTATCTTCTCGAGGTCAAGCCCCCAAGTATTGAGGAGTGGGGGAAGTACTCGGAATGGCAACCCTATGATGGGAAGCCCATCCCCAGCTACTCCACTACTGTAGCGCTTATAAAAGCTCTTGAGGAGTCTGGCTGGAGTACTAAGGCCCTCATATTTGGGCTCGAAACACTCACCTCCTCGAGCGCGGGCGGGGATAATGAGAAGAAGGATGTGAACCAAAAGCACTCTGAGATCGTTGGGAGGTTATGTGGTAATATCCCATCGTGTTTAAGAGATGCTGCCCGCGAGATCCTCAATTTATGGGTTAAGAAGTACTTTGAGGATATGATGGACAAGGTTGCGGGGATCCATATTCTTCCTGGTGCTGGTGTCTATAATATAACCTGTAATTCTGGGAAGAGGGTTTTTAAATATAATAACTCTCCACTATTATTTTCATTTCTCTTCGAATATATAGTATTTAAGAGTCTGCTCGAGCTAAAACCGGACGCTGTTATTCTGGATATAACCCATGGTGTGAATTACATGCCATCCCTAGCAATAAGATCTATTGAGAGGCCTGTCAAGGTCTATAGCGCTCTATCTTCGGGAGAGGTTGGGTTAGCTGTGACAAACTCTGATCCTGTTCAACAAAACACTCAGGAATCCACGATCCATTTCGTTATGGTTAAGAGAATTTCTGAGGAGCCCTTACCCCTCCTCAGGGAGATCTCAGATATTGTTATTGAGAATGCTAAGGGAAAGCTCTACTATATGAGGAGACCCGAGAAACCCCAGAGCATTGGATTGAAAAGTCTAGATGAACTTAAGCAAAAGGTTAAGACCCTCAAGGAAGACCTTAAAGTTATAAGCAAGGCATATGATTATGGGCTAGCACTGTACCTGATCGAGAAGCTTACCCAAGAATACGATGTGAAAATACCAGATTTCGAGGAAATAGTTTGGAATGAGTGTAACATAGAGAGCAAGGATAGTGAGGTAACTATATCGAGAGAATATATTCTAGACCAAGACCTGATCATGAGCATAATATATGCAAAGGATCTACTTAGCAAAGTCAGGCAAAGCATTGGAAAAGAGATTAACTACACAGTAATCAACAACGAATATAACCTATACAGCATAGAATGTTTAAAGAAGATATGCATTAAATACATTGGAAAACTACTACTAGAATACGAGCTAGATAGTATAAGAGAAAACATAAAGGAACTCCTAACGGGGGATCAGATTTACCCTCCCGCCTCTGATGGCTATGCCGTCATCAAGGCAGGGCTCCCCCACATGCTCTGAGCTGTGGGCAGATGCCCAAGATCTGTATTGCTCGTAGGTATCTAAGCTTTTAGCGGGGTTCCACACCTGTTTTTGCATCCTCGACGAGCACTCCTAGCAATAGTAATGGTGCAAAAGAAAGAAGCATGTAGTTATTCTGATGATAAGGGGTTCTCAAAAAATGATCCATCAAAGCATAAGTGATCAACCCAGTTATTAGGATTATTAGTGCAAACGGAAGAAGTGCCGGGGTTTTTAATGATTGCTGCCGGGGTTATTTGTTGAATAATGCTAGGCACTAGCTGAAAAACCATAACGCTCAAATAAGCGAAGAGTCCCTCCGAATGCTACCGCAGTGAAGGATAAAGCCCGACAGAGCGGGAGAAAAAAATGAGGGGATGATCAACTGACTTGGACCCCACAACCGCCTCATTGCTCGCTATTGGGGGCTATATCAGCGGCTCAGTAGCTAAACCACCTTAAAAATTACCTAGTAAACAGCCAACATACCATGGTGGTATGGTTTACCTAATCTATTAGTTATCGACTATTTGCTAGTTTGAGTACTAGGCTTGGATGCCTAGTGTGTATTGGTATTAGCTTCTTCGGTTTTACTGTGTTTAGTATGTTTTTTAGTTCGTGTGGGTAATAGTGTCCGGAGAGCCTTATTCTGTAGACATGTACTCCTAGCATGTATAGCCAGTATGCAAGGGTTTTCTCCTCGACCTCTGCCTCAGCCTCTAAGGGTTCTGGTGTGGTTAGGATTGCTATAGCGCCGTTTGGTAGCTCCTCTCCCCAAATCCTCATCCGCCTAAGCATCTCCAAGAAGCCTATGGGCTCTTGTACCAGCAGGAAGCCACCTGGATCCTTTAACACGTCGTGCTTCAGGCTAACGTAGTCTACTGGTGCTAGGGATGGCTTCTCTAGATCAGAGGCTACAGCTAGCATTAAGTTATTCGCATTGAATGCGCTGCTAAGCCACTGCGGGAGAATATCGACCAGCCTAGAGGATGATATGACAACTGTTCTGCCGTTAAGTGATGCCAGCTCTGAGATTGCTGTCAGTAGTTCGAAGTCTAGAGGATCAATTGAGATCATCGCTAGTCCGCTTCCCATTAGAACCTTGTTTAGTATGCTCCTGAATTCTTCAGAACCTATAGGTGTCTCTATACCCCCTATATTGGTGCCCTCTAATAGAGCAATGTCAGCGCTCCCGGAGCCAAGAACTCTATCTATATTATCTGTGGTATTAATTCTGGGGCCTAGTGGCCCGCTAACTCGGAAGTCACCACTATAGAATATCGTCTTGTCATACCCATTGTAGACTAGTGCGTAGGAAGGGTAAGCACTATGGCTTACTGGTATAGGTGTTACACCACGCTCGTCTTCTCGGTGTGGTATTAGCTCAATAACCTCTATATGTAGCTTGCGAGGCAGTTCTGCCAGCCATGTAGATGATGCTCTATACCATTCCTCAATCGTCTCCAGTATGCTTATTGATGGAACATAGACCCTGGTTCCGGGAGGTAGTGCTCCAAGCAACCCTAGGTGGTCTAGATGAAAATGAGATATGTAGAGTGCATCGATATTCTCAAACACATTTAGCGGGGGTATGGCACCAATGCTTCTCAGCTCGTTTATGCCTAAAGGCCGTATACTCCCGCGATAGTATTTCCTAAGGACCTGGAATCTGATACCATTATCGAAAACTATCTTCTTATCTCTATCCTTGATGACTATACAGTTTCCACCAATCTCTCTATACCCACCATAGATCTCAAGGGTTATCGAGCCCTCAGTTAGGGTCAGTTGCGGCCTCAGGGTTGACACCTACTCTGGCCTGAGTCTATATCTCTTAATAATATCCTCTCTCCACTTCATGTTGTTAACAGGGTCTCGCACAGCTAAGAGCCTGGGTTTCCCTGTCCCAATCCCGTAAACTATGTAGAGCCAATACTTCTCCCCCTTCTCCTTGGCAACACTAAACTCTGTCTCGGTAAGCTCGATTTCGAGGTCCAAGCCGGACTTCCCCTTAACCTCTATAAACCGTATCTCGCCAGTTCGAGGATCCCTACTTAGAATATCAAAATGCTCTCTCATACTGACATCCTCAGGTATTCTCCCCGACTTCTTCTCGTATTCCATGGCTAAGCTCATTGCAGCTTCTTCCACTTCCTTAACACTGATTGGTGGAACAGCCCCGCCGGGACTAATTTCAGAAGGCGTTGTGAAAATAATTGCTCCAAGATACTCAGACCTATTGCTGTATACACCCAAGTCCCTGGGTTCCCAATCTTGGTGGCGTGTACTAAAGCCTAGTTCCTCAAGCTTCGATACGTAATTAATTAATTCCTTTATCGCTCCTCGTGCAACAGTATTCGTAACTTCCCCTAAAGCTCTCCCCTTTAAGTCTTGTAAGAGCTCATTTGAGATATAGTATTCCTGTGGACTCGATACAACTTGGCTCGGTGATAAAGCCTTAACAATTATATCAAGTAATTCTCTTCCTCTGAGCAACTTAATAGAGTCTACTTTAACCCCAACGCCCGCAGTTTCTGAGTAGATAGGCCTATTTTTAAAGAATACCGTGATTTTGAATAAATGCAACTCCTTCAAACCCTCTATCTGTGCCGAGGATACTAGGTAAACAGGTTTATCCAGGCTACCAGTATTTGAAAGAAGCGTGACAGTGCTGCTGTAAAAGTCATATGCATTGTTTAGTATAAATGCTCCAGCAAATACCCTATCCCCCTCTTTTTTAATACTCAATCCCCTAAGCTCTGCCGCTATCATGAATAGTTCCTTGAGTACCCTATCAATATCATTCCCGCGTAAATCACCTAAAACGTTGCTGAGAAACTTCTCAATCATATCTGTAATATTCCTCCTAGTTAGACCTACTTTCTCAAGGTTCTTCTTTAGAGACGCTAGAGCACTTATGATATTTTGAACATACTTCTCTAGCGCTTTACGACCCCCACTTATATATGTCAATATTGCTTTGTACTCGCTGTACCTCGGTGTTCCCTTCCCTACATCAATAGGGATCGTTGTAGAACCCTCATCAGTCATCATGTCTATGACCACCTCCTCTCCAATAGCTACCCTGGATTCCTGGAGGGAGCGTCCCCAAGCAAGCAACTTTCTGTACAGAATATCTAGAACATCTTTATCGCTTTTTATTGCTAGAAATACCGTGTAGCTTGTCACCTCTCTTTCTTGACCGAGCCTCCATACTCTCCCAAGACGCTGTTCTACTTTGATAGGGCTCCAGCTGGGTTCATAGTTTATAATGATGTTTGCCGCCTGTAAGTTCAGCCCCTCGGCCGCGACATCTGTTGAAATAATGAGTTTAACCTGTCCATGCTGGAGATACCGTTTCAGGTCTTCAATACCAGGTCTTTCACGCTTCTTCCAGCCTGGGATAGTTATTCCCTCGGATGTGATGAGTGCTGTTACCTTGAATATATCAGGCATTTCATCCTTAAGCTTGCTGTAAATATACTCAGCTGTATCCTTATACTCGGTGAATACCACAATCTTATCTCCTTTATCGAGATGGTCACGTATAAGCTTAAGGACGCCCCTTAACCTGCTATCATTGCTGTCCACTATGGTTCTTGCTAGTTTAAAGAGGTTCTCAATTTCTTGTAGATCCTGTTCCTCGAGCAGAGTACTACACTTATCTACAAATCTATTAATGAGCTCGTCGGGCTCAACCTCTTTATCCAAGTCACCTGCTTCACTATAGTCTTCAAAGCCCAGGCCTAGGTAAGCCTCAACTATGCTTTCAGCTTCTTCGTCAAGCTTGCTGGCCTCAGCCAAAGAGGGAGACTTTCCCTCGATTACAAGAGACCTCTTATGGAGCATTCTCTCCAGCGTTAACATAGCAGCATAGGGGCTTGAGGAGGCCCTCTTAGCTATAAGTGCGAGTAGCAGGGGGAGAGCCTTAGGCTCGTCATCGAGGTATTCATAGTACTTTAATAGTTTATCTCGCAGAAATTCAAATAGAAGCTCGTTGAACTCAGTCTCTTCTCCTGTAGCTTCTATGACCCTAGCGATGAATCTGGCTTTCTTGAATATCTCTCTATGCTCGTAGACCTCATTCACATCCATCTTAGTTCTGCGCATCAAGATCGAGTCACGTGTAAGCCTGTAGAATGGGTCATTATCCAGCTCCTTTTCGTCGCCTTCAAGGTAGGGGTCTACAAGCTTTAACCTAGAAATGTAATCTGTAGCATGCCCCCTGTGTGGGGTTGCTGATAGTAAAATGATGTTTCGGTTAGTAACCTTTGCTAGCTCCTCCACTAGCTCATATCTCTGCGTAATGCTCTTCCGGCCCGACCTAATTATCCCTACTCTATGAGCCTCATCAACAATAACCACATCCCAGTCTACACCAACAATCTTTGGCTTGTACTCCTCCCTTTTAACAAGGTCTATAGAAGCAATATACCATCCTTCAGGGAAGCCTTGCTTAGCGAGATTAGAGATATTTCCTCTCTCTATGACCTTCGCATGAATTCCAAACCTCTTAAGCTCTAACCTCCATTGTTCCACGAGAATCCTAGGAACGAGTACCAGTATTCTCCTAACTCCATCTCTATATTCGAGAAACCTGACTATAAGTATTGCTTCAATGGTCTTGCCTAAGCCTATCTCGTCACCTATTAGAACCCGCACGGGCTTACGGAAAGCTAGCCGAAATAGTAGCTCCGTCTGATGGGCTAACGGCAATATTGGTGGGTCAGCTTTAGTATTCAGGATAAAGAGGAAGGGATGGAGCCTATACCCCTCAAGAACTTTACCGAGTAAGCTCAGGATCTGTTCTCTAGTCGATTCTGTAGAGAACCCGGAAGGCCCTTGCAACCCTACACACCCCCCAGAACCCCCTCTTTTCATACTCTTCGAGGACTCTGCTGTACCAGAAGAGCGTCGCGACCTCTCCAAGACTAGCTACCTTTTCCGCTATCTCAGGTATCTTAGCCTGGCTTCTAGTGCACTGCCTGCAGGCGGCAAGGATAATGAGCCTCCTAAAGAGATCATCAGCTCTATCTCCCTCCAAATATATGGTTCCACCTTTTCTGCCCCGCCTCACATCCGCATTTACCCTTTCGAGAAAGCTTGAGATAACCCCACGCTCGCAGTAGGCATGGAAGTCTTTTACACCATATGAGCTGTAGAAATGGACAACCTCTACTGGTCTCCTTTGCTTTCCAACCCTCCTAGTGGAGAAACGCAGAATTGCTCGTTTCTCGCTCGCCTCCATGGCTATCAACCTCCTTCGAAGACATTATAGGTCATATAGTCCCCAATCTCCCTCGCCTCCTCTTGAGTAAACTCTGGAGCTATAATGTAGTCCCCATTACGCGGCCTCAACCTAATCCAATAGCTCGCGCTCTTCACGGCGATACCGTATCTCTGTGCGATAGCTGGGAAAATATTTATCACGTCATCGATGCTCACACTGCTAAGCCTTAAGGATGCTCTGGGCTTCTTACCAGATATTTCAGCCTCTAACTCAAGTACTGCCTCCTCGACTTCGCAGTTAGAGCTAAATTTCGTGTCAATTATTCTAAGTGGTTTGAAGTTGAAGACGGGAACCTTAACCTCTATCACCGAGAGCTTAGTGTCCTTAGGCGGAACACCCTTGACCGCCTCACGGCCTTTTGGCTTAACTATGATTTTTAGTGAAGAGGTCTTTAGCACATTTCCAGAAGCGTTCATAACTCTCACTTCATAGCTGTAAGTACCTGGCTCCTCCGGCGCCTTTATCCTCCAATCTATTTTTGCCGACGGACTCTCGTCACTGATACTGAGTGCATTAGAGCTTAGCGTGCCAAAGGTAGCCACCAAGGACAAGTCTCCTTTGAACCCACCGATTCTCTCTATAAGCACTGTTACTGTTACCTCCTCGCCCGGCAGAGCAGTAATTTCATAGTTGTCCAGCTTAACGTCCACACCCTCCTCTATAAACTCTGTAATTCTAACCAATGGGCTATTATGCAGTACCTCAAGGTCTGGTCTCTTCGAAGCCTCAGCTACAGGCACCAGGCTCCCATCAATGTAGAATGCATACCATATCCTTCTTATTCCACCCCCTACTCTCTCCTCCTTCACATGTCCCAGGCCTTCAAGCTGTTCCTGGAGAGCTGTTCTCCACGGTAGTATCAAATCACTCGGCTCCAAGCTATGCGGAGCTTCTCCTTCCACTATCGAAGGTGGGTTGCAGTCTTGCCTAGACCTACATTCATACACCTTCTTGAAGAATATCTTGTCCTGCCTCTTAACTCCAATCTTAAGGCTCTTTACACCATCAATTAAAGCTTGCTTAATGGTCTCTTCCCTTACCATAGGTAGTCTGGGGTTAGAGTAGAAGTAGTCAACAATATCCGAAACTGTTTTTGCGAAATTTCCTTCAGATAATTCTATACCAATCTGGGATAGCATGTATTCGAGCACGCTGAAGTCCAGCTCGTCGTATAGTTTTGGCGGATTATCGCTCTTGAGAGCATGTGTAGCTGTCTCTATTATAGTATCAGCCATGGTTGCGTTTGTAAACTTATATGTATTCCTATGACTCTTTTCATCGAAGCTTGGGTATGCAACGAGGTTTAGGCCAGCAAGTATACTTCTAACGAGCTTACCCTCTACTCCCTCCATTCCCTCGCAATATCTTTTAAGCTTCTTTTTCATGACCTCACGGTCGTCTTCATCCTTATACATGGAGTCGAGCTCCTCACTCACTATATCACACGCGATTAAGTGCTTGGCATCTCTGATCATCTGCAAGACACTATTACTATCACGCGGATATATTATGTAGACTGTGTTGGCGTATCTCCTTAACTCGCCATTAGTGGTTTCATAGATTACTTTCTCTATATCGCTACTCTGGATAGGTGAAAGAACCGCCACCAATATGTAGTCTCTTGAGTCATGATCCACGGGTTTGGGCTCGACCAAGACCATGCTGGAGCCTGTGTTGAAGGGTGTCTCTGCTGCTTCTCCTCCCTGCTTATGCTTCCGCGAGCCTGATACCACATCCTTATAGGAAGTGGTTAGAAGCCTCCAACCATACTCTTCGACCTTCTTAAGCGCCTCATGGTCATCTATAGTTTTTGCGGTCATCTC
Organism: Stygiolobus azoricus; assembly: GCF_009729035.1. NCBI lineage: Archaea > Thermoproteati > Thermoproteota > Thermoprotei > Sulfolobales > Sulfolobaceae > Stygiolobus > Stygiolobus azoricus. The sequence continues at coordinate 1,192,038 of NZ_CP045483.1, forward strand.
AACCATCCCTATTGGTGAGACAATCTGGGTGAACCAGTAACGCTCGCTCTCGCTTAGCAGGTAGACAAGGTTGTTGGAGGCCCACTCCAATGCGTCCAGGTAATCCTTCGGCTGTAGATTAAGGGCTCTCGCCATGCTGGGCTCGAATGTCGATACTATGATCTCGTGCTTGTCAGGGTATAGTTGGAGCTGCTGCTTAATCGAGCCAGTATAGACGAAGGTCTTAACGAGTATTGTTTTAGCTATAGTCTTGGCTAGCTCGGGTTTCTCATAGCTCTTAGTCCTCTCTACCACATCATCCTCCAATATTGTGTCGTACTGTCTGTATAGCACGTCAGAGAATAATATGCCCCTTATCTCTCGATCCTCAATATCAATATGGAAAGGCATAACGAGTTCTGCAGCGCTCTTTGCATTTACGAGTTTTCTGATAACCTTTCTAGTAATCCTGATGGCGTCCCTGGTTTTCTGTAGACCCTCATGCTTGTCCACGATGTCCACTAGTGTGTTGATGTAGGATGGGTGGAAGGGGTAAGTATTCTCGATTAAGTGAGCCTTTCTCACCACGTCATCTCCGAAAACCTCTTTGTTCTCCTCGGCTCTATATAGTTCTGCGAGGCTAGAGGATACCGCCCTAGCCGCCTTATGGTCTATGCTCTCAAAAATCCTTACCTTGAGTATGCTTGCTATATCAGAGGAGGTTACAGGAACTATTCTCTTAGACTCGACCCTGCTCACAGACTTATGCAGGCTCTTAACCACGTCAAGCTGAGACTTATAGCGCTCCTCGACCTCAAGCCCTTCCCCTCTCTCTTCTACAGGCAGTGAGACTATGAGGACAACTGGATGTCTAGAAAGATCAATAGCCTTAGCGAGAGACTCAACAAATGATAGAACCTGGTCACCGTAGTTCTGGAGCCCGGGGTCGCTGGTGGACTTAAGCCCGACAACATAGTGGGCTAACTCGTCCACTAGAATCAGGACGGGCTTGTTTCCGAGTAGCTTGAGGATCACATCGGCGGGAGGCGCTAGTAGCTTCTCATCGTTCTCCCTCACCTCGTCGAAACGACCCAGCTGATGGGCTAGAGACCCCCAGATAGTCTGAACCCTATAACCTTCAGGAACCTTTAGGGGGTTAACAGGGGTTGGGGCTAGCTCGCTAAAATAGCCATCAAGCACAACCACTCGCACTCCTCCCATCTTGGATAGCTCCTCGGCAAGCCTGTGCAGACGCTCCCTTGTCTCGTTATCCTCGGTCTTAGCATTCAGGAGAGCGTCTGGTTTACGGAAAGCATGGTAAATAGTGAGCAACATATGGGTCTTACCGCCACCAAACAGCGATAGGAGCATGACTAGCTTATGACCACCTCTGCCCATGAGGGCGTCAGCAACGTTCTCGAGAGCCTCAACCATGTGCTTGGTAATAAGGGTTCTCTTGAAGAACTCTACAGGATCCGAGTAGATATCCTCCTCCTTACCCAGATGCACTCCTCCTAGGCTTGGAGCCGCCTTCTCGTCAAGCCTGGGTTCGAGCACGTCGCTCCAGACTTTAACATAATTTAGGAACCCCATAACTCATCACTCCTCATCTACTTTATTAATACTAACCCATTTATCAATACCAACCTGTCTGGGTGCAAGCGTATCAACAACTCTGTTCACAAGCTCACGCTCCGGGTCATTGGATTGGAGAACCTCTGCTAGGATGCGTGCCAGGCCCAGGGTTTCCTCATATAACGCGGGATACATGGTGCGAAGCTCCTCAGCCCTCTTGGTAAACTCGCTCTTAGGCATGGTCACAGCATAGTACTCGAGAAGGTGCAGGAGGTCTACAGCAGTCCTAACCACAGGATTCCTCAGATTAACACCTCTCTTCTCCAATGCAGACCTCACAGCACCGGCAGGGTCGCGCTGATCCCATGCAGGCTCAAGCAAGCGGAACTTATCACTCTCCTGCTCCACCAACCCAAACTCCTTCAGCCTCCCCATCTCGTTACGGGTGCCAATAGCGAGGATAGCCATAGTACTCCTATCCAGCGTCCTCCTAACCTGCTGAGGCCTCCTAGCAATAAGCACCTTACCAAGAAGATAGAAGAGGGACATACTACTGAGCCTCCCAGCCAGCTTGCCTCCGCCAAGGGCACGAGCAATAGCCTCGGCGGTAGCAGGATACACGTGCTCCTCCACAAGCTCCTTAACATTCTTAACACCCACTATCTTCTCATATCTTGTGAAGACGAATAACACACAGCCCAAGACACTGACAAACAGATTGACACCATCAAACCCCTTTTTCAAAAGACTACCCGCATATTCTGTGCACTCCTCGAGCGCCTTGGAATAAGCCTCTCCTGCGAGTACCTGCCCACTAACACCCTTACGCCAAACAGCAATAATACTAACATCAAGACCAGCCTTACCACGAGCAGTAACCCGGTCCTTAGACTCAGTAACCATGGCGTGAGCAACAGTAATCCTAAGACCAGCACCCCTCCAACCAGCATCAAGCAAAGCCTCCCAAGCATCAGGACTAGTATGAGCATAATACGTAACAAGAATTCCATTATCAGCTAACTTGCCAGCCATTGTTTGGAATGACTTAGTCAAGAGCTTCTTGAAATATTCTAAGCTACCAGTATCTCCACCAAAGAACTTGGAGCGACCACTACTCTCACTAACTTCTTTATCCGCGAAATACTTCCACTGAACCTCGATCTCAGCTCCATCTCTAAAGAAGGCCTCTGGAACAAAGCGAGGCTGTCTAATAGCCAGACCACCAACATCGATAACATCGCTCAATGCACGCTTAAGCCACACATAGTAAAAGTCACTAAGCTCGGCATAAGGCACATCATCCCTATAAGGCGGGTCAGTAACAATAACATCAAACTTCTCACCATCTAGCTTACTAAGCACAGTAGCATCGTCAAACAAAACCCTAACCCTACTAGGACTATCTCTAACAGCAGAAACAAGATAAGACAAACCATCAATAACAGATTTTAGCGACCTCTTATACGAGCCAAGAATATCCACAATAGGGTACTCCTCTACCCAGTTCCATGTCATAGCAATACCCCTAAATGCGAGAGTTTCTCTGATAAGTTTCTGTGTAGGTTCGGTAGAGGTCACAATACTATTGTAATTAATGTGTTTAAGTAATGCTATTGCTAGGTATGTTGTTACTGCTTCGGCGTATTTGAGCGCCTCCTCCCTGCTCCACCCTTCCCTGAGCTTCTCCTCCTCAACCCTCTTACCTGCTTCTCGTATCAGCTTGACTAGCTTGACTAGGGTTAATAGCTGTCGTGGGTTGAAGAGCTTATAGAATTTATCAAATCCCCAAGTCCATATACTTAGTGCTCCTCCTCCACTAGCAGTATATTTCCATAGTTCTTCTGCTGGTATGTCTGGGTCTCCCCATAGTTGTCTTAGCTTCTCTAGTGCTTTCCACAGTTTTTCTTGGTCTTCTTGGGTTGCTGGCTGGAATTCTAGGTCTCCATTAACAATCTTGACTTTTGCTAGGATTCTTGGTCTGGCCTTCGTGGTTTCTTTGAGTGTCTGTATGTCTATTTGCCTGGAGAGGTATTGTTCTAGTTTTTGGTTCCACTCTCGTATTGCTTCCTTGACGATCCAGTCTCTTGCGCCTTTGCGTATTTGGTTGTTACAGTGGAGACAGATCGCGGTCTCTCTCCTCGCGTCTATGTTACTCTTAGACACCCTATACGTCTTGCCATCAACTACCACTGTGCCTTGGCCACTGTTCACCTTTGCTTTTAATATCTTTCTTCCTAACTCCTTGTTCAGGTCTACTATCTTTATTACTATTTGGTCTCCCGCTTTGACCGGCTCCATCCACGCTAAACGACTGAATACACCACTCCTCGTGCCCTCCTCCTCTTCCCCTTCCTCCTCAACCGTCTCTTTGGATACCCGTGCTAGCCACCAGTTCCCGACTAGTGGTGTCTGCCTACCACAGTGTGGGCATCTTATCTCCCATGTGCCTATGTATACCGCTACGTCATCATCGTATAGCTCTCTGATGTCTGGGTCTTCTTGTAGCTTCTTGGCTACCCACTCGCCCCAGCGTTCCACATCCTTTACCAGCTTCTCACCTAGGCCACGCTCAACGGCCCACTTAGGGTATTCTAGCACCGCCTTGAGTAACACGTAGGCTGTGGGTAGCAGCTCGACAGCCACTACTTCCCCCACTCCGAGCCTGACCGCCTCAAGGGGTATACTTCCAAATCCCGCGAAGGGATCCAAAAGTCTGGCTCTGCTAAGCCTCTCCCTCCACTTTGGCGTTATTAACGGATTCTTCCTATGAGCAACACTCTCGGTAAGGTGCAGGTTATACTTAAACTCGAGCGAGTTAGTATCTGCTGGTAGCAACGCCCCAGCAACAACTGACCTAGCCCCAGCCAAGGGCTTCCTTGTCCACCAGAACACCATCTCCCAATAGGGTGGACGACCACCACCCTGCTTCTCCTTAGAAGAAGCCTCATTAACAACATCAGCCGGGAACCCAGGGGCCTCGATGAACCTCCTATCCTCTCTACTACTCACGATCATCACCCTTCACGCATTTGTCTATTATCTCTTTTCTCTCGTTCTGTTTTCTACTGCTCTGCCTCATGGTATAAAGTAGGAGTAAGTTTACGTCCCTCTTGGTCTGCAATAACGCGAGAAGGTTGTTAATTGTGGTTTTGCTTACAGCATGCTTGGACTCTTCATCCTCATCCTCTGAAGTAGGAGGGGTTTCGCCTCTAGATGGCTTTTGCTGTATGCCTTTTCCACCACCTGAAGCAGAAATAGGTTTGTATGCTGAAATTGCTATCTCAGTGGCGATATCTAACAAGTTTGTGTTTGCTTTAGTATCTTGCGTCATGAGATCCTCTGTCTTTATAGACATTAATAAACTTTAGTTTTCCTCAGTTGTTCGAATCTTGTTAGTAAAGGTTCTACTCTTCGATTAGGAATAACATCTGAGGGGAGTCGAGAGGGTAAGAGAGTCTTTGAAACTAAGCACCTCAATTCGTCATTGTCGTTCTAAGAATTGCTGGAGGAACATGAAAATACCTCGTTAACCTCTTTGATCTTAGCATGTAATTGATTGAGTAGCAGTATATCCAGAGATTGTATATTTTTTCTAGATAAATCCCCTAATGACTTATTTTTATCCCTTCGTTAATTTTGGGGTTGTTAAAGGGGTTGACTACGTTCTATACTAGAGAAAAAATTTAAAAATGAAATTTTGTATTAATATAATTAATATATAAAAAGTTAATATATAAAAAAAGAAGATTTATTCCTTATTTAAAGCCTCTGAGGTAAAAACCATAGATAACATCATTACTTAAAGATAAACTAAGAGCATATACAAATGCAATAAACCTAGGAAATGAATTAATTAATAAAAATAGTTAAATCAGTATATAAAAGGACTTGAACATTTTTTCAGATAAAATCCCCTAATGACTTATTCTTATCCTTCGTTCACAGTTGTCAGAGTGATCGGAGAAAAAATTTAAAGTCTAGAAGGTAAATGTCTAAAGGGGTGATAAATTGGGTCATCACCACCTAGGACTTCTAATAGCTAAGTTATTAAAGGATGCATCTCAAGCAGCTGCACATGAAATGAGAAAAGAAAAAGAAAATAAACAAAATCAGTCAGCTCCATAACAAAAACACCATTACCCTCACTACGTTATGATCAGCTTATTACTCCCAATTTCATTTTCTCTAATTCATGAAGTGCGGAATTCAGTTGGACGAGGATGTTTCCAAACTCCCGCTGGAAGACCTAAACGTTTACAGAGTAGTCTTCACAGACGATAATTTACACGTCAGGATCGATATAGACGGAAAGTCCACATATTTTTCCGTGACTAACGGTAAAGTAATCATACACAGCAAGGAGTTATTTAACATAATTAAGGACTCCGACTTTAGTAACTGCGATGTAAATACCATAATAGACGTAATCCTAGACGAGGTAGTCTATTACTTGGGTACAAAGAGGACAGAACTCTTCCGCAAGTTCGACGATCTCTTCGAGAGGATAACTGAGGGGGAGGTGAAAGACGTAGGAGAGATGAAAGACCTAAGGAGGGAGATCCAAACGCTTTACTCCGACTCATCCTCATTATTTTACGTAGCTAAAAAGCTCTCCAAATTCATAAGTAAGGACACCTTGGATAACATATCTTTCGCTTACGAGAGGTCTGAAATCCTTATTACAAGGTCAGCGGATTTGTACAATATCTACTTAACAGAAGTCCAAAACGAGTTAAACATCATAATAAAGAAGCTCACGTCTATTTCCTTCATATTTTTACCAATTACAGCCATTGCCAGTCTGTACGCTGTGTCTTATTCATCTTTACCCTCAAGCCTGGACTCAATTAATACGGTATACTTTCTCACTCCACTAGTGGTCTTGGGAATAATACTGACGCTGTACTTAAAGAAGATAAATTGGTTATAAACTTTAGCATTATATGACACTTTGCAGAAGGATGCATACACTACACGCAAAATTCGTACGCCAGTAGACTTGTAACTTTTAGTTCAATTATGCATCGAGAGAAACAGAAAGTGGTAAAAAACATTTGTTTATATAACAAATTGCCATTTAAGTTACACAGATCACGAGTTCTGTTAAAAGGGAATAATCAGTCACCCTAAATGTACTAACTGACTCTTAACAACCACCGACAGATGTTTCCAAGAGCTTGTCCTAGAAGTTTCATCTCTCAGCACCTTGTCAACTATCGCTTACACTCGTATTAGTAAAAGAAAAAATTAAAAGAATGCCATCGGGTATGCCACTACCGTTATTATTTTTATTTACTGTACCTTTATTCAGTTTAGGGACTTGAAGAAAAAAGTCTCTTTCCTTCAACTTCTATAACCCGCTTCAGTAAACACTATCTCCACTCGTAACATCTTCACCAATAACCTCTCCGCCAGTTCCCTCTCCTCTTCATTAAGCGATGAAAACCCATCAATTAACACTAAGTATATTAAGTGCCAGACGTCATCCTTTTTCTTCATACAGTGCATAACGTAGTGCTTCACACGCTTTTTGCATAGACTACAATAGTTATTTCTGTGTATCTTTATGAAGTGGGATCTGAGGGCTTTGAGGTCTTTGAAGACCTTACCACACTCAGGACACCTATAGGCCATCTTTGACACCATTCAAAATAAGGAAGAACTGAAAGAGAAGAACGGTTATAAACTTTATATATAAACTTTACTATACGTAAATACCAAGTAAGGAAGAACTGAAAGTAAAACCCTCAACGATCCGTGTAATTTGTATTCCTTCTACGAGAACCAAAAGGATTTCCTTAGTATCATAGAATTTTCATATTAAGAAGAATGCGGAATTTGATGTGAAGGTTGAGAAATGCGTGAAGATTATGCAAAGGTGAGGAGAGAGTTGAAGTATTAAGGAACAAAAATATTTTAGCGAGAGTAAGAGGACTGTGTTGGAAAAGGACCCTAATACTAAATTACTCCTCTTCGGGAGTATCGTTAGGGGGCTGAATCCTTTTTCATAACGAATGAAGTCTTTTTATATTCATTGAAATTAATTTCGTGAAGAGGATGATGAGAAGTAAGTAAGCTGCAAATCCGATGGGGGCAATCCCCCAAGGGTTAGAGAAGTGGCATAGGGATTTTGTTGCTGTGTTGAATCTACGCCTACGGAGAGATGATGGCAATGTTCCAAGCCCCGTAAACGGAGATGTGAGCACCGTGCCGTTGGGCTCGAAGGAGACCCATGACCCACCTGGTAGGTGGTTGAGGGCTAAGTCCCTACACTTGATCATGAGAGTGTAGGGACAAACAGTCAAACAATAAAAACTTTTAAACTGTGATGTAGCTATTTTCTTAGAATGTCTATTAAAAAAATTGCAATCGGAGTCTTGGGTGCCATCCTAATAGGACTAGGAGCTTACTTATTATATTTAGCGGGTATAAGTATTAAATTAGAACTAACAATATACCAGGGAGATTCAGCTGGTAAATTGTTAGTTCTAATTGGTCTTTTCCTCTTAGACTATGCCAGCCGTTGATTAATTTCAAAACATAACAAACTTTTTAACCTCTATGTATCAATATTCTCGTGACGCTGCTCTCCAGAGTTTTTAAAAAGTCAGAGTTCCATTCATTCATCACACACTAGTTTAGAATTATTGGTGAAGATGTTACGAGTGGAGATAGTGCGTACTGAAGCGGGTTATAGAAGTTGAAGGAAAGAGACTTTTTTCTTCAAGTCCCTAAACTGAATAAAGGATTTAGAAAACTCACAAATGACGTTTTACTCACGTTTTACTGCTGACTCAATCATTTCAATGCACGTAGCCATCAACAAGAAGCTTGGCTCTACACAACACGGTATGTTATTCGCTTACGAGTACAAAAAGCTTGGAAACATGTGGGCATTAGCAAAGCCAAGTGAGGTAATAGATGTGATCAAGTCAAGTAAGTTGAAATTAGGGAGGGCTAAGAGCAGGATGAACACTGAGGTCAAGGTAGAAGTCAAGGGAGAGGTGGAATTGCCAGAACCACAAGGACTGAGCTATTGCCTCTCACAGTGCGTACCAACACTTTTCGGCAAAACTTACTTCACAGTGAAGAAATTACATGAACAGAAAGTGATCATAGGTGACACTTCAGTTTACACTGGTTGGTTCACCAACGACCACATGTCAGGGCTAAAACCAGTGTTCAAGACGTTGAGCGAAGGGACTTTAGTTTTCGTCGAGAATAAGGGAGAGTACGACAAGTTACTCCCAGCTGGGCTTAACTTTATGGTGAGCATAGAAGACCTGAGGTCACTACTCGATAAGGTGAGGGTTAATGGGTAAAATGGAAGTATACTTGTTTAAGTTAAAGTTCAACACCCCATATGGTCTGAGAGTCGGAGGGCCTAAGGAGAGCATAGACACTTTGACAGCCCTGAGAATGGAGGGATATTACGTGATCCCGTGGAGTAGCTGGAAGGGGATCTTCAGAAGGGCTACAGAGATACTTTTCGCTAGCGAAAACCACTTCAAAGAGCACAGAGAGGAGAAAGTCGATAATCAGAAAGTCGAGGAGTTACTTAAGGCTAGGGGGTTTACGTTGGAAGAAGTGATGAAGGCTAAGAATCTAGAGTCAAAGTCAGATGAATTACAGAGGTTCATCGCAATGCTCAACTGCCCAATAGAGAGGTTATATGGTAGTGAGTACTTCGCTTCTGCAGTGACTTTCTCCGACACGTTAATAGACGCGGGGATCAACTTGAGGACACACGCAGTAATCGACAGAGTGACCGGAGGAGTGAGGGAACAACACTTGTTTAAGGAAGAGATAGTAGATGTGAAGAGCGTAAGCGCAAAGGTTATTGTCAGGGATGGGATTAAAGAGTGGTTAGAGACCTTAAAGTTTCTGAGCCAAGTAGGGACTTTCATAGGTGGTGGGAAGTCGAGAGGAATAGGTTATGCCGCATTGGACTTAAAGGAGAGCGAGTACGCTAAAATTGACAGCCTCACCGGAAGGCCTAAATTCCAACCGTTGAGCGACATTATTAAGGGATAGTTACTCTTTTTTTCTTTCTTTCTCCTACTTCTTGTCCTACTCCCACTCTTTTTACCACAGACCAGAAATCTTTCAGTTCTTCCTTATTTCGACGCAAGGAGATATTTCATATAAAATTCTTGACTTATCTTTCAGTTCTTCCTTATTTCGACATTTTGGTCAAAGATAACAAATGTCTTGTGGATGTCTTTCAGTTCTTCCTTATTTCGACTTCTTTCTAAGCGTTTTTCCGCTACGTGGTTTTAATTCTTTCAGTTCTTCCTTATTTCGACCGGTTCTGGAGCTACAAGGCACGCAGGAGAATAACTTTCAGTTCTTCCTTATTTCGACAGAGAGAGTGAGTTGGTATGAAAAGAGAAAAGTTCTTTCAGTTCTTCCTTATTTCGACCGTGCCTCGCCCCTACGTCCTTTCTTTCCTTCATTTTACACTATTCTCTACTAGTAGTGTAGAAATAGTAAGTAATAAGCGTTGCTTTTCAACAGTGATTAAGGGGGTTAAGTGTAGAAACTATCATTAACCCCTTATTTTTACGTACTTGTTTCAACAGTAAAATTAATAACCCCTATTTAAACTCTGTAGAAGTCGTAAATCGGGTTAGGCTGTTTTCAACAGTAAAAATGACATCTGTTTGACTAGAATTTTTACTCCTCCCTCATTTTGAGGAGTATAAAATGATTATTAACAAATAAAAAGACAAGAACAGTACTAGACTTTGAATTCACAAAGTATTTTTCAAATTAATCTGAGATAATTTAAACTATCTAATAAACCTTTCTATTAACGTGTGTAAAGTGTTTGTAGAATAGAAGAATAATGCTAAGAGTAGATGATTTTTAATTTATACAAATAGAAAATTCTTATAATTCTACTAGTTTTTCCTTTTTTCACGTAATACTGGTTTAGGAAATTAGTATAAGTTTTCTAGCTCGGTATTATTTCTAGCTTACTATTGCCTGAGCTTGGATGTTTTCTCACCTTACCTACCAGTATTATTTCTAGCTTACTATCGTGGCAGATTTTCAATTTGGTTGAATATTTTCATGTAGTATATTGACTTCCTCAATCGATTACCGTTTAAAGAGAGGGAAGAGTAGTGGTTATGTAGCTTCTTAATAATAAAATAGGATCATTTTTCATAGCACGAAATAGTAGATCCCTTTTTATGTTCTGTCATGCGAATGCTCAAACTCAGTAGTTAGCCGTTTGGCTCGAAGGATTACTTGTGGAGTGGTTGAGGTATAGGGACAAACGTGATGGTATGACTACACAGTAACTAGTTAAGCTGTTAAGGTATAGTACAGCTATGCAGTGTCAACACTCCACTGTTAGCTGGCGTTACACCCCTTCGTGGGTGCTACTCCGTGTAGTGAGGGTCTGATTACGATGACTTATTGTCAGCAGGGAGTAATCAGTATAACTTGACCGACGGGACTTTATTACAAGTTTGCCAAAACCACCTAATGACTTGGTGATAAGTTTATTGTTGACTCAATTCTGTTTTGATTTGATTTTGCTCTTCCTCCTCTCGTTTGACAACTTACTGGCTTAGCGGTTACGGTGGTCACTCCTATATAGTGTTTTTCCCTAGTAAATTTGCGCGTTTGACAGCTTTCTATACTGAGATGACCCTAGACACCCTTAAGGCAAGTAAACTCGCAATAGGACTGATAATTGAGCTACTTGCCATATACGTTATAAACAAGTAGAGAACCCTCTCTTGGCTGGGGATGAAACCGTGGATCAAAGGTGCTATGAACCCGTATGTGAAGAACGGATGGACGAAGGAGAATGCGAAACCTAGTAATATCCCTTCTACAATGGCTTTCAAACTCTGCCTGCTCACGTCACTCTCTAAGACACCGAAGAGGTTTCCCTTAGTCAGGAATATAGCGACGTCCATGAACAGGCCGTAAGTCAACGCGTCCTCGATGAGCCATAAGGGTTCGCCCTCGAAACCGAAGTGCAGAATATCGCTTATGAGGTCGTAAGTTGTAAATACTGCCATTCCACTCCCCACTTTCCTTACTAAGGCGATCACGATGAATGACGTTATGATCCTGAACCAGAACGGGGGGTTAATAATAGGGTAAATCCCGTTGGGTAGGAATATCATATCGCCTATCGTGTGGTCGGCAATTGCAACAAAGGCCCCTCCTATACCGATGTAGACCAAGTCCAAGGTGGTAAACCTGGGCTTACCTTTCCAGACTATTAGTCCAGCTATTATCCCGGCTATGATGAAGTAACCTAGGACTATTGGTAATGGGGTCATTCCGGGCTTGAGTGATATCATATCTTCCTCCCCCTGATAAGTAATGAACCTACCACCACGATGACTATGGCGACTACTATGATTGTCATGTAGGGTAAGAGGGAAGGTGATTGTATTTTGGTGGTACTGTAGGTAGTCTGTGGTGGGGGAGGTGAGAAATAAGACACCTCGTTAGAGGCGTAGTCCATGACGTAGAGCTGGTGGTTTTGGGGATCGTAAACTATGCCGTTAGGTGCGTTACCCACGGTGACCAAGGCTACTATACTTCCGTTTATCAAGGCCACTTGGTCGTTGTTATGTGCTAGGGATATAGCCACTAAGCCGTCATATGGTATATAGACAATCTGGGAGTAACCGTTGATCCCTGCATCACCTACCGGTAGCGTTGTGATGGCTATTACTTTACCTGTAGTGGCATTGAGGAAGAACACTTGCTGGTCGTAAGTGGCTACAGCTATCTCGTCTGGGGGTACGAAAGTCATTGTGTCCATTCCACTCTCGTTGAGAGTGAAGTTGTAAACGATCTTAAAGTCTTTTAAGGATATCCCGTAAATCACGTTTGTAGCCACGTCGTAAGCGAGGCCCTGAGGTGAGGGCATTACTGTCACGTTGTGTACTATTCCGTTTTTGATGAAGTAGACCTTGTTACCGTCTGAGGCGGTGACTATTACGTACCCGTCAGCGGAACAAATCTCGGGGAACTTACCCGTATTGGGTAGTCTGAAAACTTTTATGACATCCCCGTTACTGTTGATTTCAGGGCCCTTTTGGTAGACGATGTAGAAGTCGCCATTGCATTCGGTTACCTTGAACGGGACTGCTGGGGGGTATGAGGGCAAAGTGATAGTCTTGATTACGGAGTTATTAGATATTACTTGGAGTTGGTTTGCGCTTTGGGCTACTATGTATATTTTCCCATTATAGTATACACCGTAGGAGGGACCTGAGGAGGTGCTTATACTCGAGACCGTTATAAGAGTTTTAACCAGCTTCATTAGTCCCTTTCCCCGAATTATATGTATGGTCATATATATTTAAACTTATTCATAATATTAATAAACCGTAAAAATTATAGAAATTTAATCCTTTCTGGGTTGTGGTGTTTTTCTAGGTTATGAACCTGCAAGCGAGGGTTCCATCCTCATAGTTCCCACCATAGGTTGGGGGATCTAGCTCGAAGAGTTAATGCAGGGCTTTAGTTCATAACGTCAGAGAGGGAAGGAAATCTAGTCACTTAGAGCGCCGTACTAGAAATAATTGAACTGCTTTACTTTCTAAAATTGACTATGCATTTGCGAGGCTCCCCTTTTAGAAGACGCTGGAGTTAGGGGAAGTATGTTTTTATGAAAAGGGTTGTGTTTAAATCTGTACAAATATTGTTTGTGGTCATAAAGAAGAAGGTTAGAATATAAGGAGTTGAAACATCACTTATAACTGAAATAAACAAAAATTAAGTTTGACATGAAATTAAAAAGAGAAAAATATAATAATGGAGCTACTAATACATTTTTAATAAAGTTATTAAACATTAATAATAAGCGGTTAAACACTGTTAGAATTGATTGAACATATATTGAACATTTTACAAGTATATTAACATATACTAACTAAAGAAAAACTTATTCTTAAGTCCTTACCATATTATACACTCTTTAAAAATTTCCAAAAAACTGTTTGACAACGATATAAGACACTTAAGGAGTCACATTTAAATATTAGTTAATTATAATTATCAATTATGGAAAATGTACTCAGTGTTTTCATGTTGCTCATAGCGACTATAGTTATTGCTCTAGTAGTTTTTGCCATAACAGCTGTCTTCTCTGGGTTTATAGCTAATAGTTCGGCTATTTCTAGTTACGCTAGTGATGTAGCTCAAGGTTTATACATCAGCAAGACTGTAGCTGTAAGCACTGGAAATTATTATTCTATAGTCATAGTACCTACTGATTTCAACTATAATGGGACTATATATTTAACAGCAGTTGCAGTAAACCCATCACTGTACGGTAGCAACCAGATTTCACCATACCAAGGTAATTTTACAGTGGAAATTAACGGTACAATACCTACTAGTACTCCTGTCACGCTCTATACAACTTCTTTACATGAGTTATATGCGGGTAATGTCCCCATTTGGAAAAGTGTTACGGGTGCTACCCAGTTAGTAAGTATCCCTAATGGTTATGACGCAATTGTTTGGATTTTTATCCCAACTCAGAAGGGTTTGGTGGAGGTGGGTTATGTATGGCTAAAAGATTAAATAAAGGGTTATCTGAAATAATTGGATATCTTATACTACTAGTTCTATTAATTGCAGTATTAGTACCCTTAGGACTTTATTTACTATCACTTCCAACGCAACAAGCCCAGGCACAAGAGAGCGCTAGTAGTTATAAAAATCTTGCTGAACAGCAACTTTCTGAGTTTCAGCTCGTGTATAATCCTACAGAACCCTCTCCCGCCCTACCTCCATTGTATTTAGCTTACACTAACGGTAGGTTATATATTATATTTACCAGTAAGACAAATCCTCCTATACCAGTTGTGATTAAATCTTATTTAATAAATTACAATAATTCACAATGGCTCGTGCTGCCAACGCACTTAATAGTAAATTTAAGTGAAGCTAATGCAACTTATGGTTACGATAAGGCAATAGAAATTCCCTTAGCGTCAATTTACAAACTTGATATTAGTAAAATAGTGACTGTTGCAGTAGTCACCCAATATGGTAATATAATCTACGCCTATCCACCGACGTATTTATCCTTATTAAATCTAGCGGGACTGCTGAAACCAACGCTAGCGTTCATTTCAGTAGTTCCCAAGTCATTGACGGTGATACAAAAGCCGCAATTCGAGCAAGTTCCATTGCCTAATAATGGAGAACCATTAGCAAAGTTCTTGGAGCAGTACGGAGGCACAGTGAGTTTTAACGGGCTATTTGGGTCTCCACTCTTGGCCGCTAGCCCAGGAAATAAAACACTTGAATTGGACTTGAATTGGTATGGTCCTATAGGGTTCACTACTAACTCATTATTCCCAACAAACTTACCAAATCCACTTGCTAAATTTAACGGATATTTTAACGGCAGTTTTACTAACGCTTATCTCGAAATTTCGGGTCAGCTAAGCGGATATTTCGTTTCACCCAACTCAATATCGTTAAACGGAAAGGCTCAAGGTATAACATTAAGTGGTGGTTTCATTAATGCGACGCTAAAGGACTTAGTAGGTTTCACTGGGAATATAAGTTTCTTACCCGGAAGTTACTACAATTTCCAACTCCCCCCAACGTCTCAATTTACCCTATCAAATGCTAAAAATGTAAATATAGTAATTGTAAATGTTTCAGTAAATGGTGTATTTAACGGTACCTTCAAGGGGTATGTTAATGGTAAACCTGAAACTTTAAAGGGTAATAATATAAAAATTTCGGGATTTATCAGTAATGGAACGTTAGTAGGCAATATCAATACAATGTCGTTTAACCAGGTTTATATCAGTCAACTGTTAGGAGTTCAGTACCTATACCTAGGAGGATATGTAGCCGGAAATATAGGGGAAGTAGGAGAAATGCGATTAAACTCAGTTATAGCAAGTGCGAGTATTAGCAGTTCTAAAGTGAGCTATTTAAACGCATCATCAGAATTGACCCCATCCATGATTTTGCCACCAACGTCTTCTTACAACGTCAGTGTCGATCAGCTGAACGGTGAGGCAATTGTTAATGGTGCTAGTGGTAGTGTTACAACTAGTAGCAACACAGAAGTAGTATTTTACCAAAGTTCTAGTATACTTAATCCAGGTCTTTCAGTTCAAGTTTTCGATGGAACTATAGATGGTAATCTATATTTCGAAGCTCCTAACGAGTACATAAAACTAGGGAGTGGACTTTCATTCGACATATTATCTATTAATCCTAGGAATATCAATAACAATAATGGGTATATAATACCTGGTCCGTCATCTTCGGGTGAAGTCTCGATTGTTACTCCAATAGTTTTGAGATTGCAATTTGAGGTCGAAAACCCAACTAATGTAACAGAAGTATTTACAAGTATGCCCGTAGCATTAAAACTTTATGAGTACTATTCAATTGTTAATACACCTAACGAACAAGCCTTCTATGTAAACTATCTTGGAGTTAGTGATGTAATTTTAAATCCACCTCTAGTAGTATCCCCACTACAAAACGTAACTAAAACGATTACAATCTCAATACCTGTTACTGGGATATTAACACCTAATATTCAAAATATTAATGACGCATCTGTTCTAAATAGTGGTCAAATAGAATATATTGAAATGAACATTGGTTTAACTACATCTAATGGGTACACGTTTACAACAGAAATAATAGTGACGCCTTATGCTGTTTACACCTATCCCACTTCATTTTCATAAGATACACTTTTTTTAAAGGTTGAAAGCCCCCACCTTTAGGGTGGGGTCGAAATAATGATGAACTGAAAGAAGAAGATGAGAAAAACTATTGTGTAAACCGTGTAAAACAGTTGAAATAAGGGAAAGGAAAGTTTTCTCTCCTATCTTGTCTATTCTCAGTATCGTGTCGAAATAATGAAGACTCAAAGATGCAGTTTATCTTGATCACCAGTTATTCTGAGTTGTGGGCAAGGTAGGCTCGTAAGGCTTATGGTGATATCTCGTTGTTTTGTTTACAAGTAGTGTTTTCTCCTTTTGCTGGTCCATTTAGTAGTTTACGAGTATAGGGGCACCTTGGTGAGGAAAAAGTTATATTTACTAAACTAATTTTCTCTTGAACCTAAAGGATTTTAGTACCCTGGTGATTTGAAAATTGTTATAATCTCCTCATGACCCCAGAACTTCTCGATCGAACAATTTTTAAGAGCTGAGCAGTAATATGGATGATGTTTATAGGCTTATTCTTTCTACCTCGATGAGCGGTATAATTTGGGGGGCTAACACAGTAGTAGTATCGTTATACTTACTCTCCCTTCACTACTCTCCCTTGTTTATCGGAGTCCTGTTTACTTTATCCATCTTAGTCTCGTCTGTAGAGGGCTTTATATTCTCGATATTAGGGGACTTGTACGGGAGAAAGAAATTCGCTTTGCTAAGTAGGGGTCTATCGGCTGTATTCATTTTCCTCTTTTACCTGAAGTTCGTTTACGCATACATCTTTATGGTAGGGTGGGGTAGTGGGTCGTTGATCAGTGCGATTATAGCTGATAAGGCTAAAAACCTTGAAAGAGTTTATAGCTATCAGACGTCTTTAAACATCCTTTTCAGTGTTCTCGGCTCTTCACTCCCTTTGTTCTTAAGTTATAGTCAGATATTCCTCTTAGAGTTTGTGGTTTCCTTAATTTCCTTTTCGCTTTTGTTCACGGTAAGGGAGGATTATAAGGGGAAAATTAAGTTAATTAACTTAATTAACGTAATTAAGTTATCCTCACTTCCCACAATAAGTAAGTTTTTACCGGAAGCTTTGATCGGATTTGGTGCGGGGCTGATCCTGCCCCTTATGTCCTTATGGTTCAGGCTTAGGTTTTACGTAACGGCGTCAGATATTTCACCGGTTTTCATGAGTTCTCAGCTGACGTTAGCCCTTGCGGTAATTTATTCCTCAAAGCTATCTGAGAAATTGGGGATGGTTAAGACAATAGTTTACACTCACGTTGTTGCAACGCTACTACTCTTCGTCCTCCCCTTCTCACCAACGTTTTTTGTAGCTTCAGTAATATACGTCCTGAGAAATGCTCTGATGAATATGGCTTCACCAGTCTTAGTGATGAGTCTTATACCTAGGGACGAGAGGAGTAGGGCGAGTAGTCTTATCCAGTTAATTGATTCTCTACCGAGGGCTTTTGCACCTTCCTTAGGAGGTTATTTATTTAATAAGGGGAATTTGGTTTTGCCCTTTTTGATAACCGGGGCTTTATATTTCACCTCAACAATCGTATTTTACAGCCTTTTCAGGAACGTAAAGAGGTGAAGGTCATAGGACTCTTCATTTGAAACGGGAATTCACGAAAGTTAACTCTCTGCTATCATTTCCAAATGCGATCCCTTGTAATCAGTTGAAGTTTAGTTATGATTTCTCCTAAATTACACCTATTCAGCAGTTTATCATGCTAACACGTTGTAATGTTAAGAGTTGAAAACCTACCTAGTATGAAGAAATGCGCCAATCTACTACTGATTTGGCTAAAAACTCAAAGAGTCTTAGAAGAAAGAGATTCACTCGCGTTTTTCCCTACATGAAGGTAATCTCTCTGCTTCTCACTTGACAGTAGTGTCTTATCTAAATTAAGCAAACTGTCCCACTTGTTATTTAAATATTGAAAATGATAACTTCTATTTATGAAAATTCTCTTCGCGCCGATAGGAGATCCTAGTGGTTATAGGGAGGTAGAGTAATGCTGTCGAAATTGAAAGCGAAGGAAAAGAGGTGAAATGCAAGACAAAGGCAAGTTTCAAAGCTATCCAAAAGGCTTTAAACATAGATAAGGTCGTAGTTTATGCCGGGTTAAGTCTTTGTAAAGACACTAGTAAACCGGATCAATCGTCACTATACCTTGAGTGTTCAAATGAGGTTAAGAGGATTGTGGAGAAGGAATTGCAACTCCAGGGGGAGGATGTTCTGGTAGCACCTAATGTATTCGGAAATAAAGTCAGGCAGGTGGACGGAAAGACTACCCTATACTTTAACTACGTGTACTATAACTCCCTGAAAATCCTTGAGGAGAATAATCCTGATGAGGTTTACATTGACATAACCCA
The DNA here is from genome assembly GCF_009729035.1 of Stygiolobus azoricus. Taxonomy (NCBI): domain Archaea; kingdom Thermoproteati; phylum Thermoproteota; class Thermoprotei; order Sulfolobales; family Sulfolobaceae; genus Stygiolobus; species Stygiolobus azoricus. The sequence goes on from NZ_CP045483.1 coordinate 1,210,667, forward strand.
CGGAGTGAATTATATGCCATTATTGGCTACGGAGGCAATAAAGTTAGCATCTTATGTTTATGCAATTGATAAAAAGAACTTGACAATTAGGATTTACAACTCGGAGCCAGTAATAGGAAAAAGCGAAGGACCTTATCACATTAGCAAGGTATTTGAGGAAAAGGTTAATACTAGAATTTCCCTGCTGGCTGTTCTAACTCCCTTCTTACAGAGTAACATAAAGAACTTGATAATTAACAAATTGTCCAAGGAGCTGAAATGCGACAAGGAATTAATACTTCCTTCAGCCAACGCACTGTTTTCAGGGATCTTCCTATTCCTATTAATGAATAAGAATGAAATAATGAAGTGCATGGAAAGCGTGGAACAGAGGATTAAGGTGTTAGATTACGGTCAACCGTCAATTAACTTAGCTTTGGAGGGAACCACTTTAGTATATAAAGACAAGATGGATATAGAACTCAGCTACCTACACGCATTGTTAAAAGTACTCAGCAAGATAATTGGAAGTAGAAAAGTTGAAGAAAATTGCGTAAAGTTAAGTGATATCAGGGATTTAACTGAGAAATACTATACGTCTGAGCTAATTAGGTCAGCAGTATTGAACGAGATTGATAAGCTAGAGGGAAATAGGGACAAATTAACTTCTGAGCCCGAAATTTTTAGCTGAAATCCTGCTGGAAGAGAAGGTAAAAGAATGTGAGCCTAACAAGCGTAATCTATTTGCCCACGGAGGGTTTGAGAAAAATGTTACCTACATGTGGAAACGTGATAATGAAATTTGTGTTAGTTATCGTGACTGCTTAGAGAACGTGAAAAACATCTTGAATGAGATTACGGAAATCAAAATTTTAACCTTTCAGTTCTTCTTTATTTCGACTTTATAGAGGATACGGTAAGAAGGCCTATAGTCACTTTCAGTTCTTCTTTATTTCGACAGAAAAGTTAGAGACAAGCAAAATTATGGAGTTAACTTTCAGTTCTTCCTTATTTCGACGAATGCAAATATATTGATGATATTAAATGAAATAACTTTCAGTTCTTCCTTATTTCGACTAAGAGTTCTAAAATACGAGTTCGATGCTCAGCACTTTCAGTTCTTCCTTATTTCGACCAATCCTTCTGTACCGGAGGTATACCGCCGGTGTCTTTCAGTTCTTCCTTATTTCGACTTAACGGTGTATATATTATATTATAATAAAAGTCCTTTCAGTTCTTCCTTATTTCGACCGTTGTAGCTCCTCAGGCTTTTCTTGCAACACCTCTTTCAGTTCTTCCTTATTTCGACGCTGTTATGCTCATTAGCAAATCCATTTTATAACTACTGAAGCGTCGACTACTGCCAATTCTTGACACGCAACTCCCTAATTGTCTCTTCTGATCTTCTGCCTCCGTAATTAAGGAAGAACTCATGAGACCTCAATGAAGCCTCATTAATCCTTCTTTTTCTTTTCCTCTTCCTCAATTACTTCCTCTATTTTTCTCCTTATTACTTCACTCCAGTTTATGTAGCTTAGCTCGTCCATTTTCCTCTTTAACTTTTCATCAATCCTTATACTTATTGTTGGCATAGTTAATGATCAGTAGCGTAAGTTACTAAGATTTAAGATGCATTTACAGCATACTCCCCGATCCTACAGAGTATTTAACACAGTTGGACACGAGTTGCAAAAGTTTGTTCGTAATCAGATTTTTTTAACAAAAACTTTAGGAAAATCTTTAAACCACTCCTTGCGCAAAATATTAACTCTCAGAGAAGAAATAAGATATTTACGTAGTTTAATATCGAATTTATTGTCATGTCTTAGACTTCCGTAAGGAGTCAGAGAAAATAAATATCATCGTCTATGTTACCAATTTAATTTATTAGTTTAGAATGAGAGACATAATCAATGAGTTACAATGTCGAATTGGTCGGACTGGAAAAGTTGAAAAAAGGGTCACTTTATTACATATTCTCCACATTTCTAGAAGCAATTTTCGCCGCGTTATTTGTTGTAGCTATATCAATAGGTTTCGGGGCTTCAATTCTTACAGTGTATAACTCTACATCAGTGTATAACTCTACATCAGTTCTAACGAATTCTTCAAGTTCAGCTGCACTTTCAATATTTGGTATAGCTATAATTCTCTTCATAGTAGCCTTAATAATTGGAATTCTGGGTATAATTAATTTGAGGTCAGGCTTTTCTCTTCTTTCTGGTGTGAGCCAGAGTGTAAGTGTAGGGAAGACTGGGACTACTTTGTGGATAATTGCATTATTATTTTCTTTCTTATTACCAGTGTTAGTAATAGGTCTAGGTATAGCTGCTTCATTAAGTAGTGGCTCAGTTTTAGTCGGTATATCGAGCTCACTCGGCGCAATCTACTTACTAGATTTTATAATCACCCTCTTTACTGTTACGGCTAACATCTTAATAGGCATTGGTTTTTATAATGTCGGGAATTTATACGGGTCTACTACCACTAAGGTTGGAGGGATACTAATAGCGACGTCGATCTTAGCGTTCATAGGGTTCATACTGACTTACATTGGGATGGGAGAGATAATAAGGAAGGTTAGGAGCGGGGTGAGCTTAATGCAAGGCTTGAGTCCACAACCCGTTAATGCTCCAATAGTGATTTACCAATCCCAACCTTCAGGTACTATAAGCCCTAACGGTGTCCTAACTTTCCAAGTTTATTCAAATGTGTTAGCTCAACTACTTTCAGCCACTATTGAGGGGTTGAACGTAAGTACTAGCTCCTTTAATCCACAAATAATACAACCTAATCAGCCTGTTAATGTGGTAGCTTACTTTAACCCATTACCTATAACTCAAGGTGTTATGTACAGAGTGATAGTTACTGCTTCTGCAGGAGGGACGATCATTAGATTTACAGTTAACGCTGTGGGTACACAATCTTAGAAGGCCATAATTTCTTCTCTGATTTCTTTCTCACTCATCATAGCTATAGCCCTCACGGGTGAGCCGTCAACCCCTACAATGTTTAAGGGTAAAGCTTGGAAGTACACGAAAGACCCTACCAACCGCTTGAGACAAGTTTTCAACAATGAGTACTTCATTGCGTAGTAGGAGCTTGTGTACATCAGTGTCTCCGATGCTAGCTGACCTCCTCCCCACCCTAAAGGGCGGGAGTTCCCGCCAGAGCGGGGAGGTTTGGAGCCACATTTTTTTGATTCAGCCTCGGGCTGGGTCTTCAACCCATTACCCCTATCCCTTTTGCGGGGACTCGGGGTTATGGAGATTCCTCTCACAAGGATGTTGTATGCTGCTGTCAAGTCGGCATTGAACACTTTGCCCAGTTTTGTGCACTTGAATAGTCCTCTCAATATCCTTTTTCCACAGTCTTTACCGTGTAGAGGACATGTTGAAGAGGTATACGACTCGGGCACAAGCCGGATTTCCATGCCCTCCTCTTCGGCAACTTCTTTGAGCCTCTTCAGAATGTAGCCATACATCCATATCCTCTCAGTGTACTCATTACCTTTTTCATGGGCAATATCATGTGGAAGCCCAACCACAACAGTGCCTATTCCATGTTCCCTCAACCATCTATAAAGTTTCCTGATCTGGCGGTCTATATAGTTCTTCATCTGCATCTTCGCCTTTCTATGCATCAATCTAAGTCTTCTGCTTGTTCTGAGCCCGCTCAGCAAGGATTGGAGCATTGATATCTTATGTTTCCAATAGAACCAGATCGACTTGAGAGGTCTGCCGTTGAAAAGAGCACTAACATGCTTTCCATCAGAGGTTATGCCATAGACTGCGAAGAGGTTGTTAACCCCAAGATCAATGCCAGCAATACCAGAGCCTGGGAGAGGCAGAGGGACTGTTCTCCAACCATCACTGTATAGCTTTTCTGTGCCGTAGAACTGCATATACGCATACCACTTCTTTCTATCTATATCATACCTCAGCATCAGCTCCCCTCTCTCGCCACTCCAGTGAACCCTTCCCTTAATTTTCAATACTGCTCTCAGCCCAAACGCTGGAACGCCCTTGATGATGATGGTATCACCGCTCAACTCCCACTGTCTAGACTTCAGCCTTATGAATGGTATTCTCCTTTTGCCACTCTTACTATAGCCTGGCGGGTTGACCTCAAACCAACTCGGTAACACCTCTTTTTCCTTAAGCAGCATAAAAAACGCTCTCCAGTTATCATCGCTCAAGTTAAGCACTGCCTGCAAAGTGTTCGAACCGAGGAGGCAATGCCCATCGGCGGTCTTGTACTCATCTGCATACTTCCTATATACCTCGTTATATGTTTGCCTCATAGCCTCAGGCGTCAATTCCTTGTCGAAGAACAGTTTTCTCCGCATGTAGTTTATCTCATTATAAGCCATTGCGAGTATGTTTGCGATAGAGAGCAGAACGTCATGAATCCGCTCATCTACAATAATCTCAACTATTACAGTCCTCTTCAAACCCTTCTTCCTAGTTCTCTTCCTCGGCATTGTCGTCACCTCTCTTTCTCTGCTGTTCTATGTATCTCTGTATTGTTTCTTCATTCACATGTCCAACCGTTGAGACGAAGTACTCCCTAGTCCATAGCTTACCATCTCCAACTCTACTCCTCAGCTCCGGGAACTCTTGCATTAGCAGTCTCGCTGATTTACCCTTAATGTGCTTAATTATCTCTGCGGGGGCGAGGCGGGGAGGGCAAACAACAAACAGATGAACATGATCAGACGTAACTTCTAGTGCTTTAACTGAGCAACCTAAGTCCAGTTCTGCTATTTGGACTATTAGCTCCTTTAGTCTCTCAGCGACTGAATCTACTAAGATATTCTCTCGATATCTGGGAATCCATACAAAGTGGTACCCGCAGTAGTACTTTGCGTATCTTGTGCTGTAGTATTCGTCTGAAGCCCTCTCCAACCTCGCCCCCCGTACAGTCTAGGGAGTTCAAACTTATAAGTGTTTTATGTCCTTCCTCCCTTAACGGGGGACTCATGATAAGTTTTTATACCCTTCCTCCCCGCTTTTAAAAGCGAGGCCTCCGGGCATATCTTAATGGTGAAAAAATAATAAGTTAATTTACACACTTATACACTATGCATGAGTGGTCTGTCGGTGAAGGGATTTTGAGGAGTGTAATAGATTGGGCAAAGGAGAATAACATTAACTCAGTCAAAAGAGTTAAGGTTGCTATCCCCTCATTCACATTCCTCGAAGCTGACATCCTGAAAGAAGCTTACGACACATTAAAGAAGGGAACGATAGCTGAAAACAGCGTTTTGGAAATCTCATTCAAAGATCCGGTATTTAAGTGTAGGAATTGCGGAAATATCTTCACCATAAGAGAAGTGATCAATGAGGTCGAAAAAGTGAAGGACGAGTTCGGGGAGGAATATCCGCTCCATTTAATGTCAGGCTTAGCCCCAGCTTTCATCAAGTGTCCCAAATGTGGATCTAATGATATCGAGGTTAGCTCTCAGGAAATAATGATAAAAGGGGTAGAGGTAAATGGAACCCCTTGAAGTTTTAGCTAAAAGTAAACTCTCAGGTAAGAAGACTATAGCAGTTATGAGTGCTAAGGGAGGAGTTGGGAAAAGCCTCATTTCCGCACTACTCTCTTTGGCTATATCCTCCTCTAACCCTACTACGCTTATTGACTTAGACATACACACAATGGCAGTGACTAAACTATTTGGGTTAGAAAACAAGCTCCACGAGGTGACCAAAAGGGGGATAGAGCCCTTTACGATAGGGAATTTAGGAGTGATCAGTCTGGGCGGGGTCGTTAAAGACAAATACGTGATATTGTCGGGCTCTAACAATAGGAGCGTAATGGAGTCACTCATCGCGTATTCTGTAATCAACGACGTGGTAGTGTTTGACCTCCCACCGGGGTTGGGAGATGAGGTCTTACTTCTCGAGCACTTAACAGACTTCGTACCAGTAGTGGTAACGACCCCTTCAAAAGTCTCCGTAAAGGTAGTTGAGTATCTTGTGAGGTATCTAACCGAAAAGAGGAAAAGACCTCACCTCGTGGTCAACATGGCTTATTACGACTGTGAGGGAGGCAAAAAGGTAAGACCCTTCGGTGACGAAAGAGCAGTTAACGAGTTAGTGAAGAAATACGGTCTTGAATACACTGAATTACCTATAGATCCCTTACTCGAGGACTACATAGGGAGAATCGACAAATATGATGGAGTGGTTAAGCAGAAAGTGATCGAACTAGCAAGGGATTTGTTAAAGCCGAGAAGAGATGAGAGATCCTGAGCTTTACATTACAAAAGTATTGAGACTTTACCCTGCTCATTATTCATCTCAGATACAGAGTATACGTCTAATGAAGAAGTTGCGACTAAAAAGGAGGTCTATGTATACGAGAACGCAAAAGAGGGCAATGGACAATATGACTTGAGGACCAAGTAGAATGACTAACAAGATAGCTATATCATAGAGCTCGGCGAGTACTCCTGTGCCTAAGTTCTCCTTTAAAACTTCTAGCTCTCAAAAGAAACTTTGACGTAACACACGTTATAAGCTCGTTCCAAGACAAGCACGGGTACACCTTAACTTTACCCAAGGATACAGATTGGATACACTCGTCGAGTAACGGGCAAGAGGGACAGTGAGGTGAGGAAAGGTCAACGAAAATCAGTGCTCTTCTTTTCTTGTCCACCAGTATTATCTTCTTCTCTATTTTTAGTTCTCCCTGAATTACACTGAAAGGTAAGATGAACTTGAAATTGATAGCCTTATCTTTGATAAGTCCTAGTCCCTTGAGCTCTCTTAAAATTCTATAATAGTAGCTTTTACTTACCGGAATGTCTCCTGCTAGAACACGTAAATAGACGTCAGAGGAAATCTTGTTGAATTCTTCGCTCCTAAGCACTATCCCGTCCTCATTGATTATATCTCTAGTAATGATGAAAAATTTATAAATACACATAATTAACTATTTTGCTTGAAGTATAAAATATTTAAAGCGTTGGAGTGAATTATGTTGTTTTAGGTAATAGTCCTTTTAAAGCAGGCGTTGTCATTTTGGGACTATCGTTTTAACGTTGCGTAATTTCCCTTTCTATTACGAGTGCTCTTAGTGAATATTTTCGTAACTTATAACGACGCTGTATCTCCACATGATGAAAGAACAGTGACAAGTCTACGGAGTTTTGAAACTATTGCATTTTGATAATCTTTTGCAGCTCCGTTACTCAGGAGTTATTAACAGTTCTCTCAACATATTTCTAACGTCTTTGGCAACACTCTTACCGATGACTGTTCCGGGTCCCGCAAAAAACTCCTTACCGGGTAAGGCTCCTACAGCGATTGCATCACTCACAGTTCCCGTAAGGTTGAATTGTCTTAATGCTCCACTCTTGGCTTCTGTAACAGTTCTGACTAGGTCAACTAACCCGTTTACAGAGAGAGGGTAGTTCACGAAAGCCCCTATATTAATAGTACACCCCGCGTCCTCACCGCTCTTATCAATTCCGGCTGAAATGAATAACTCTCCCCACTCCCTCCTCTCAAAACGGAATTTCCTCGCGGCAGTCATGAAAACTACTGCCTCCTCTTCCTTGACCTTATCAACGTCTTCGAAGGCGTTTCTGCAATAGTCTTTGCTTACAAGGATTAGCTTAATTTTTCTCACATAGGATATTCCTTCGGGATACAAAGCTGAAGTAAGAGTGATGTATTTCCTTGAAAGGAGGAACTCGTGTAACTCGAGGTCAGTTGACATTAAAAACTAGTTGGCTGACTCACTAATAAATTAGCCTTTATTAACAGTGTAGTCTTTTAATTACCTGTTGTCTTTATAATTGTCTTTAAAAAACTGTTAACTCGACTTTTCGAAGACTTCAGAATAAGGCAAATACACCATATGTGGAATATAAACTACCTCAACTTTTATCCACTGTACCCCGTTGTAAATTTCTATTGAAGTAGTAGGAGGTATGTATCCTTTGACCAATATTACTCCATTATAAGTACCAGAAGCGTTACTCAACAAGTAGGTCGTGTTGTTTATAATAATCTTTAACGGTGGTTGAGGTAGGACTATCATCGAATAAGATCCGTTAGTGTATATGATATCACCGGTATAGACGTTTAAGGTAAAGTTGAAGTTAAGCGTAAGCCCGGTACCGTTTACAACTAGGGTGTATCTCCCTGGTGGAAAAGGCAAGCCATTATGTTCTATTAACGGAAGTAAAGTCGCGTTTGAAGTTATGTTAAAAACGCCAAATAAGCTCAAGTTATCTGATAAATAGTATAGATAAGCTTTCGCTGGAATTTTATTCCCTTGTATATCGAGGAAATATGTATCATTACGGAGTACTAGAGATACTGAGGTGGTGTAACTCGTTGTCTTTACGGTTGTCGAGTTTGTGTAAACCAAATGTATGGTGGTAGTGGGTGAAGTCGTGGTATTCAAAATCACTGTAGTTGTTTGAGTCTCTGGTAATTTACTTGGCTTATCTCCGTGGTGATTAAGGAGTAAAAAGGCTAGGATTATCACTATTACGACGGCTATTATTATGATTAATAGCTTTTTGTTCATGGTTGATATATTGAAAGAAATAGTGTTAAAAGCGGTTTGGTGTTTTAAAAAAGGCGTATGTGATGTAAAGGCAAATCGATGAGAGGGGAACCTAGCCCTCCTAAGGCAGAGAGGAGGTCAGTTAACAAGGACTAATTGTTTAATTCATTCTTCTTTAATTTTTAAGTCACCAAAGTTAAGCCCTTATTAATAGCTTGAGCGGAAATCAATATGTCGAAATCTTCATATTAGCTTACCCTTAACCTCTTAGTGAGATTAATGCCGATAAGAAATCAAGAATTTTACCTTCTTCAATCTTGCCTAATAAAACCTCAAAGACTGTTAGGGAACTCACGTAAAAAATCCTCAGCCTTAACTTTTTCATTCCCCTTTAAATACTCAATAATTGCTGAGCTTTCTACTAATACTTTCATCGTTTTTCTCCCTCATCTCCTTAATCTTCTTCATTAATTCTTTAGCATCTTCCTTATTAAGTGTGCTGAAATACCTTTCTAACCTTTTCTTCCTTAAACTTATCGTCTTCATATATATGTATACATGCCATATGTAAATAAACTTTGATTTGGTGATGTTCTCCTAACTAATGACAAGCACCTTCACGAGGTCTTGGGAGTAATAAAATCGCGGATAATGGTGTTTCCTCAACTACCCCCAGGGAGTCAAGGGTGAGGATGTACGATCCCTTAAGAGAGCCTCGGCAAAATCAGATTAAAGGAAAAGTTAGGCCACGGGTAAACACGTCATACAATAGGGAAAATCCAAACTCTTTTTTACCTAATCACGTATTCACTGATATGGTCAAAATCATAACCGTCGACGGCTACCCAGTAGTGGTATATGAAAAAACGGTGTTAAATATTATTGGCTAGCCGGTTGTCCCCACAAAAAGAGACCATTAAGTGAAGGTAAAATATTTGAAGATAAGATAGAGTGTCCTTTTCACCACGCGGTATTCAGCTTAATCACTGGAGAATTGGTGAAAGAGCCTCAGTCCAAAACTCCTTGTGTGAACTGCAAATTGATAAAGGTAACTTTCGATGGAGGAAGAGCAAGATTTGAAAGGGAACCGTTCATCCCTGAACTGCCTGGAAAGAAATAGTGACTAAGTATGGTGAAGAGACTCTCATTGGCTGAGTACTCCGCGAAGATACCTAAACCCGGGAAAAGTGACTATTACGTCGTCGTACTACTATTCAGAGGTGATGAGACAAAGGAATTCCCTAAACTTAAGAGGCATTCGATAATAAGGAGATATTGGTCTAAGGACTTTCTTGAGGCGGTAAGAGAGGCGATTGCAGTCAAGGAATGTGGCAACCTCACCGTAGACGGAAAGCCCCTGCCTAAACAAGATGTCAAAGTAATGTACTACCTTAACCCGGTGGACTTTCTTAAACTTTCTTACCTCGTGTCAACGACCTTTATTCAGGAAAAGATGAACATAGTCCTCGCCTCTCTCAGGAAGGGTGATTTAAGGAAGGCTGAAAGTGAGTTATTAAGAGGTGATGTCTTCTCAATTGCCTTCTCTAATGTGGCTAAGGCTGTTAAGAAACACGTGATAATGGTGGACGTAGACACTAAGGACAAGGAGTTCTTATCACTTTTAGAAGGAGTTCCGGTGAGGTTTGTAATAGAAACTCAACATGGTTATCATCTACACGTTTATATCGAGGACGTCAAGGACAACGAGACGTTGAGGAAGCTCTATTCACTAAACGAAGCCTTTTCGAAGAAGGACTCCTTCAAAAGGCTGTTTGGTGAAAAGTTGTTGGACAAGTGGGAGGAGAGATTAATAGAAGTAAAAGGAGTTAACCCCTTAGAATACGTGCCTACGGATGAATACCCGGTGTACGAGCTGGAGAGAAGGGATGTTAGAGAGTTCGTTGAGTTTAGGAGTTGATCCTTGTGCAAAATAATTTAATCTGTTGAAACATCATTCTAAGCAATGCAAGAAGCTTATGAGGACGTTTGTAAGAGCCTACCTAAACTTTGTCCTAGACTGGTACCTGCACCATTATGGAGTTATTCCTTAGCCGGGTTTGCCAGATTAAATCCTTACGTAGCCTCTGCTATATGTGATGAATGCGAAGACATAGTAAGGAGGTTAAACTATTTCTGGTTCGGACAAAAAGAAGAACATTGTGAGGTGTGTGGAGAGGAGGGAAAGGAAGTAGATGAGGAATGGAGATATTACATAGAGGGTAATAAGGGGATGGCAGTGTTGGGAGGTCTGAGGACCCTCTGTTGCAGGTGTCATTTAGCAAAACACCAAGGGTACGCTAGAATAAAACACCAAGATAAAGAAGCACTAATTCAACTTGCTAAGGTGAACGGAGTGGAAAAAGTGGAATCGTTGGTGGAGAAGACCTTTATGATCCACATGAGGCTCAGCTACATAACGGATTGGGAGTTTAGGTTGGATGCGATTGAAGAACCGTTGAGGTCAATGTTTGAGAAGTTACTAAACACTGCGTATAAAAGGGGTTTCAGGTATGAAAGAGGGTGGTTATTTTACACAAGTAAAAAAGCATTGGAATTAGAGTCGAGATCGTTAAGGGTAAGTAAGGAAGTGATGGAAAAGGGAGAAGACTTACTCACTTTAGCAATTTCCTCACTGAGCGGGATTGAAGTTCTTGAAAAAGAGTTCAAGGTATTCCTCGATATGATCTCGGATAAGCTGGAATTGGTATCCCTAGTTGAAGACGAGGAATTTTTAACTGCCTCCTTAAGCGAGAGTCTGTCCGGTAAGTGGATGGTCTTCGTACGAAAGGAAATTTATCCCCGCTTCTTCTCTGCGCTCGTTGATAGGTTGGGTGATTTGGGTTACATGGCGAAAATTACGAACAATGTTGAAAGCCGGGATTTACCGGTAATAGTTTACGTACCTTCAGTTCTTGACTTCGAGCTGGTAATGAAGGTCAAAGACGTGATTAGGAGTGTAATGAGGGAGTTTGAGGTAGAAAAACCGATCTTCTTTAAACCCGATGTGTTTACTGACAATAACATTTACAGCGGTAGGTCTGATATTAGACCGTATATTTTTGTAGCCTAATTAGAGTGAGGACTGTATGAGAAGAGTGAACAGGGTTCGAAATTTGTGTAGGGTTTAAACTTCTCGATACTAAAAACGACTTGTTACGAAACGTTGGGAAAGTAAGGGTTAACGTTACTATTCATGGAAAAACTTTCTCTTTTGGAATTTACGGACAAATATTTCCCTAGGAGTGTTTACACTGGTGTAGCTTTTCGAATCAGGGTTCAATTACTTCTGTTGGTGGTAAGATGATGAGCCCGCACTTTCGATACACTTCACGGTTTATAGGAAAGCGGCAAGAGAGATTAACGTGTGGACATAAAACTACTACAAATTGTCCGAGAAAGGAAAAGAAAATCTTCTTAGTGTATTTAACTTACTCGCCAAAAGGCTAACTCTTCTGTTGTTGCTTTTGTTTAGGTAGTAAGTAGATCTTGTTCCCGATAATAGAGTTATTGGGTATTAGCACTACGGTACCATCAGGTTTGTTTAAATATGTGAACAGCGTAGTGACCTCTTCCACTATCCCTTCCTCACCGACTACATTAACATGATCCTTGATCCTAAACGGCCTCGCTAAGAGTATGAACAGACCGGCTACCGCTTGCCCCAGTACTTGTTGTGACGCAAAACCTATTACAATGCCTATGAATCCGCCCAGTGCAACACCCGCAGCCCCACCAGCTACTCCACCAGCTATTGCAGCTACTAACGCGCCAATACCTATTAGTCTGAAGACGCTCCTCATTGAGGCTGCCGTAGGGTGGTCGTACTTCAACCTCAGATTCCAGTACACGACGTTAGCGAATGCTTGGACTATGAAGTACCCGAACAATAGGGATATTAAAACATTCACGTAAGGTTCGTAGGCCGCTAAAGACGGTGTACTTGAAGAAGAGCTTGTTGAACTGCTTGTGTACGGAATACTAGGTAATGATGCTGACAATCTCTCTAGAACTGGAAAAATTAAGTTGTTGATTATTGCCTCTACTACCACGTAGAGTACTATGTAAAAGACAAGTTTTGCAGTAGCTTCTCCTATTTTTTTCCTTATTTCTTTTACGTCGGTTATTTCCTCGTCCTTTACCATCGGTTATACACATTCTACTCAGAAATATAAAATTATCGATACTTAGAATAAAATTCTATGTCTTTTTAAATCCTTTACTACAATTTTGTTCATACAAAATAATGAAAATACGAGGAATTAAGAGTTATTTGTCCTCGTTTGTCAACGTTTTTCCCATAATTCCAAGTACCCCAAGTGTAACGTATGGAGTGCCTCCTTGCTTTGCTTATAACTATCACCAGGAATTCTGGGTAAACGACCGTATATAGTCCAGCTTCTAGTGAGAGAGGACACGTTAAAATTAGAATTCACCGTATGCATCTATTAACCACCACACTATTCCTCTTTTTAAGGGTCACAAAATATCTAATCTTCTATAATGCGGTTTCCCTAAAGTCGTACTTGAGGAGGGTTATGACTTATTTAAGAGCTAATTGTAATGTCAGCCCTATGCTATAGATAGCTGAACCGTTTTTAATATCTGCAGTGAAAACTCCCTTACCGAGCGACGTAACCTGAGGCTTTACCAATGTATTAGAATTTGTTAGAATAAGCTTTACGTTTGAGCTCATGCGGATCACTCAATAAATCGTCTACTTTAACGCTGTCAACCATCTTTGGGACACGGGGATAAAGCCCGATCTTTTCCCTTTTAAAACTAATAAAAACCTCGGTATTGGATATATTCCCCCATTCCTTTGGTATAATAATCCTACCTTGCTGTACCTTTTTATTGCTATTTTGTCCGTCTATATAAAATAACGGATTAGTAACAATCAAGTTCTAATCATCGGGGTCAAGATCATAACTCCTCTTTTGCTTTACTGAGTATTGCTCTCGATGCTAGATTGTTAAAAAGAACCGCCTTTCTGATGGACGAGAGTACCTCGTGACGCAGAAACGTATTTTACAGCTTATGTGGTTTGTAAAAACCATGAGATTTTTCATGTATTGAGCTACTGGCATTATCGTTTAAAACTCTCTTAAACGACTTGTGTTTGTTTTTTGGTATAATAATTAGAGTCTAGAGAAAAAAGTTCTTATTAAATAAAATCGGCAGTGTAGCGTTCAATTCAGTAATAGACCTTGGGGAATTTGAAATAAAGTCTCAACTAGCTCAGATCTACTTTTTACCAAGTGCTTCAGCAATTGTATTCAGGTAAGGAGAGGAATACTCTTTGGTCTAGCGTACAAACTGTAAGTTCGCAAAATCTGAAACAATTTAAAAACCTTCTTTTTTCGTAACTGATTATGGTTAGGTAATTACTGTTTGCAGAGTTAACTCACGATATCCCATGGCAATACCGGCGTCTTGAAGAACTTTTTCCCCGTAGCCTTTTCTAACGCAATAAAGACTGCTGGTAAAGCTCCAGTAGTCCCAGCTTCTCCAACTCCCCTACTCTTTGTAGGTAATGAAGAGGGGAAAGTCAGCGTTTTCAATTCCACTTGATAGTCCGACTCTTTTGCAGTGGGAACTCCGCAATCAGCTATTGAGTAGAATAATGGGTTACCGTACTGGTCATAGGGCGTCTGTTCCCAAAGGACTTGTGACACTCCTTGAAGGATACCCCCTATTATCTGACCTTCCACCTCGTCTTTTATCAACTCCTTACCCACGTCTTCTACAGAGTAGTATTTTAGAACTTTTACAAACCCCGTCTCCTTATCTACATCAACTACTGCGACATGAGCTCCCGGAGTGAAAATATCATCAGCCTTGTAAAATACTTCAACCTCTAAACCGTTCAACTCCTTCAAGGCCTTATCTATAGGCATGTTAGCCTTTTGGAGTAACTGTTTACATGCCTCAATTACAGCTGATCCTCCCACTGTACCGCTCCTAGACCCGAAACTCCCGATCCCCTCCTTAACTGTTTCTGTAGTATTTGTAATCACGTCTATTAAGTCCTCTTTTATCCCCAATGTCTCCGCAGCTAATTTTGCAAAAGTATCTTCGTGCGCTTGACCGTGTGGCCCACTTCCAACAAATACCTTAACCCTACCGTTTTCAATTCTAACCCTAGCCCCTTCACCAGGAGAGAGTCTATCGATGTCTGTAAATACTACAATTGAAACACCTTTGTCCTTGTATTTTTCTTTACTCATCCTATAGTAAATCTCGGCAGTGCTTAGTACTGTCATATATCCAGCAGGATCTATCCTAACTCCCAGAGGCGTAACATATTCCTCCATATCTCCTATGATGTTCCTTTTTCTTATTTCCACTGGATCCATACCTATTTCTTGGGCTAAATCCTCAACTAAAGTCTCATGAATTAGAGCAGCTTCTGGTCTACCTGCTCCCCTATAAGGGCCGGTGGGTGGTAAATTGGTAAATACACCGATAGCTCTGATCGAGGCGAACTTCATCTTATAAGGACCCGTGACTAGTCTAGCTATGAACTCTGGTGTAGTTGGGTTTATTGTGAAATTATATGCCCCCAAGTCTACTGCTATATAACCTTCAACCCCTAATATCTGCCCGCTCTTTGTTGCATACATCTTAACCTCTGATAATACTCCTCTACCAATTGTGGGATTTTTCAGGTGTTCTGATCTGGTTTCTATCCACTTTATTGGTCTGTGTAGTTTCATTGAAGCTATTGCAGCTAACGCGTATTCAGCATATAATGGTACTTTGTTACCGAAGCCACCGCCTACTAAAGTGGAGTAAACCTTGATTTTTTCAGGTTGTAAGTTAAGAGTCTCACTCAGGTCGTTTCTGATCCTAAACGCTGACTGGAAAGATCCGTAAACGTTAAGGTTTTCACCATCCCAATAAACTAATACTCCCTTGGGCTCCATGGGATTGGATACTATTCTGTTCTGGTAGATCTTTCTACTAACTACTATTTCAGCCTCTTTCTTTGCAGAGAGTTGACCTCCCTCTATGACCTTGTCCACTGAAATATTTTTCTCCACACCGGGATGTATTTGGTCTTTGCTATTCATTGCTGTCTCTATGTCTAATAAAGGTGGAAGTTCTTCATAATCAATAGAGACTTGTTCGGCTATATCTTCTCCTTCATATCTGTCTTCTACAACAAAGGCTAAAACTGGCTGACCTACAAAGTTTACCCTGCCATCTGCAAGTATTGGCATTCTAACAATCTTCCCGCTTTTCATGGTTCCAGGGTCAGCCCTTACGGGTAGGTAAGCCTTTACGTCCTCCCAAGTAAGGGTTAAGAGAGTTTTTTCAGGTTTAGATATTCTTTTTATCACCCCTCTTGCTATGGGGGATCTCACTACGAAAAGGTATAAAGTGTTCTTAGGAGTGAAATCGTCAATATAGACTCCTTCACCTTTAATTTTAGGTAAGTGATCCCTTAACCTCATGAGATAGTTAGCGGTTATAAGAATTATAAAGCTTTATATCAAACCTGGTCAATGCGTATTGTGTATTAATGGAAGCTCGTGATAACTTGCATTCTAATGAATCTTGATTGCTTTTGTTTTGTCTCTGATCCTAGAATCTTTGTATGCATCCTTATGAGCACTTCACAATGCCTCAGTTAGATAAGGTTTAATACATTAGAATTTATTTTACTAATCTTATGATAGACGTAACACTTCAAGGATTTGACGAGATCTACGACTTTTGGGGAAATATAGAAGGGCTCAAAATCTTCATGGCTGGTAACCAGTGGTTTGTAGTACCTGATCTACTGGATTTCTTAAATAGCAACGGTATTTCGGCATTTATCGAAACCTTACCTCCCGGTATAGTGAAAGAACATTCAAAAGGAACACCTATAAAGGTTGGTAATCTAGTGATAGACTATAAGCCTGAGATTGTTTCACTTCCACCTTTAATGATTAAAGAGTTAGACGTGATAAAGACCTTTGAGTACGTAAGTAATTCCCTAGCAATTGTATATAATAAAAAGCAAGTTGATGATTGGTGTTCTTTGAAGGAATTAAAAATTGCAATACCTAATCCGATAACTGAGGGAATAGGGCAACTATTCAAGGAAATATATGAGGAAACATGCGGTAGTTATGAAGAACTATTAAGAAGGAATGTATACTTAACAAAGATTCATCACAGGGAAATTCCTAAAATGTTAATGAATAACGAGATCGATGCAGGTGTAGTCTGGGTTACCGAAGCACTTTATTGGAAATTTAAGTTCTCAGTCCCCTCTCCAAATAAGGAAGGTAAGCTAGCTTTCGGTTTAATGAAGGTACACAGTGAAATGGCTGAAAAAGCCTTTTCACTCCTGAGATCTGAAAAGGTTAAGGAGATTTACACTAAGTACGGCTTCAGGTGGATAGCTTGAAAGTAGTGGTTCAGGTTTCGGAGAAGGAAAAAATAAACCAAGCTGTAAAGTCTGTCATGAACCTAATCAACGATCTGGGAGAAGAATTAGAAGAAGTAGAAGTAGTGTTTCACCAGTCTGCAATAACTGCTACGATAGACGAGGGGATTATTAAGCCTCTCCTTGAAAAGAAGATAAATGTGATTGCATGTAGGAATTCGTTAATATCTCAGGGAATTAATGAGAGTTCTCTAGTAAAAGGTGTAAAGATTGTAAACTCAGGTGTGGGAGAAGTTGTTAGAAGACAGAAAGAAGGTTGGATATACTTGAGATTATGACATTGAGTAAGTTTATGGAGTCAGAGAGTTTAAAAAATGCTTTAACTAGTTTAAAATTCGTCTGTGTAAATAATTAATCTGTATAACTCAGGACTTAGTTATGAAGGGGCCTTACTAACGTGGATGTATAATCCCGTTCAAAGTTGGAGAGACGAAACTTACTTGCTGATGCAGATATAGTAATAGGTGTAGGTGGGGGATAAAGTCGCCGGAAAACATAAGACTTGCTGAGAAACTAAATCCTGCCAAGAGGGTGGTGGATGAGGTGGAAGTCTCTAGAGGCGACTCACCCTAAAATAATCAGGATGACCCTCTGGGGACAAACGGATTCAAAAACTATTATCCTTGTGTGTCGTTATAACTCAGAGAAAGGTCAAACAGTAGAGGACGGGCTAGCGTGTTCGTCGTTAATCACGCTTCACCAATTGTTCCTTCATCGTAGACCCGTTCCCTAGTTAGAATAACGCGGCATTTGCTAATGCTGCACAGAGGTCTATATTAAAATAACTCCGCTAGTTTCCAGTCCTTTTGTGCTTAAGAAGTTATAAAAAGACTTGTCCATAGTAAGCATGGGTATCCCAGTACTCTTATAAGCCGAGTAAAGAATGGCGTCGAATATATCGTTCCACCCTGAGTTCATTATTTGAAACACAGTAACTATATCAGTCTGATCTAATGAGATCAGTCTTACGTTAGCATTTATATATGACAGCCCTTTAATTACATCCTCTGGGACTTTCTTTAGTCTCAGTTTTTTTAGTTCCTTAATTATAACCGCTAAAAGTTCGGTCAGTATAAGTGAAGGGTAGTATAAAGTTTTACCTTCTAGTAGATCTTCTTTAACACCTCTTACCTTTATTCCTACAAAGGGTAGTAAGAATGAAGTATCAACTATCAATTCCGAGAGCTCTAGTAATCTCCTCTCCAACCTCTTCTACCTCATCTGGGTCTACCTCAGTCCAATACCTAGAAGGCTTCCTAAGGGGTATAAGCTCGATCTTATCTCCCTCCACGACTAAGATCATCTTATCTCCCTCCTTGAGGTTCAGTTTTTCGGTTACTGTTTTGGGAATGTAAATAGCATTCCTTTTTCCTAGTCTAACTGTTATTTCCATAAGATTATTCTGATTAATCTGACTAATAAGTATTATCTGATCTAACAATACTAACTGTCAATATCAAAACTCAACTAGTTACCCTACCTAACAAGGCGAGGATTGCCTCTCATCGATGTCGAGATGGTCAGAGACCTTAATTTAAGTTAGACTATAATTACATCAAGGTAGTTATCATAACTGCAGTTCATATAGCGAAAAACCTTAACTTATCTCGACCATTTTACGCTTACGCCAATATCAATTCTCGAACTACAATGAACTAATATTTGGTCTCAACTCGCAGATTTTTCCAGATAAAAAATTCTTTCTCTGAACCCCACTAACGATTTCGCACAGTTATACATGATCCTATACTTTGATGACAAACAAGTCGTATCACTTATTAAGTACAAACATAACGTTTAATAATGACTAAATACACACGTGTATAAAGAATGACAAAAATACCAGGATATTTAATCCTCTTGGGGGTTTCTCAGTTTCTACTATTAATGGTAATTAGTGAATCACTTTACCCTGGTTATTCCGTTCACTCTAACTATATTAGCGACCTAGGAGTAGGTAAGACAGCAATATTATTTAACGCTTCAATAATACTGATGGGCTTGTTAGTAATCGTATCGTCTTTTTCGCTTAATAGAAGGACTTTATCCGTTTTATTATTTATTGTAGGGTTAAGTTCTATGCTAGTAGGAATATTTCCTGAGACCACGGGTTTTCCTCACTTAATATCAGCCTTGTTTACTTTCCTCTTTGGCGGGATTACGGCTATAGTCTCTTCCATTTATTTTAGGTTTTATCTCTGGGCTCTCCTAGGTTTTATCTCACTAATAGCGCTCGTCCTTTTTATTGCTCACATTTACGGCCCTCTAGGAGTAGGTGGTATGGAACGGATGATAGCATATCCTGAGTTGATATGGGGTATAAGTTTCGGTTCGCGTATATCCGTTAATAAGCCAGACTAGCTTTGACATACTAGCTGAAATTATTCAAGATGAAGTTAATACTAAAACCTTCGCTTAACTATTTAAGTGAATTGTAGTTTAGCGCAAAACCCATCTTTTGCAGGAAGTAAGAGCTTTTATCTCAAACGTTTTATTCTGTACATCTAATTTATAATCACATGAGTTTCACCATTGTACTCAGAGTATTGTGGAACGGTGGAGTTGCAAGGATAGCTGTAGAGGAGAGCAGGGTAACTAAGGCTAAACTTTTGGTACTGAGAGAAAGTTCTAACGATTATAACCTAAATGATATCGACGTAACATATTTGAGGAGAAAGGGGGAGATAGGGTTCTTAACCCCTCTTTTCAGGAAGATAACAAAGCTCTATGCTCCACAAAGGGGTGACGAGGCAACAGTAGATCTGGATCTAATCTTGAAATCTGTACGTTTAGTTAAGGGTAAAGCCCTATACCACGATCAATTTGCTGGAATTTCAGGATACCTTAGAAAAATATTTTACGGTGAAGATTATGCTTTATATTTACATGAGACGTCCTTACCCTTAAAGGGGTTGAAGTATTCCCTACCTAGGTTAATGGAGTGGAAGATCTTAAAAAAGGCTAAAATTGTTATGACAAACTCAAGATGGAATGCAGAGACACTTAAAGAGTTTGGAATTAAATCTGAAGTTCTCTATCCAGGCTGCTATCCTGACGAGAATGTAAATCAAGAGAGGGAGAAGATTGTCCTTGCCGTATCAATGTGGGACGCTGGTAGAAAACCTGAACTTTACGGTGAATTAGCAAGGAAAATTAAGGGAAAAGTTGTAATGGCTGGATCTTGGACTAGAAAAGACACTATGGAAGAGTTTAAAAGAAAATACCCAGAGGTTCTAGTTACCGGTAAGATAAGTGAGAATGAGCTGAACTCCCTTTACAAGAGGGCGTCACTATTTATACGCTTCGGTTTTAACGAGAGAGGACCGGGAATGGGGGTTTTAGAAGCATTGGCTCACGGAACACCGGTGATCGTAAATGATGGCTTAGGTGGAAAAGAGTTTGTAAGGAATTACGAAAACGGATTCGTAGTGAAAGATGTGGAAGAAGCAGTTGAAAGAGTAAATGAAGTTTTAAGCGACGAAATGTTGAGAAGGAAGATGATTTATTCAGCTTGGGAAACGGCAAAAGAGTATTCTTGGTATAAACATGGTGAGAGGTTATTAGAACTGATGGAGAAGGTGTAGCTAGCTTCTTTGTTTTCCAGTGACAAACATTAGGAAATAAACAAAATAAGGGAAAGAAGTTAGTTTAGTTTATGAGCATTAGGAGTCTGCGTAATTAATACATTATCTAAAATTAATTTAAAATGTCTGTATTTATCTAAATTATTTTAATAAATATAGAATAGTTTAAGATATAACCCAAATTAATTTTTAAAATCTTATAACCTAAAATTCCCTCATGAAAGCGTTAGTCTTCGAAAGAAACGGATTAGAAAACCTAAAATATACAACTTATCCTGACCCTAATGTAGGTCCCAACGAGGTTTTAGTAAAGGTAGTAATGGCAGGGGTCAACCCAGTAGATTACTATACGGTAAATGGTTTGAAAGTTAATCCTATACCTCATATTCCGGGAGTAGAATTTGCAGGTGAGGTAGTGAAGACTGGTGAAAAAGTAAAGAACTTGAAAGTGGGTGATAAGGTGGTAATTTATGGTAGAATATTTGACGGAACTTGTGATATGTGTATGATAGGATATGAAACTGTGTGCAGAAACGGAGGTAGAATAGGTATAGACACTAACGGTGGATGGGCTGAGTATGTATCACTAGAGGAGAAGTATGTGTTTAAACTACCAGAAGATTATAGTTGGGAATTAGCCTCAAGCCTAACTGTTGCTGGATTAACAGCATATCATTCCTTAAAAGAAGCAGATTTAAAACCATCTCAGACTGTAGTCATTTTTGGTGCTTCAGGAAATACGGGAATGTTCATTGTACAGTTAGCTAAAAAGTTCGGAGCTAAGGTTATAGCAGTAACTAGAAAACCTTGGCTGAAGGATTTTGGTGCTGATTTAGTTGTCGACTATGAGGAAGTTGAGGAGAAAGTCAGAGAGTTTACAAATGGAAAAATGGCTGATGTTGTAATTAACTCTTTGGGAGAAAAATTTTGGGACAAGAGCCTTGCTGTGGTAGGAGTCAAGGGTAAGATAGTTACCTTCGGAACACTATTAGGTGCTGAAGTTAAGGTCAACCTTAACCAAATATATTCTAAGCACATTAGTATACTAGGTGTTAATAGAGGTAATAGAAAGGATTTCTTAGAATTACTAGATCTATGCAGGGATTGTAAAGTGAAGATCTGGAAAAAGTTTAAACTTGAAGAGGGTGTAGAAGCTTTAAAGGAACTGTTCTCGCCAAGCAGAGACGGACGAATATTAATATCTATGAACTAATAACTACATAATAAAATAACTATACGTAATAGTTAAAGTTTTTATTTAGTCAGAAAGTTTTGACATTAAGAATGTAAATAATCTATTATTAGATTTGGAAAAAAATTAATTACATTAACTGAAGTAAATGGCCACTTTAGCATTCTCCATTACAAACTAGGGTTAAAAGGAATGTGTTAGTTAACTATCAACTCGTTTCTATTTATTCCCCTCCAAACTCCATTATCCTTTTAGCTAATTTATAGTGTACATAATCTATTAATTTATCATCTAGTCTTATCGCTCCTTTACCTTCCTTCCTAGCTTTTTCATAAGCTTCAATTACCCTTGACGCCCATTCCACTTCTTCTCTACTTGGTGAAAATACCTCATTAGCTATACTTATTTGAGAAGGGTGAATAACCTGCTTACCTACATACCCTAACCTCTTTGCCTCCTCACATTCTCTCTTAAATCCCTCCATGTCCTTTAAATCAAAGAACACTTTATCAACAGGGTCAACATCATAAGTTCTCGCTACCGAAACTATTAACGTCTTTATATACAAGTTTCCCTCATAAAACTTATAATCACCGCCTAAAGATAATGCCAAATCAGCTATACCGTAACTAACACCGTCTACTCCCTCAGACCTGATTATATCTTCTATCTTGGTTAATCCCTTGGCGGTTTCAATTAAGGGAAATATCCGTTTCCCAGTAGCTTTATATAAAAAAGATAGATCATTCTCAGCTTTAGGTACTACTAAACAGTCTATTTTATCTTCTCTAGATAAGACTAATAAGTCTGAAAATGATTCAGGGCTCTGTAAAGGATTTATCCTAACACATAATTCCTTCTTTCCCCAATCTAATTCCTTTAGGGCTTTTGATAGTAACTTTCGTGCGGTGTCCTTTTCCTCTGGAGGTACCGCGTCTTCTAAATCAAAAATAATTGAATCAGCGTTGAGCTCTACGGAT
Source organism: Stygiolobus azoricus (assembly GCF_009729035.1). Lineage (NCBI taxonomy): Archaea > Thermoproteati > Thermoproteota > Thermoprotei > Sulfolobales > Sulfolobaceae > Stygiolobus > Stygiolobus azoricus. The sequence goes on from NZ_CP045483.1 coordinate 1,233,368, forward strand.
TTCCTAATCATTTTCTCAGATATTGCCGGTACGTATAATTGCGTCCTCCGTATCATAAATCTTTTATTGTATACGAAAAAATAAAACTTTACCTAAAAATTCTTGAAATATAAAATTATTTAAAAATTTAATAAATATGAAATAGACCTACACTATCAGAGTCTTTGCGTAATCTAAAACCGTTTTATCGTAACGCCGAAAAACATCTACTAGGAACAATATATAGTTTATAGACGACTATATACTCTATAACTTTAAATATAGTACTAGATAAAATAAGTAGGTTATTTTTATAAGAAAGAAGGAGTAGTGTATAGTATGACTTTAAGGGATGTGTTCAAACCTCTAGACCAAAGGAGTTTTGATGTATGGCACATAAAATCTCTAATAACGACTGGAATGGGTGTCTTCACCGACGGATATGACTTGTCTTCAATAGGACTGGTTTTAACTACAGTTCTATCTTACTTCGGAGTGACAGCTGGCTCTCCAGAATACAAACTATGGTCTTCCCTCCTAACCGGTTCAGCCTTAGCAGGAGCTGCAATAGGAGCCCTACTTTTCGGTTACTTAGCCAACAAAGGAAGGAAAAAGTTTTACGGTATCGATGTAACTTTAATGACGATAGGAGCTTTACTACAAGCAGTAGTAACGTCACCGTTACAGTTAGTCTTAGTTAGAGGACTTTTAGGTGTAGGAGTGGGAGCTGACTACGTATTGTCACCTATGATAATGGCAGAACATTCAAACGCAAAAGACAGAGGAAAATTAATCGCATTCGGTTTCGGGATGATGTGGGGCTTCGGTTTTGTTACGGCATCTACATTAGACTTGGTGCTAACTAGCTTAGGCATAAGCGACAGCATAATATGGAGAGTGGTCTTGGCTGCTGGTGCGATACCAGCTGTTGCAGTAGTATATTTGAGGAGGAAGATCCCAGAGACACCTAGGTACTTGTTGAGGATTCAAGGTGATTCTAAGGCGTTCAAGGAAGTCGTGAAAACTCTGGCTAAAACCGACGTGAATGTCAAAGGCGAGTACAAGGACATACGCACTTTCAAGGACTACTTTGCGAGGTTTTACAAAGTATTTATAACCGCTGCTATTTTATGGTTCCTATTTGACATAGTTGCTTATTCTGGTATCTTATTTGGTCCCTCAAAAATAGCTCCAGCAGTTGGTATTAAGAACGGTGCTGTCTTCAACTTACTCGTAGAATTCGTGTTTGTCTTCCCCGGAGGAATAGTTGCCATCCTTCTGATAGACAGAGTGGGAAGGAAACCCTTACAAACTGTGGGCTTCTTAGGTATGTTTGCCAGTCTAATGTTGTTCTCCCTGACGAGGTCATCAATTCCAGTAATAGGAGCTTTCACACTCTATGGGTTATCGCATTTCTTCTCACAGGCTGGACCCGGATCGATCAGTGCCGCCGGTATGTTAGGCGTGGAACTAGCGCCAACTAAAGTAAGGGGAATTGTACAAGCAATCACTGTAGCTGCTGGTAGAATTGGTGCTGTAATTACTGCGTTCCTATTCCCGTATTTACCGTTGAATGTGGCTATAGGAGTATTAAGTGTAGTAGCCTTAGCAGCTGCTGTCCTCACCTACTTCGTAATCCCGGAGACTAAAGGTAGGCCTTTGGAGGAGAGTTCGGGCGAGATCAAAGTCGTAGAAGTAGAGGAAAAGAGTAAAGAATAAGTAAAGAATAAGGTATATATCCTTCCTTTTTTAAAGAAAATAAGGCTCTGATGACTTCTAGTTCTGTTAAGTTGCTCACCCTTTTAGGGACAGAATGACAAACATTTTAATGACGTGTAAGTTATCGTTGTCCTTATGAGAATTTATATTACACGATCACGAATTCTTAAACATGAAAAAAGGGATAATCATTCTAGTCACAATTACATTACTCATTTCTTCCTTAGCTCTCGTACTCTCTAACGTTAACCATAGTGGTAAAAGCTATTTCAGCTCTTCCACTAACTCTTACAGTGCTCATTCTAATAGTTTCACCTCGTCATCTATTAGGATAAACTTAATGGAGTTTAACACTTCCTTCAGTTTGATAGGGGAAAAGGGACCAACTCTCGCCTACCCCATTGCGGAAGTTTACAGTACTCATAATTCCCTCCTTGCCTCTACTTTCCTCTGGAACATACAGAGTTCTGACGGAGTCGTGAACATGACTTTTAAAAACGGTATACTCAAAGTTTCAATAAACCTCACCAATTTCAAAAAAATACAAAACAATATCCCAGTAGACGGTTATCCAGGCTTAATGTACGGAAGGGAGGGCTGGTTCCCATTTTACGGCTCTACTATTCAATTACCTCAATTAACTCTACCCCAAAAGCTAGATTCTTTACCCAAATTTTACTCTGAGGTAGACTTCAAACTTTACAAGGTAAACGGGAGCATAGACGACTTCTCCTACGACATTTGGTTGACTCAAGACCCTAACGTGACCGTCTTGCAATATCCTTCCATTGAGGTCATGGTCTGGATGTATCATGAGGAGAACATTTCCAGTCAGTATTTTGTTAAGGTAGGTAACGTTACAGTCACAGCTATTATTAACGGTAGTATGGAAAACGTTATCTTCGATGTTTACGTCTTACCTCATACAGGCTCTAGTGACGGATGGATTGGTGTATACTACGTATCTCAAGAGCAGCTAGAAGGTGATATAACCCTACCGTTATCCTATTTAATAAAGCAGTCCGTCTACTTCGCAAGTAAAATCTTTCCATCTCTTTCCCCCAGTCAGTACTATTTAAACGCTATACAAGTTGGTATGGAATTTAACAACGACCCTCAAGGTAACGCTAATTTAGGGTATGAACTATACGGATGGTATTTAATATTTAACTCAACGGCAGGATCGTAAAATACCGGCTTTAGAGAGTTCGTGAAGAAATTTCTGTTTTTTCTTTATCAAACTGATAGGGGCAACTCATGGGGGATTGTTCAAGTTTAGCTATAATTTCCTCCTCACATATAGACAGAATGTTCATTACGGGTTTACAAAATGTCTCTCTCATGTTACTTTTTCATTCATCATCAGTGACTTTATACCTCCCGATATTAGAAGTCCCACTATTCCTATCATTTTAACGATATCCCCTAAAATTGACACTATTCCTAAATTTACAAGATATAATGGTAAACCAGCCGTAAATACTACAGAACGTTCAAGCTAGGGAAAGTGTAGCTGTTGATATCTCAAGTATGGCTGAGATTATTTTAGGAAAAGACGATGTCAATTACATTAGGATCCCAACCTGCCTTGATGAGGTATACCGCTGGAAGTCATTAGCTGAGAACCTCTAAAGGAAGTGCCCAAGGAGGTTGAAAGGACAATAAGAGAATCTTAGTATAGGATTCGTTCCTTCCACTAAAAGGCTAGGAGTATAATAGATCCTCGCTTGCAGGGAGGAAGTCAGTGAACTCCTGAACAAAAGGAAGCTTAGCATCAGATTTGAGTGAATTTATTAGAGTGAGTCAAAAATAATATCTTAATTTTAATCTAAAAAACTCCCATCAACCTTCAGCTTATGTAATAAAATTTTCCATCTCTCTTGCGATTGTTTCTGAATCTTTCAATGACGAGTATATTCAGAGTAGGTGGCTTTCCTTTTCCATAAGTACAAAAATAATGTATTCCTCATTATTCTAATAGCTTACCTCTCGCGTCATTCAGTACTTTCAAGTTTCTTTATCTAATCAATGTCTCGGATAGGAAGCAAAAGTCGTTATTTTTGACTCACAAGTGAATCAATTTTTCGTTATTTTTGACTCACAAGTGAATCAATTTTTCGTTATTTTTGACTCACAAGTGAATCATTTTTAAATCACTTCTCCTTATTTTTACATGTGGATAGAGAGAAAATAATACAAGCGTTGATAGACTGGAACTTCTGGTACAAATCTCAATTCACCGGTGTCCTCAGAGATTACACTGATAAAGTAATCCAAATACTAAAAGAAGGTATAGTTTGTGACCTAGTTGGGGTAAAGAGATCAGGTAAGTCCACTATCTTTAACCAAGTGGTAAAGAAACTAGTGGAGGAGGGCGTAAACCCTTTTCTCACCCTCATTATAAACTTTGAAGATCCGAGATTAGCGGAAATTAACGATGGGAAAAAGCTTTTTGACCTCCTTAACGTATATAAGGAAGAAACCGGAGTAAAAGGTAAGCCTTACATTTTCTTAGATGAAGTTCAAAGGGTAAAGGGATGGGAGGGATTTGTGAGGTCTTTAATAGATAGAAAAGAAGCTTTTATCTCCGTCTCAGGCTCAACGTCCAAAGTGAACAAAGGTAGAGTGAAAGAGGTGTTAGCGGGCAGGCACATCTCTCTAGAAGTATTACCCTTCTCTTTTAAGGAGTTCCTTAACTTTAAGGGAGTGAAAATAGAGAGACAATTAGACGCGATAGCAAGAAGTAGTGAGATAAAGTCCCTTTTTCAGGAATACCTTAAATTCGGCGGATTCCCTATGGTGGTTAACAGTGACGTAAAGGAGAAAGTATTGTTACAACTCTACGATGACATAATCAGTAAAGACGTAATAGAGGAGTGCAGCATTAAAAGGTCAGATAAACTGAGATCCTTAGCACTATTTTACATATCTAATGTAGGTAACAGAGTCTCCCTCAGGAGGGTGTCACGTGCCTTAGAAATCCCCCTGAGGACCGTAGAGAGGTTTACAGCCTGTATTGAGAACTCCATGTTAATACACTTTGTTAGACCTCTTTCCCCTTCCTTGTCTCAGATGGTAAAGGGAGAGAGAAAGGTGTATAGCGTTGATACCGGACTCTCAAACGTGGTAGGTTACAGACTGAATCAGAACTTAGGCTCACTTCTTGAGAATCTCGTCTATCTAGAGTTGAGGAGGCGTTATGGTGGTGAGTCTATCTACTATTATCACGGTAAAAACGAAGTGGACTTCTTAATATTACAGCAAAATGAGGTGACGGAAGCCTATCAAGTAACTTACACGTTAAACGATGAGAGGGAAATGAAGGGGATAAGGGAGGTGATGAAGAGAAAAAAGGTGAGAGCATATATTCTCACTTTTGATGACGAAGAAAGGATAGAAGAAAACGGAGTTAGAATAGTTAAAATATGGAAATGGGCTCTCGGTTTTTAGTCGATTTCTGAAATGGAGTAATCATGGTATCTAACTTCCTCCCTGCCAGCGAAGGTTTCCTCCTCATAGTTCCCACCATCGGTCCGAGACTAAACCAGTCCAGTAACTCATAGATCCTCCAATTTGGGATAGAGAGTGAACAGAGACTTTTATCGGCAAGTTACTTTGAAGAAATGCCGTTAATTGCCCCTTCCTCAATTGAGCTGGGGAGGAGTGTCATTAGCATCATTAAAAGAAAATTCGATAAAAGAAATAAGAGGAAAAAGATAATTAGTGAATTAAGTTACCACTACATAATGTTTTTAGCTATAACTGATCTCCTCCCCCAAAGGACGAGGCTTTCCGATATTTTGTAATGTTTTTTCACGTTTCTTTCTCTATAAATATACTCTCTTTTTCTATTTCCTTAAGGACTTCCCTTAGGCTAGAGTATTTTTCACTGATTTCATCGTAAGCGTTTCTCCTGTCTAACAGAACACCTCGAAGCCCGGCATTAACTGCACCTACCACATCAACTTCGTAAATATCTCCTATGTGAACAGCCATCTCTCTACCTTCAGGTATGGCTAGCTTAAATATCTCGGGATTAGGTTTTACCTTCCCTACTTCAAAGGAAAATACTACCTTGTCAAAGTATTTCCTCAGACCGAACGTCTCTAGGTGTTTCTTAGCCCTACCGTTATTTGCAGCATTACTTATGAGTACAGTCTTTAATCCTAAAGACTTGGCAGCCTCTAAAAACTCTATAACGTCATCATACATTAGAACTTCTTTTTCGGCTTTTCTCCTCGCTTCCTCAATTTTCTCTATGTCTCTGTCGCTTAATTTAAGCCCTAACTCGTTAAATATTTCTCTCAGCGAGGGTGTGTTATTTCCGTTCGGGTTAGGTTCTAATTTTTTACCTCTTATCTTAGCTGAAACCCTGAAGAGCTTTTTTGCAGGTATATTATAGCCTAAGTCTTTGAGCGCTTGTGATATTACTTCGTATCTCCACGGCTTGTTGTATATCAATGTGTCACCTAAATCCAGAGAGATTATTTTTATTTTCATTGGAAGTTCTAAAATTCATATCAGATAAAAAATTTTGTTAACTCTCATGTGAAGACTAAATAACTTTGTTGAACACTATTTGCTTAATAGAGAAAGTAAGGCATTAACATGCAGTAGATACAGTAAAAAGGGCGAAGATAATATATTATTTAGATTTAAAGACTCTATGACTCTAACCGTTAACACTTGTGTTATAGGTAGAAAAATTATATCTCTGATATTACTGATTTTGGATTATAAGTTTAGTAAAGGATTAATATTAAAAATTACAAAATCCTATGAAGCCTAAATATACACTCTACTTAATTTGAATAAAAAAAGTAGTAGTTTCGTGAGAACACGATCTAAAGAATGGATAAACCATAAATTTTGATAGTCATCACTTTCTTTATGGAGGTAGGTCGTAAATACAAACTATTTGCATTTTTAAACCTTTCAATCTCAATCTTGGTAATCACTATAGCATCAGTAGAAACTCATGTCTCATTTATCTTACCTCCCTTTTTGGCTACAGCTGCAACTAAGCTACCGGACCCAGCATGGAAGTTTCAGAGGAGTCTCGTGGTAATATCTTCCTATCTGCTTTCCGCAAGTGTGGGAGTGATCTTTGTGCCTCTAGGTTCGAGCATCTTTATAGCTGTCTTAGCGTCAATAATAGCCTATGGTATTGAATTACTTCTAGATATAGAACACCCACTGTCAATTCTGGCTACTTTTCTAGGAGTTTTAGAAAGGGTTTCGCCCATTTATATTTTACATCCTGTCATTGTAGGAGTACTCACTATTGAAGGGATTAATTACATGATCTCGAGGATAATGAAGGTGAGTATGAAATAAAAACAATTGGGGAGTGAGTTACAGAGGGTAAGTAAAACGCGATTTACCCTAGACTGAAGATAATTTGAAAGATATTTTTGAAGAGAAAGCTCGTTACTTAAAAATTCACCACTAGTTGGGTTGAGGAGAAGCTGATGGGACAAGAGGTCTTATTTCTCTCTACCCGACCTCTAACGTTGTACACTATGAATTCCTCATGTCCAGAAAAATGTAAGTCGAGCTTACGTTATTTAGAATCGATTTTACGATTCATCTTACAAATTATGAGAATTTCACTACTTCAGTTGTAAAAAGCTGAAATCCTTGAGGCTTATTGGCGAAAGAAATAACACTTTAGCTTCCTAATTTTTAATTAAAGACAACAAGAGGAGAGGCGGGCTACCGTAGTAATTGACAAGTAGCTTCTGAAACGTCCATGCCATAGCCTTTGTACTCCTCTACTATCTCATCCTTTACCTTCAGTCTGGCCAAAAAGTCAGCATTAGTATCTAATCGGAAAAATTAGCTGAGTGCCCTTTCTTCTAAGCCTTCACGAGATCTAGGTGACCTTCTTCCAACCCATTATCACTTACGCTCTCCCTGTCAATCAACAAAGAATTAGATACTTCAAGAGCAAAATTTTAAGCTTATCTTGACATGTAAGGCATTTTCGTTTACTGAGGAAAGTATAAACGAAACAAGTTATTGAAACACCTCTTATCTTTTATATCAGTTTAATTAATTTTTCTATATCTTTTTTAAGAACCTCAACTACTTCTTTCTGTAGCCTGGCCTCATGAAAACCTTCAATATGTAATATCCATGCAGATTTCCATAACGATCTTATATCAGAATAAATATTCTCAAGTTCATCGATAGCATCAAAGTAGAGCCTCGAGTTCCAATGTCCGATTTGATTCGCCTTAGAAATAGTCTTTATGGAATTCCTATACGATAGAATTTTTATTGCCTCTTCCGCCACCTTATAATATTTTTCACTAGCTTGGACAACATCGCCTTTCGAAAGTAACTCATCAGCTTCTTTCAATAATCTTTCTATTGAGTCTTTCGTCAGCAAGCTGAACTAACTTAACTATATCTTCCCTATATTTCTTTATCTGGCTAATGTCGAGATTAACCGTTATTAGTGCCACTGCAGAGCCCCAACTGTCCAGTACCCACTTACCAAATGTTGACGACAGTTTAAATACTGCTTTAATAACCGTCTCTGTATCCCAGTTCTTTCTCATAACTTCAGAGAGTATATCCCCCTCAAGACTAGCTAGAATTTTTATTGCCTCTTCTGCTGCCTTATAATATTTCTCACTTGCTTGGACAACTTCGCCTTTCGAAAGTAACTCATCAGCTTCTTCTAAATAAACATCAGCAGACGATTTCAGGAGTTGCATTATTATCAAATAATTTTTCTACATTCACACTAATAAGCCCTCAGGAGGCAAAACAAGTTTAGTGTTCACAACCTACCTCAAGCATTACCACGTGGTGTTTCCAGCGTTCATGCCACTCATCAGTTTTGAAACACGAGAGTAAAGTTCAACTCATCATCTTTTAAAATTCGTCGATGTTGAATTTATCCCTCCATTCCATGACTGCCAACCACTGTCAAAACGATATAGCCTAACTACCAAACAAACCAGTCTTTTCTTTAACACCCTTTCCTCTCCGTCGTGGAACGTGTGACGTAATTTTCCCAAAACAACATTGCCTTCACTTCAACCTCATTGAAACCAAACATCTGGTATAGAACAAGCTTATGAGGATAAGTTATGAGTACTTAAGATCAGTATATTGCTATCCCTCTTTATTCCACAATTACTAAATTTGAGTTGTAAAGGTATACTATTACCTCATAGAAAATCAATAATTCAATTAAAGAGATTTCTATAGGAATTTTACTAACGTCAACGTCGGGTATAAATAGTGTTACGTATCTCTTTTTAATTTTCGCCTCAGCAGATGAGACTATTTCTAGTAAACTTAATAGGTTTTCTCGTACTGCAGTCTATTTTTAATATCTACTTAAACTTTTTAATCTTCTCCTCATACTCTACACTGTTACATAAGGCGTATCATTTTTGCCATCTAGTAGCCTTACAAATAAGGTAACAGCTAGACCAGTTATGCAAAGAAAGTAGTCCTTACTCTTAACAGCATGTTACATGGTTAGAGATAATAACCTAATGCGAAGGGAACCCCTTTGATCACCATCAAAGGAAACAACTTAACCTTCTCTCCCAAAGTTAGTCCCGGCCTACTCCTCCTCTCGTAAATAAACCTTTCATACTCAGTCCCCCTTAATAATTTCGCGTTCTTCCCGTACTTATACCACTTCCTCATAAATCCCCACAAGGAATCGTCCTCAATGTGATAGACAGCATTAGGAATGAACTGAACCTTACCTTTATACAACTTCATAACGTTATAATAAATTACGCTGTCCTCAAAGGCGTTAAGCTTATCCTTAAGACTCGAAGGGATCATTTCGTAAGCCTTTAACAGCAACTGCCTATCATACATTCTGGGGATTATACCACCATTGAGTACTGTTAAATTTTCACTCCATTTCTTGTGTACTATTTCCCTATCCAGTATCATAAGCTTGTGAACAATCCCCTTTCCTACAGTTATCTCTCCTAGGGCAATTACCTTCTCCTCAAAGCCCTTAAAGTTCTCTGAAAAATACATATCAGAATCCAGGTTTACTACATAGTCACCGCTTGCAGCCTTAGCACCTTCAATTCTGCCAATTAACCTACTGCCCTTTACTTTGAGAACTTTCGCTCCCTCTTTCTCAGCGATTTCCACTGTTCTATCCGTAGAATATGAGTCAACAACTATTACCTCGTCAGCCACTCTAAGAGAGGAAACAACCGCGAGTCTAATAGTCCTCTCACTGTTAAGCGTTGGGATGACAACACTTATTTTCATAATTAGAAATTAGGGCTGAATAATTTTAGGTTTTGTGACAATAAGTAGAATACGTCAGTGAGTTTAACTACTACTGTAACTGCATACGACAAACAGTAGTGGGTAAAGGTGTCGGTGCTTATATATCTGAAGACGGTGAATTTACGGTTGAGGCAACTTTTTAAGTTTTAGCTAGAACTACGCCAATAAAAACTAGCAGTAATAACTTGTTATCTTGTTATTCTTTAATAAACTTCTTCAGCTAAATTATTACCTTTAATATCGAAATTACAAATTTCAACCTAGAGGGTAAAAACGATTGTATTAATTTCACATCATCAACAGTGAGTATTTTGAAGAACTTGAAAAGCAAGATAACGAATAATAGTAAAAGAAGGTCTAAATAAGGAGGGTCAATGAAAACCTCATATACTCCTATTAAAGGCATCATAGCTAACAATATACTTTCCTTTCTACCTAAAAGGAAGGTGGAAGCCCTTAAGGCATAAACTAATATAAAGGAAGAAGAAATTATAGAAACAATAACCTGAGAAATTGCACCACCAATTATTCCTATTCTAGGAATTAGAAGGTAAGAAGTTAATAAAACTAGACTGGCATTAAGCAAGGAAAGGACTAGAAAAGGTCTTAATGACTTCTTAGCTGCTATAATGAAATTTGTTAAGGAGATTACAGGGAAAGAAAGAGTTGTAGCTAAAAGGAGAAGGATTAAAACCCTAATACCAGCTTCATAATCTGGGAAAAATCTGTCTACTACTAAGATGGCAATAGGTATAGAAATAATGACAGATAGGAAGGAAATTAAAGATAATACGCGAAAAGAGATTGAAGACATCTTCTTTTCGTCACTTCCTAATGCCTTATAAAATGATGCCGTAGGTAATAGAACCCCTCCTAATGCACCTAAAACCATTGAAGGAACGCCAGCTACTAAGGCAGAAAATTGATACAAACCTAGATAGTAAGAGCCTAATAGATAAGCAGTAGTTATTCTATCACCTTGGGAAGAAAGAAAAGATGTTATAGAAGATAAGTAAAGAGGTAAGCCTTCCTTGAAATGTTTTAAAAGAAAGGCAAAGTCAAAAGAGGGTAAAAGGGTTCCAACTTTCCTGCTGAGAAAGGCATAATTCATAGAAACTGAAATGATTCCCCCTAAAATCCATATTTCAAGAAAGAGGTATATATTACGTGAGAGAACTGCGATTATTGATACTCCCCATCTTATAATGAGGAAAAGATTTCCAGTTATTGCAGACTCAGTGAACATGTCCATTCCTACCATTATTGCTATCATTACGGTGTTAAGTAAGTAAAGGAAGAGATAAGGAATTGCTAACTTAACGTAATTTGGAAAAAGAAGAAGAATAAGAAAAACTGGCAAAACTAGGAAAGGAAAAGAAAGGAACTTCTCTACTATCTTCTTATCTATCTCTTTCCTTGCGTAAAGGTAAGAGATCTCTCTGGTTATAATTTGAGTGGGGACAATGCAAAAGAAGGCAGAAGTTACTACTTCGAGGAGTTGAATTATTGCAACTTTTCCGAAAAATGCTGGGTTAGTGATCTTAGCTGTAATGATAAAGAAGATTAACGCAACTATGAGATTGGTGGTAGTGACACTAAGGGTCTTCAACGCGTTCTTTATGGGATTCATTCAGTTTAGTTCTTTGAAGAAAAAAATTAAAGCTTTATGATACTGCCACATCACAGAGTAAAAAAGAGTGATGTTTGTATCCTTAAGTGAGGTTTCTCGTTAACACATCATTTCTTTGATTTGAACATAGCAAGAGAGGGGAACTAAGAGAGAGGATGAAAATGAAGTATAGACTATCCTACTCGTAATATTAAAAGGAAGCGTAAGAGTATGAGACTTCTCTTATAACTAATTAGTAGGGAAGGATAGAGAGGAACGTCCCCATAATAGTCTCCGTTAGCTGGATTATTGCTATTTTTCCTACAAAATGTGGAGTGGTTAAGTGCCCAGCTATAAGAAAGAATACTAATGCGAGAACTGAGTTAAATAGCGTAGTAGAAAAGAATTTTAATGCCCCACTTAATGGATTCCATAATGTAAATATAGTGAGAATTTTTAAAAGTTTATGTTTAGAAAGTCTCGCGGAAATATTTATTCCAAAAAAATTAATTGCATTTTCACTAATACAACATCATTTGAGTTAAATTAGCCCATTATTATTCTTATATGCTTTCATAAGACCTGTAGATTTATTATCATATTCTACGGTAAACCCGACTCTTTTTAAAATATCCGGGAGGTCTTGAATTTGATTGTGATACTCTAAGATTATATTATCTATACGATTTAATATATCTTCTGGGAGATTCCTTAATACGTTATATTCACATCCTTCACAGTCCATCTTAAGTAAGAATATCTTGTTAATATTGTACTTTTGGATTATAGATGGCAAAGTTATTGTGGGAACTTTAATTTTCTGCTCAAATTTAATTCCTAGTTTTTCAACGTAAGGGGAAGGGTTAAAAGTATTCGCATTGGGATTTTCTGAGGATATTACAAAGTCAGTATATCCATCGTAGTCAGATAATGCATAGGGTAGCAATATTATCTTATGGTCAAGGTTATTAATCTTGATATTATATTCTCCGAGTTCATAAGATTCAGGGAAGGGTTCTAGTGCAATAACTTTTTCAGCCCCATTAATAGCAAAGAAAATAGAAGAGTCTGCATTAGAAGCTCCTACATCAATTATAACTCCTTTGAAAGCATTGCCATAAATCTTATCCTCATATATTTCAGTTATGTGTAAAATATCGGCTCCCTTTATAGTTCTGATCTTGAGGCAAAACTTCTTTACATAAAACTATACTATCGCTATCACATACTTCTTTAACTTTCCAGCCCTTCTGTAATAAACTTAAGAGTCCATACAGATCATATATATTCTTTATAAAAAACTTATGACCACTTTTTAACTCAACTTCTAAGGGGGTTAGCTCTTTACCACTTATTATATTGTATACAATAGTGGGACTGTTTTTGACAAACTTCATTAACGTGCGCAAAAAGCTTATGGAGTTTCTGAACTTCCTTATAACTCCCCTTGTCTTCATTTCTCATCCCTCCCCAAAGATGCTCCTATTAAATGCTTAATTTTAAAATGTATCAGTTTGTAGGATCCTTTGCTTAATATGTCTAAAAATACTTCTACGTCTTCTACTCCGTTAATATAGGTCTCATCAAATAGGACTCCACCTTTACTCATAATATAATGTGGACTTACTATTAAGAATTGTCCAAAAAAAAAGCCATGTTTCTCACAACCACAATTGGATTACATAATATATTAAAGAATTTTGAATATTTATAAACAAAGAATTTTATGCCAAATTTCTTTAGAATGTTAAATTCTTCTTTATTATTTTGTGAAAATTAATATATCTGATAAGAAGGAGAATTTACATAGATTGAATATTCCTGATCCACCTGCACCAACAAATGCACCGATCTTTTTGTTATCAATCTCCATGAGATATGAATACAGTTTCTTAATATCATCTTCAATGATTACGTCATTATAAGATACAATTATCCATACTGGGGTTATATTTTAAGGCTATTGAAACTCCTCTATTCACACTTCTAGCGTAATTGAAGTACTTGCCTTTGCTCTCCACTAGTATTGTATGAAAAATCTTTGAAGGAAAATATTATGTAAAGCAAAGGTTATTTTTCATGCTAAGGTTGAAGAACCCTTTGGAATTGCAATAGTCGAAGGAATGAGTGCCGGTGCAGTTCCTGTGGTTCATAAGAGTGGAGGTAGCTGGACTGATATAATAGAAGAAGGCAAATATGGGTATGGATACCTTACAGAGGAAGAAGCAGTAGAATTTTTGTATCAAGCTCTAAATAACGAGAGCTTAAGGAAAGAAGTAAAAGAAAGAGCTAAATTATTTAGTAGTAACAATTTTGAGGAAAAATTTCTTAAAATAACAAATCTCTGAATTTAAACTACATTTCGCACTTTCAGTTTTAAACTAAGAGTAAAAGACTCTTACAAACAGAGTTAATAGAATGTTTTTCCACTATGTACTTCCTTAAATTATAATATTGTTTATTCAGTACTAAACTATTCATCAAACGAACATACTCATCTATGTCTTCAGCATGACTTATCAAATATATTCCGTCAAGTTTCTCTACATTATTAAGACCTTCTATCCCTTTCATAGTAGTTATTACTGGTCTGCCATAAGCCATGCACTCCAAAACCTTAGTTTTTACCCCAGTTCCCGTAGTCAAGGGGATAAAACACACATCAGCTTCTCTATAATACTCATGTAACGAGGGCACTTTTCCTAAGAACTTCACGTTAGGGGGATAATCTTTAAACAGTTCCCTTCCATCTCCCACTATTATGAACTCTATATCCTTCACTCTCTCAGCGACTTTCAAAATAATTTTAACAGCCTCATAATTTTGGACGGAGTGTAAATTACCTACAAAAATGACTTTTCTAACCCTCTCGTGAGGTACTTCATAAAAGGGGATATTCTCTACATCAACTGCGTGCCTCACTACTACTACCTTTTGCTTATTCCTTGTGTATTTCCTAAAAATCTGGGCGTCGTCTTCAGAGACAGTTATTACAACGTCTGAAAGCTTGGTGGAAATTGAGTCCAAAACTCCTCCTATCACTCTGCGGAAGATGAAATTCTTTATACCCTTTAATCCCTTGGAAACTTCTACTATAGAGCCGTGTGTATCGTAAATTACGATCTTCCTCAACAGCTTTGCTGTTATTATAAAAGGAAGGAAAATAGAGCCCTCAACAACTACTTTATCGTGAGATTTAATCAGCTTAATTGAGGAAATTGATTTAGATATTATTTTTACCGCGTAAGAGAGATAATTTTTGCCGATCTCAACGTTTATAATCTTCTTATTACTGTTGTCACTGCTAATTTTAGAATTGACGAATTGTATTACAGTAACATCATGTTCTTTAGATAAGCACTTATAAATTGTCGAAACTCTTATTAAATACCCGTTTGTAGGGTCATTGATATCGCCGAACGTTACTAGGAGTACTTTCATTAATGTAGATGTGATAAAGTTTATTAATAAATTCATTCACGTATGATTAAACGTGTCTATTAGAAGATTTAATAAGGAGTACCTTCTGTACTTAATCCCTTTAATAACTTCTGTCATAGAGTGGTATATTCTAAATCATAATAACATCCCTCCAGCTTATCCTACAATTCCAACTTCGGTGGAAAGACAGTTAGCATTTAGCATAATGAGCGGGGGCGCTTTTACGGGTATAGTTTATTTACTCATTGCTTTTCCGTTAGATGTTCTTAACCTTTATTTAGGTGTCCCGCTTACCTTAACTTCTACTTTGTGGAGCTTCTTCACTTTTGAAATACTCTTTTTAGGAGTTTTCTTTTCTTCAAAATATTTCATCAAAAAGTACTTTAACGGTTCCGGTTTCCTCCTCTACTTTGGCCCTACCCTAGCCTCTATCCCGGTACCAATAACATGGTATACTATTTCTGGAGTAATATACTTCTTTCCCGGGGTTTATGCATTAACCTTAGCTTTGTTAGATTACTCCTTAGATATTAACGCGAAATTAACGTTTAAAGAATCTTTATTACGCTCTATGATTGCTGCAATTGGGGTCACACTGGACTTTACAGACCCCAGGGGGATAATTTTTGGCATACTTACCTTCTTCATCTTTTCTGTCTATTTTCTATTATTAAAAAGAGGAAGGAGACTCCTTTATTTGAGAGAGTGGGCAAAAGTCTTCCTTCTTGGTATAATTTTCTTTATCCTATTAAACTCCAGCACGATCGCTTTTACGGAGTTCATAAAGCCTTACATACCGCTAGTTGCGAGTTCTACTATTTATAACCAGTTGGGTATAGCCTTACAACAGGTACAACCGTTTTATACATTATCTAGAGTTATGTATTGGTTAGGTGCTAATTATTACATTTCCCACTTTCATGCGAATTTAATTCTAGGAGTGATAAGTACAACAGTCGGTCTTGCGGCTTTGCTAATTAGAAAACCAATAACATATTTCCTCTGGGCTCTGATTTTTGCAGTAGTTACTTATAATTATTATTGAGTTCAATAAGCTTAATGTTAGTTTATCTTTAATATCCGGAGTAGGTATCACAAAAACAATATCTGAGTTTCCCTCAATTTCACTGATGTTTATATTAGCGGATGGTCTGGATCTGGACCATTTGATTAACTCTTCGACGTCATCAAAGCAGTAGTAAAATCGTATTATATCATTAATATTATCACTAGTATAAAGGTCGTCTACGTCTTCTTTTTTACAGTCTTCTCGCATAAAGTCATTTAGCATCTGGATAATATAAAATTCTTTTTTATGGGAGCGTATAGTATTTTTCGTACTTTCCTAATTCTAAACTATCACTAAAAGTGAGAGTGTTGCCATTAACCTATTTACATAGCGAGTATTACTTATGCGTAGGCCTATAAAAGAGAAAGATATTTCTTGTCCATCTTGTGGTTCTCGTCACGCTGTTAAGTTTTCTGGTAGTAAGAAGTATTTGTGTAGGAATTGAATAAGTACTTTTTAGCTTATGTTAGTTATTATTCTAGGCTCGTTTATTTACTTTTTTCTTATAGTAGCTGGTTGAATTCGTTTTCTTGTTTTACGTGAATTCCCCATGGAAGGGCTCAATAAGTAAGGGTATTTCTGAAAGGGGCAATAGGTACTTGAGGAGTTTGTATTATTTTTACCGGAGATGAATTATCTAAGAATCCTACTTTGCTGAAGTTTTATGAAACTCACAAGGATGGTTTCATGGTAAGAAGTTATTCATTGCTTTGGTTAGGAAGTTAGCACGGGTTGTTTGAAGTGTTTGGTTAGGTCTTATGAGCCTAAACAGATAAGCCCCGAATCGCCGCGCGAGTTAAAGAGTCACTTACAATCTTAGCTAATGCTGTGCTTGAAGTTTGGCCGAAAGATTTAATACTGAACACAACGGTTCTTAAGTTTCTAATAACTGGAGAATGCACAATAAAGTTTTTTATCAACTTATTCTAGTCATATTTCATGACTAGTATTTGTGTTTATGGTACTGTTTTTAATAATGTTAATACTGTTGAGGAGAGTATAAAATCAGTTTGGAGTCCTGACTATGATATCGTTATCGTTGATAATTACTCTACTGATGGGACATGGGAAAAGTTACAAGAGTTAAAAAAGGAGTATAATTTAACTTTACTGAGGTTGAAGTCTACTAGAGGAGGAGGTAGGCAATATGCGTTATATAATTGTCCAGAAGGTTCAATAACAGCATATTTTGACCTGGATAATTATTATAATGAAAATTTCCACAAGCTATTAGATTTTACGAAATCTACTAACAAGGTAATTCATGGAAATTGGTTTATGGGTGGTAATAGAGAACATATCTTAAGAAAGGGAGGATGGAGAACTGATTTAAATTTTGGCGAAGACGTAGAATTTGTTGCTAGGATAGGATTTGATTACTATGTTCCAGTAATAATACATTATGATCTTTATCCTAAGTATTGTAGAAATAAACAAAGAGAAGCTCGGTATGCAAAAAACATTAGACTATACTGGAGAAGATTTAGAAATTATATAGACGATCTCACTGGAAAAGCTTATAATTTTAAAGAAACTATTATAAGGTGGAGTGTATATCATAGAACTTTTACTATTCCCATAGGTATGTTAGGATTTCTATTATCAAAAACCAAGAAAAGTAAAAGATTTTGTAATAAATACGCAAATCCCGTTTATATCGAAATATTAGCATTAGAAAAAATGATAGATAATAAGGAATTGGGCATACAGGATAAGTACTTTGCACATTTAATTCCAGAAGAGCTCTATTCTTTATATCCTTTCTTAAGAAAAATTGTAGTAAATAAATTGAAGGAGAAAATAGGTTACTTTGAGGCATTCCAGTGTCCACTTCTTACTGTGTTTGTAAAAAATGAGGATGGTCTAAATGAAGCGTTAAATGTGTTTAATATAGACAGAAATAAATGTTTTAAAGTTTTAATGGATAGTTAGGTAAATTAAAATCATTCTATAATATTAGTTATTATTAGTCTTCTATTTATCTAACATTAATAATATTAAATTTATTTAAATAATTAAGTAAGTTCTTTATTAAATTTTCCCAATTTGTAATTTCAAATTTATTTTTTACAATTCTTTTACTGTATTTTTCTCTAAGTTCTTCGTCAATTACAAGTTTTTATTGCATCACTTAATGCATATCCATCATTTACTAGAACTATGACTTTATCAAGAGTTTCTTGAAAACGTGGTAATGCACAGAGGGAACGTCCTAAAGGAAAATCAATATTCTGGCTTTCTTGAAGAGGGATATGAGTTAGCTGAGTATTTAGCTAGAAACGGAGTTAAAACGAGAAAGTTTTTTGCCAAGTTCACGAGATGCCTCACTATGTGGAGTTTACAAATAGTATCTATCCGATATCTAAAAGATTCTCTAGAGCAGGGATGAATTTACATAAAGCGGTAACGATATAAAAAATATAAGCAGGAAAATAAAGGAATTCATGAAAGGTAACTATAATGGGAGTCACTAAAAGCGAGATTCTTCTAGCTAAGCTAAATAATTTCTTTCGATGGATTAATCCTAAAAATCCTAAAAATATTTTTAGTTTAATTTATGTTAGTTATAGAACTTATGAAAATTACAAGGGCGTTTTACTTAATATAGTTAGAGGAAAATATCCATTTCAAGCCAGGTTAAGAGACGGAAGAAATGTAGAAATTAGTAACCGTTTTGCAGCTTATATTTACGCCGTGTACTTTAGTAACCTACACATAATAAAGCTTGCGGACGATGTTCTGGAGTTTATGTTTAATGGTAGGAAAGGAATGTTATTTTTTATGACTGGAAAAAAGGAGATGTTTTGGCACCCTTTGTTTTTCACGAGTACGATTTTTTGGATGTAAAGGATAAGACTGTTGTTGATATTGGTGCTAACATTGGAGATACTGCAATTTATTTCGCTTTAAAAGGTGCAAGGCGAGTTATAGCCTTTGAACCTTTCCCAAAAATCTTTCACATAGCACAAAGAAATGTTAAGGTTAATGGATTGGATGATAAAATAGTTTTAATTAATGCTGGTTGTGGTTATGATGGAGAAGTCCGAGTGAGAGAAGATATAGAAAGTAATGCGAGTACCCAACTAGTAGACTTTGGGGAGGGTATTAAGGTACCAGTATTTAGTTTAAACACTATAGTTTCAAAATTTAATATTGAAAAAGGTTCTGTACTTAAGGTGGACTGTGAAGGGTGTGAATATGATTTATTTAGAAACGCGAATAAGGAAACGTTAAATCGGTTTGAGAAAATCCAAATAGAGTACCATTATGGGTATAAGGAGTTAGTAGATATTTTAAAGGAAAATGGATTCAAAGCTAAGATTACAATTCCAAGATCCTTACAGGGAATAATTTTTGGTTATATTTACGCGTGGAGGCAATGATATCAGTTACAATTCCGTCCTATAATGAAAGAACCAATGTTACAAGCTATAGATAGTGTATTGCATGGCCTTAAAAAGAGATAGTGAGGTAAAGGGTGTAAGAAGTATAGATTACAACGTGAGCTGAAAGGTTAACGTGATAATCTTAGCTAATACTATGCTTGAAGTTTAGCCGAAGGATTTAATACTGAGCGCATAACTGTTGAGGTTTCCCATGAAATGTTTATCATTTTTAGGATATACTGAAGTAATGAACAACAAAGCTTTTATCAATTTATTCTAGTCATATTTCATGACTAGTATTTGTGTTTATGGTACTGTTTTTAATAATGTTAATACTGTTGAGGAGAGTATAAAATCAGTTTGGAGTCCTGACTATGATATCGTTATCGTTGATAATTATTCGAAAGATGGAACTTATGAGAAACTAATGGAATTAAAGAAAGAATATAATCTCAAAGTTTATAGATTAAGATCATCGAGAGGAAAAGGAAGAGCCTATGCGTTAGAACAATGCCCAGAAAACTCAATAACCGCATACTTTGATCTAGACACCTATTATAATCAGAACTTTCACATTACTATAAAATCTGGGTTGAAAGAATTAGTCATATTTGGTCCAGTAATGACTTATATAAATTCCAAAGAAGATATTCTTAAATCTGGAAACTGGAAAGATTTGAACTATGGAGAGGATATAGAATTTCTAAGCAGACAGAAAATCTCTATAACTTTTCCATTGATTATAGGCAAAAATGAAGACGTAATAACAAATAATCTTTTTATAGAAAGAGAAAAAAGATACGCTAAGTTTTGGAAAATAAGAATGCTAAAAAATGTAATTGATATATATAGGGGTTTGGCAATAAAATACAGTGATTTGATTTCTATATATCCATATGTTAAAAAATATGGTATTATTCTATATTTCTTATATTTATTATCCAAAGTTAAAGGTCAAATATAAAAACGCTAATCCAAATAATTACGTATATTTTTATAAAAAAGTTATAGATACCATTTCAGATCCCAGAGAATATTTGAATAATTTAGATATAAATAACGTTAACATTACTTTATCTAGATACGTGTATAATTATTTAGAAAAATATGGCGTTATAAACCATAATATAATAAAATATATATCGATAATACCATGAGTAATATTTTTATTTAACCTTGTATACCTCTCGCTAAGTAACGAAAAATGTTTTAAGACTGCTCAAGAATATCTCATGATGCTTAGTACTCATCATAAGTACAGCAAATTGACATTCCTATTATTATGGATATTCTCGTTTATTCCTATATCTGGCTATCTTTTTGGTAATGGATATCTAAACTATTACGGGCCTCAGTTTCCTTTTTTCTCTGGATATGAAGTTAAATATCTTTATACTCTATTTGTGTATACCCCTGAGACTGGGATTTCTCCTAGCGTTCTAAGTATTCTATATCTATTTATGTATATTATACCTAGCAATAATATTATCATATTAGCTAAAATATTTCTAATAATAATATTTAGCGTAATATACGTTATATTATGGAAATTAACTGACATAATCCTGAATACTTTAAATATACACAATCTTGCAGTAAAAATATTGCTAATATTATTTTTCTATTTAATACCTCTTTACATGCAATTAATTGCTTCTGACTGGTTTAATGTAATTTTAGGAATACTCTCATTATCTTATGTATTGACAAATCTTATAAATATACAACTCAACAACGTTAGCCTTACTAGAAAAAATATTGCTTTATCTGGTATAGCCTTAGGATTTTCTGCAATGATGGATCCAAGATTTTACATTTGGTTTATCTACATCGCAATTATATTTTTACTATATACTATCTTTGCTGATAGAAAATCATTTAGAAATATTATTAAAGGTCTAATAGGTATATTTGTTACATCTTTACCTTTTGTATTTTACGTATACTACATATTTATATATCCGTCTCTTATTACAGTTCCAATAAGTAAAGCAGTAAGCTTTCCCGCATTAAGACCTGATAGTCTATCTTATATATCAGGGTTTTCCCAAAATGCAGATTTTATAAATTTTTTAACATTTATAAGTAGTTGGTGGCCCTCAGTTATTCCATCTTCACCTTCTATACTTTTTTATCCTAGAGACAAATGGTTTTACTTACCAGCCTATGGGTTTAATGACCAAATTCTTTTACCAAATGACTTACTATCGTATATATGGCTTTCTTCTCTATTCATTTTTATTACTATAGTGTTTATTAGTATTTTTGATAAGTCTAGAAGAAAAATATCTTCAGAATTATTATTGGCTCTTCTATTTATGATAGGCGTAGAAAGTGGAACTAACTTTCCACTTATTGACTTTACATATATATTTGACGTCCTTCCTTCAAAGTTACCAGTAATTGGAGGAATAATGTCTACAGCATTTGCAATTCCGTTTTACGCAGAGTGGACTAATATCTCACTATCTTTAATATTAGCAGCAATAGGCTTCAATTATATAATTACCTTTTTCAAGAAAGTCAAAACGAGATACATAATAGCAGTTGTATTAATCCTGATTATGAGTTTTGCTAGCTGGCAATACTTTAATGGAACACTTTATCCTAGTCAAGATACTAGGTCATTCCCTGGAAATAGTATATCCTTAGAAGGATATTACTATCCTTTAAATCCTCCACCTCAATGGGTTCACGTAATGAATATCTTATCAACCTCTAACGCAGGAGTAGCGTATGTAGGTGAAATAGGGTTCAGCGAGAAGTGGACAAATTATCAATTCATTTCATATTCTCCTCCCCTTATGCCGGGCTACGTTACAATCTCTCCTCCACCTATTACTAACGTTAATCAGACTCCTTTAGCTTACGATATTGCAGGAATAAAGTACTTATTCATAGACAATACTTCTTATATCCCCTTAAGTAATTCCTTCATTTACTCTTATGTGAATAACTCTGGACTAAAAGTGGTTTACGCAAAAGGTGACGTATACTTACTTGAACAGCCAAATGCTTCAGTATTTAGGGAAGCTAAAATGGGCATTTATTTCAATTCAACTAATGAAACTGTTCTATTTAAGGCTGAATGTTTACTTTATCCCTTACTTAACTACACTCCTGCCATAATTAGTCCAGAAAAAACTAACAATACTATAACAATGCTACTTAATCCTTCTATAGTTAACGAGAATTATATCTCATTATTTAACGATAGTAAAAACGTAACGATTCTCCAAGGATCTTATATAATCAATCATGAGGGAAATATAATTCACGAGACTATACTCAGTGAGAAAGATATAACTGTAAAACCTTGGACTATAATAATTCCAGAAAAACTAAATCTGTCCGATTTTGTGTCTGTGCCAATTAATTTCTCCTTCAATCAGTTAATGGCAGAATTTGAAGTAAATAGTAATCCTTCTTACATAGTGGAAACATCTTTACCTTTACCTTATGGTGGAATTGAAGTAAATAACGGAAAGATTTTAGGCTTAAACGGTTTTGGCCAATATGTTTTTGAATCTAACGGTAGGCTAACAATTTCAATAAAGCTAGGTTTTATAACTAATTTACTAATAACTGCAGTAGATATTTTCTTCTATGCGCTGTTCATTTATTTCATCATTTACAAGAGCTTTTTTAATGGTAAAATCGTAGAGGTTATTAATAATGCTATCATTAGGATTAGCAGACTCAAGAGCAATAAGTAAACTTAATGCTGGTTCAGAAAGGCATGTGAGAGAGTAATTAAACGTTTTTCCATAAATTCTTTATTATTTACCTACTCACTCATTTGTTGACGTTTCTGAAGAACAGCTTAAGAAGAAAAATGATGGAAAAGCCTAATCACGTCTAGGGTTGGGGATAAACCGCTCACAGAGGAACCCTCGACTCTGTAAGGTAGAGAGGAGTAGATGATGATATGAATATTTGGACTTATTAACTAAATTGGAATGTAGTTAATGTTATTTAAAAATAGTGATTGACTTATTTTCTCTTTCCTTCCGCTGCATTACATACGCCTTGCTTGTCAACCTTAAGTTTTAAAGCTAAAACACATAAACTTTAGTAAAACATTGTCATAACCTTCTTATTATTTTGTAGATTGCTTTCTTTTCCATTTCGGCTGCTTTTTCCCAGCTTAAACTTTTAGCAAATTCCCTACTTTTCTCTCCTATAGACTTCCTTAGATTCTCATCTTTTAATAATTTAATAACTTCTTCAGCAAAAGAATCAACGTCAGGAAATTTTACTTTTATTGCAACAGAGTATCTTTCACTCCATTTTAAATCCCAAGTAACTACGGGTAAATAGGATGCTAAAGCCTCAGCAACTGCTAAAGCAAAACCTTCATATAGAGAAGGAAAGACAAAGACTTTAGACTTTGCAAGTAATTCAATTTTCTCCTTCTCGCTCACAAAACCGTAATAAACGGAATTTTTAGGAATTTCACTCCATCCTTTCCCTATAATGCAAAGCTTAGCGTTAATTCTCTCGTTAACTTTATTCCATATTTGAAATAAATACTTTGAGCCCTTCCTCTCGCCATAATTTCCTACAAAAATTCCGTCACATATTTTCTCATCTGACGTGTGATATTCCTCAATGTTAACTCCGTTAGTAGAAGTTAATATGATCTTGTCGGGAAAGAGCTTTTTAAGTTCCTCATATACCTCTGGATTATCCAGGCAAATAATCCCTTTACTTTTTGCAATAACACTACGCAAAAATCGACTTTCTCTTATCTCTTCAGTAACGTGATGAACTACTACAATAAAAGGCTTCCGTGAAAATAGGGATAATAACCAAGTATAATAAACGCTTAATGAATATCCACTATAGCTTATTAAAACGTCTGCTTTCCTAGCGTATTTAAGGCAATTGAAGAACCCTTTCAAGTAGGTTTTTCTATCAGTACTTGATGATCTAACTAAGTAAAATTTTGAGAGTAAAGGAGATATTTCTGGATCTACTTGTGGCAAGGTTCTTTCGTCTACACATAAATAAACTTCTTCCCCTATTCTACTGTAAACTTCGAGCGTCCTCCTCATTGCACCGAGGAATTCCTTACCGAACCTCATAGGAGGAGATATTAAAATCCTCATTACTATTGTCTCTAAAGTGAAATATTATAAGAGTTCTTCGCTCTATATTTCATTTAACAGATGCACTTCTATATCGCGTATCACAAGGTTCCAACTTATCATTTTAAATATGAAAATTTATTATATTTAGTAAAATCTGAAACTATAACTAGGACGTAATTAGTATCACAAATATAGTAACATCAAATACTGAATTATCAAATTCGTACACTTTACATTCAAATAATTTAACTACTTTTATAATAAGCAGAATTAATTAAGATGTATTTAATGAATCTTTTATAATTTTTGCAATATTTTCTGCAACGTTATCCCAATTATGAAACTCTATAAACGCGTCAACTCTTTTATCATGTATTGCCTCTTGTAACTTACCAGTTTTAAGCTCACTCTCTACCTCATCAGCGAATTTTCTTATATCTCCTTCTTTCACGAATTTCACAGCAGGTACGTCCTTGAATACAGAATACACGGTAGGTATAGAATAAGCTATTACTGGAGTTCCTAATGCTAACGATTCTAAAATTGTAATGGAAAACCCGTCAGCTAACGACGGGTATATAAGAAGTTTTGCTCTAGACACTGTAGCGTAAAGCTCTCTCCTATCTAAAAAGCCCAAATACTCCACGTCTAACCCATTATCTTTTATGTAGTTGAAGAAGAGCTTCTTGAATTTATCATAAAGAAATTTCCCTGCAACCTTTGCTTTTATTGATATACCTCTCTTCTTAAGTAAATTGATTATGTAAAGAAAGTTTAGAATACCCTTAGGTGGGATTAAAGTAGTCCAGAAGACAACATAATCCTCCTTCTTATTAGTTCTATATTGCAGTAATTCTTTATCTACTCCATTTCCAGGGTATAAAACGTACTTCTTTGAATTTTTTATATTCACAGAATCTAGCGTACCTTTACTTACTGCAGCTACGAAGCTTAAGTGCCTCGATTTGCGCAGGTAATAAGCTTTAATTCTCGTTAGCAAATAAAGTCCTATCGATCTCTTTAGAAAATAATCTAAGGATTGTAAAAAGAACGGACGTAGAGTATAATACGTGTAAAACACAGATTGAGAAAAAGAATATAATGGTACATGAAGCGTTAAACCTAGAGGTATTCCTACCTTGTTTGAAATGAAAATGCTCTCGGGAGTAGTATAATCTGGATCATAAATAAAATCAGAATCTACTTTCTCCACTTTTTCCACATACTTATTATACACGGAGGAAGAATAAGGTAAGAAGGAAGGTTTCAAGTTACGAAATTCCGACAAAGAGATAACAAAATCTGGAATTTCTATGCCAAGTTTTCTTATATTTTCGATCTCCTCATTTACCCTATCATTATTTATGAAAAAATTTATGGAGGGAATAAATTCTACCTTAAAGTAATTTACAAGTCTTTTAACTACATTTCTAACATGAACACTCCCTCCAGTGTAGTTTGACCTTAATCCTGAGGTTACTACTGTTATCTTCACGAACAGCTTTATTGACTATAGGAATTAATAAATTCTGTGAAAGTACTATTAATAGCAGGAAAGGACGACTTTAATGAAGACGTAAGTAAAGTTACTGGAATAGGAAGATACGTTAGAGAAGTTTATAGAGGACTAAAAAAGCAAATAGACGTGGAGCCTTACCCTCTTTTTGATTATTCTTCAATCTTCTCTTCAGTAAATAGCGTGATAAAAGGAATTTTTCACGACTACTCTGGTTACGATATAATTCATTTACTTTCCCCCAAACCTTTCTTCCCTCTGAGAAAAGGTAAGGCTAAATGGTTAACTACAGTACATGACCTCTTCTTTCTTAAGTATAGGGAATCAAAACCATCACCTTATATGCAGAAGGTTTACTTGAAGAGTATATTAAACTCTGACGCATTAATTGTAGTTTCTAGTTTAGTTAAAGACGACGTAGAAAAATTAGGTTATAAAAAGAAGATTTTCGTAGTGAATCCTGGAATAGGAGATGAGTTCTTTACTAAGCCTTTGGCAAGATATGAAAAGCGTGACGTAATAAAGTTAGGTTATATTGGAAAGTTAGATAGTGAGAGAAAGGATGTAATTAGAGGGATAAAAGTCTTTAGAAAAATAAAGGAAAAGAACGTAATATTCGAGCTTTGGGGAAGTTATAATCCTAATAGTGAGATTTTTAAGAAAATAAAAGAGGAAAGCGAGAAAGACCCTAGAATCAAGATCATGGGACCTGCACCAGATGAGAAATTAGTTGAAATTTACGATTCCTTTGATGCATTCTTCTTCCCTACAAAAGAGGAAGGCTTTGGGTTACCTATAGTTGAGGCACAAGCAAGAGGTGTTCCAGTAATACTGTTCAAAGATGCAAGAATCCCAGATGAAGTTTGTGAAAATTGTATAAAAATTGATGAAGAACTTCCTCCACTAGATTATATAAAATCTTTTAAGGAAAAATATTATGATAAGCTAAGAAATAGCATGAGGAAGTTCTCTTGGGAAAACTCTATCAGGAAAATAATAAATGTTTATACTAATTTGATATAAATCCTAATATACTATATCTTGTTACTTTTCTAGTACTACAATATCTCTAATCATGATTCAATAAATTTTGTAATTTCAAAATAATGAGAGGTCTAAATCGTATCTAGTTAAAAATAAAAAACTGATTCTGGATAGGTTGTATGATGAAAACTGCCGTAATTGTTACTGTTTATAAGCGTTATAATTATGTTAATGAGGCTATAAATTCAGTATTACATCAGACAGTATTACCGGATCAAATAGTCGTGGTAACTGATAATACAAAAATTATTGAAAATTCTCAAAATTTTCATAATCTAACAACAATTGAAGCTAATTATCCTGATTATGGAAAAAAGATAGTGCAGGCAATAAATAGCCTTGATGATGACATAGATATAGTATTTTTTCTAGAAGATGATGACATTTTTGATAAATATAAAATAGAGTATATAAAACGAATTTTTGAACGAAATAATAATTTAGTTATGATTCATAATCTTCAAAAATACATAGATATTAACGGGAAAGAAATCAACAATTCTTTTACAAAAAGTATTGAAGAAACTCAACCACAAGAGGACACTATTATAAATTTAGATAACATATTTGTGTTAATCAATCGTTATCCATTTCTAGGTTTTAATATAAGTTCTATGAGTATTAAAAAAGATATACTAGATAAATATAAAAATTTTATAAATGAACTCAAAATTATGTTAGATACCTCTCTTTTATTTATTTCAGTGTTAGAAGGTAATGTATTACACATTTCAAATCGTTTGACATATTTTAGAATAGGATCTGGAATAAGCTCATATGGGAATATTACTAATTACACTGATTTTCTTAAAAACCAACATAAAATCATTTGTTTACAAAATAAAATTTTAGAAGATTTAAGAAAATTGTATAAAATAGTCAAAAATTATGAAAGTTGTAGAAAAATTGTAGAACGTGGAATTCTGATTCATGAAACTGATCTATATTTATTAAATAATTATTTCAATTGCGACTATAAAGCTAGCACATCTTCATATACCTCATTATTATTTAGATGCATTAAATACTTGTTTAATAATGAGATATCTTTATCGGAATTTATTATTTATATGGCTAAATTAAATTTACCATTAATTTATGGTAAGAAAAAATCTTCAGAATTAATTCTAAAAAGAAGATTTAAACAAATATTAGAATTGAATACAAAATAATTATTCTTTTAATGCTTTTTCAAAGTTATCTACAGTTGAATTCCACGTAAATTTTTTAGCAGTTTCTAAACCATTTTCTATTAATCTTTCTCTTAACTTGTCATCTTGTAATACTTTCAACAAATTATTAGCCAAGGAGTTAATGTCACCAGGTTGAGAAACCAAAGCATTAAAATTATTTATAGCATAATCCCTAGAACCTTTATTATCAGTCATGACTACTGGAGTTCCACAAGCCATAGCCTCTAACGGGGGTAAACCAAAGCTTTCAGCATAAGAAGTGTGGAGAAAGGCGTCTGATGACGAATAAAGCTCCGCAAGAACTTCGTCAGATACGTTAGAAAATACTGAATATTCGAAGTCTAATCCTATGGACTTTGAATAATGCTTAACTAGACTTTTACTCCCTACAAGAACCGCGTGGATAGGCAACTTTTTATTAAGGTTCTTCAGAACCTCCATAGCTACCTCATCGCCCTTTAATCTTGAACCCCTTAATATTACCATAACCCTCTTCTTTCTATTTTGAGCATTTACACTTCTTGGTCTAAAAACGTTTAAATCGACTCCGGGGTGTGCTATAGTTACTTTCGCTGTAGGATTGTTTTCTACAATTAGTTGTTTAGCATAAGAAGAGACTGTTATAAAAGAGAAAGGTAATTTTAGCGATTGGTAAAAGATGTTTAAACCTAACTTTCCTTCATTTTCTTCAACCAGTTCTGGAAAGTCTTGCATCAAATAAAATGGGTTTTTATTTTGTGAAAACCAGACTGAAAATGCGGTCAAATAATAAGTCGCAACAGTAACGTCTGAGTCAAAGTTTCTGATCAACTCAGCTAATTCAAAAATGAAGTCCGGTCTTACGCCGAGCCTAAATGAAATTGCATAGAAAAAGTCACGAGGATTTATCTTAACACTTCTCAAAAACATATACTTATATATCTTGAACAGAGTGTACATTAACGAGCTAAATCTGTTCATATTCAATGGTCTATAAATAACTTCAGCCCTCAAATTTTTGAACCAACTATGATCTCCAGCCAAAGCCACTATTTTCACATCATGACCTTTATCCTTTAGCCCGTTAGCTACTTCAAAGATATATCTAACTCCACCCGCTAGTCCAGTGCCAATTAACGCGAACAAAATTTTCATAAATTAATCTAAGGGAACCAATAAAAATTATTAACCGCTTATGAATTCTATCCCTAATGTTAATTAGCGTAATTATATCAGCTTATGACAGAAGAGAGTTCCTTAAAAACGCAATAAGAAGTGTTTATAGACAGTTACTAGATAAAGGATTATATGAAGTAATTGTAGTTAAGAACTTTGAGGATAAGGAGATAGACGACTACATTGCAAAGCTAGGCTATAAAAATATTATATACGATACTCCTAAATATGGAGAGCAAATTAGTGCGGGAATTGAGGAGTCAAAGGGCGAAATTTTAGCATTCCTAGAGGATGATGACGAGTTTAAACAAGAAAAACTAAGTAAAATATACAATGTATTTACTACACAAAAAGAAGTGTCATACTTTCATGATACAAGGGAGTATATTTATAATGATAAAATAATTGACATAAACACTAAAGACCCTAAGATTAGCGAGATTATTAAATATCTTGAAGAAATAACTCCGCATGAAGACGTTCTAATAGATCCTTTTGACAAAAGGGTCAAAAATTTTCTTGTAAAGTATTATGGTATTGCAGTAACTGTAAGTTTAATGTCTGTCAGACGTAGTTGCATAGAGGATAAAATGGCTTTATTAAAACAAATAGATGTTGGTGTAGAGGATTTTATCCCTGCTTTTGCAGCTGAATGCGGTAAACTATTTCATGCTGCAGACAGATTAACGAGATATAGAATTCATAATAAGAACTCATCAATAGCCTTAAATGAAAAGGATATTATTAGACCTCTCTTTAACTTAATGAGGTCTATAAATGACTGGAAAATTATAATTAATAATATATCTCCAAGAAATCAGATGCGTAATGTTGTAAAAATGAGGGTATTAAGTGCTAAATTAGCCTTGTATACCTCACCAGATGAAATCAAAGAAAAATTAGGTTACAAACAGAACATATTAAGTGCGATTAAGGACCTTACGGATTTGTCCTTAATTAATCATGACCTACACTGGTATCTTAATTTTCTTCCATATGTTATTTTTACCAGTATTCCTTCAAAACGGGTAAAAATGTTAATTAAAAGGATAATTAAAGGTGTGAGGAAATGAGTAATTTTATAACTAGAGCTAAAATAGTAATAAAGTCTAGAAAATTGTTAAAAAATTGGATATCTAGTATCTTTAGCTACATTCGTAAAAATCCAGAAATACTTCTTAAATGTAAGGATAATAGTACGATTAAAGTCAATAGAGAAGCGTTTAGAACTATTTTAGTATTGTATTATAAAGGGAATATAACTAATTGTTCTAATAATTCTATCGCGTTTTACGTTAATGGAAATACTTGTTGGATACCGATAAATGAAATACTTATAGCTTATGGAGACTTTGCTGCCATCCTAGAAGCCCTCTATCATAACTGGATATATAACGGCAAATACTGGGAAAAGGGAAGTATAAAATTTAGACATATGCATCATGTAATTATGGAAACATTCGTGGATGAACAATATAGTTATGTGGACGTTAAGAATAAATCGGTAGTAGATATAGGAGCTTTCGTAGGAGATTCAGCAATTTATTTCGCGGCAAAGGGTGCTAAAAAGGTATATGCAATAGAGCCTCATCCTGGGGCATATGAAGAATTAGTGGAAAATATTAGGATAAACGGTCTTGAGGAAAAGATCGTTCCATTAAATATGGCTGTAGGAGATAAGGAAGGATATATTGTTATTTCTAACGTGGAAAAGAAGCAAGCACCAGGAATATGGTTCAAAGAGTCTGATGGAAATGGAGTAAAGGTTAGAATGGAAACATTAAATGATATTATTAAAAAGTATAATTTAGAAACTAATGTATTAAAGATGGATTGTGAAGGATGTGAATATAATTTAATTTTAAACGATTATGAGGCAGTATCTAAATTTGATCAATTAGCATTTGAATATCACGCGTATAATACTAGTATACCAATATCTAAGTTGATAGAATTACTTGAAAGGGATTATAATTGTGAATTTGTGAATGAGCACATATACAAGAAATATTTTCCGAACTGGGATAAGAATAAGTTAGGTATGCTTTACTGTGTAAAAAGAAAATAAGTAGTTTATTATATTTTCATGATTACGCAAGTGGTTACAGTAATTTTTTATTTATTTTAACCTAAAATGTTGTCCTTTGCCAATTGTTATTCCCTAGTCTTACTCACTTCTTTCCTTATTCTCAAGTGATAATGTTAGTTTACGTTTTGAGAGAGGGTATAAGGTGCTGCTGGCGTTCATACCTTCTTTGCATTGAGGTTTTCGTAGACCCTTTCCTATTTGCTATTGCTGTCAGTTTTTGCCTCTTTAGAGAAGCTCATAGCGTCGTTGTTAAAGGTAAGGGGAGAGAAGGTAATTATTGACTTAAACTAACTAAGGTGAGAATTTTACGTGGTGAGTCTTTCCGCACACAGCCTGCTACTACTTATTAATTGAAAATAAGTATTTTATATAAGGAGAGAGGTCTTCATGATTTTCACTTACGGTAAGACTAGGTTGAAAGTCCCTGAGGGTTACGAATACGTTTATTACGCTACTTTCATAGCCGGTGAATGGGACTTCTTGAAAGTTAAGAACACGGATACTGTGCTGGATGCGGGTGCATTTATAGGGGACTTCACAGTAAAGGTGGCTAGGAAGGCTAAGGAAGTAGTTGCTGTTGAACCTTTACCGTGGGCTTTCAAACTGTTGAAGGAAAACGTGGAGTTAAATAATTTAAAGAACGTGGTTTTGGTCAACAAGGCTTTATACGACACTGACGGTGTTAGACTAAAAATCATCGATGAGGGGACAGGCTCAAGGATTGGGGAAAATGGGATTGAGGTGGATGGTGTTACAGTAAGCTCTTTAGGTAAGTTCTCAGTTGTGAAGATGGACATTGAGGGGGCTGAGGGGAGGGTGATGAAAAGTGGGGAGTGGTTGGATCACGTTAAGCAAATAGCTGTAGAACTTCACGGTAGGGAGAACATAGAGATCATACCAAAGTTGTTGAGGGAGAGGGGTTTTGTGATCAGGTTCATGACTAGGGGTGATTTGGTTAGAAACACTGTCAGGAACGTGTTACTCCACCCCTTTTCGTTTATAAAGGCTGAGGCTAGGACTAAAGTGGTCTTGAACTACTTCAGAAGGAGGTATAGCGTACCGGCTTTAAGCAGAGAGGAGTATAAGATTATTTACGGTAGGAGAGGTTGTTTATGATGTTAGTCTAATAAAAAAACTTACTACGCGTAGTCAGGTCCCTTCACTATTATCCCAGGATATGTAAGTTATACTTTCTTTCTTTTTAGTACTTACTTATAATCAGCTCGTCCATTTTGCTAAGTCTATTCGAAATCTTGGCTAATTGTAATAGGGAATTCTTAATACAAAGGTGTCTTTTACGTTAAAGTTATAGCTGCGCATTTCAGTTAATTGATTCTAAGTGTTAGTGCAACAAGAATAAGTTTCTAATAAGCTCTCTTTCCGTGTACAATCCTCATCTATCGGTAAATTGTTTCTAATTCATTACAAGGTCTGGTGATTATAAAATAACTAACGAGAAAATTTATTAGATTAATTAATCGCTTATGTTTTCGTGAGATTATTATTACCACTATTCACACTAACACTAGTCCTACTCTCCTCAGTTACCGCTGCCTCAATTCTCGTGCAATATCCTAAAGAAGCTTTTATAGGTAGTAAAATTTCTATAAATTTTGCCTTGATTCAGCAAGAAATAAATAGTACTGCATTTCCTTTCATTACGCCGGGTACAAGGGAAATTAGTACTTCGCCATTAATACTAGAAGGAATTCCAATTGGCGGTGCATTTGCAGTTTTTCATGTTCAAAATTTCTCTAATGAAATAACTATTACTTTTAAAGGTAAAGTAAACACTCCGATTTACTGGAATCCGGGAATAGTAGTATACGGTGGGAATTTTAATCCACATATTTCCGATCTTCGACAAAATAACTTTACATCAGTCTTGTTAACGTTTACCGGAAATTTAGTTGTACATAATGACACTGGATGGATCTTTCTATCAACATCTCTACCTAAAGTTGGTCCACAAAACGGAATTTGGATAAATACTACTTATCCCTTCAATTATACGGTAATACTAAGTAACGTTAATGGAGATATTTATGTAAACTGTATATTCATAAATGGATCTAAATACGTTGTAAATTATCAAACATATGTTCCTTGGAATTTTTCATATATAGGAGTTATGACGGATAATTTAGATGTTGTTACAATTTGTGATTTTTATGCTAGTAATGTAACAGTTACTTTACCTCATCAGCCTTACGTAGTTTACGTTAATGATAAGGAATATGCTACGGGGTATACAAACAGCCTGGGTGAAGGTTCAGTCACACTTACTGTATCTTCTCCTTCTATGATCGTTAACATAACTTTTCCTTCAGCCCACGTATTTCACGTTATAACAATTTCTGCTCAGAAAGACGCTAACATACACGCTGAGTACCCAATCCTTCAATATGTTGTTTTAGGCGTTTCGGCACTTTTAGTTGTTATTTCTTCGATAATTGAGAGGAGGAAACGCTGATAAAGGGGGAGCGCTATCTAAGTGAGGTCTCTTCATTACCGCTGAAAAGTAAGGACAAACAGTACTTAATTGAGGAGAAAGTTATTGCGTTAGGAAAGGAGTAGTTTGCAAGACATGAGCGTATCGGGGGATCTGTCAGTTAGCAAGAAGGTATAATACGTGATAGGCAGTTGTTATTAAAGAAGATGAGTAGAAGACTTGAGGAGTAAAACTAGTGCCTTTGAGGGTAGTATAGGAAAGTTCAGTTTATTTCCGACACGCTTCACATAGAAGTTGGGCATTGAGGAGACGTATTTTAGACATCTATTTGTTGGCTACGAAACTATGAAACTTTTCAATCTCTTTAATGACGTTGTAATTGAAGAATAAATTACTGACGTTAATTTGAGGGATATTGCGTGAGAGAGAGTATTACCGTTACTATAAGAGTTTAATAGATTTGGCGTTGAGAGTACTCCTTAGGAAGATGTGTAAGTGGTGTCAAAGGACGTTTCATCTTGTTCTCTTTATTTAGTCATCAGAGATAAATAATCTAATAAATACTTTAACGAAATCGCATTATCCATGTAATCAAGTGAATATAAAGCTGAGGCATTAAATAGAGTTCCTTATCTTTCATCTTTGCTCTCTCTAACAGCTCTTATCCATTCATCTTCGTATACATCTAGCTCCAAAGTCAGATCTTTAAGCTCTTCCCTCTCCTTCACTGCTTCCTCTAAAATAAATATTAATTCCCAGCTCCTCCGTATACGAAACTGTGAATACAATCGTATATTTACGCTGAGCAATAACGTTTTCTTATCAAATAGATAAATCTGTTTGGCGTCTGTATTACATTTTGTTCGGTATTCCAAAAGAGCTTGTCAATGTCGTTAGATAAGGTTTAATTTCATTGGTTATATTTAGTGACTGTGAAGAGAGAAATACTCGCAATAGCGCTCTTCTTAGCATCTTTACTTCCATTTAAATATTTCATTCCTCTGGCATTAATATTGCTAGGTTTTCTCAAGTTAGAGAAGGAATGGAAAATTCTTCCAGTTGTATCAATCCTCACTTTTACCGTTTCGTTTTTCCTTGACTACACGAGAGAGAACGCTGTTCTCTTGACTTTGATTCTACCTTTGATCCTAGTCAAGTATGACAGATTGGTTTCATCAATCCTCTTTTCACTAAGTGTAGCCTTTTTGCCTTTTGGGACTGAAGATTACATTATCCTCTTCTTAACTTCTATCCTTCTCGCCGGTATAGACTATAGAGGGACAATAATTTCTGGAATTTTCCTTTTTATTATTTCGGCATTTGGGTATCCTTATTCCAATCTAGCTTATTTCTATCTAGTATTTGGAGTAATATCTGCAGTACTTCAGGATAAGATAGTTATAAAAAAGGAGTATTATTTGTCGCTGGGTGCAGTCCTCTTTCCATTACTCTATCATTACACCATACCTTCAATTCTTCTTTCTTTGGGATTTGGAATGTTCTTTCCTTTCTCTATTGTCCTTTCTGCAATCATGTTTTTCATTGAAGGGGTAAAAGATGGATTGTGGTTAATACCAACAATTATTCTACCTTACGTTTTTAAAAGATGGAGGAGTGTTATTTCCTTTTCATTAATATCTGCAGGGTTAAGTTGGTTCTCAGTGATTTTTCCTCCCTTATTGTTATTTCTTTTCCTTGTCTATAGGATAGAAAAGAGAAGTTTGATGATTTCTTCAATTTTATTACTATTATTGTCAGTGTATTTTACACTTTCTGGAATTTACAACGTGTTGTTGTATTCGACTATTGCATCAATAATTTCATCAGCAGTACTAATATCTTCATTCAATAGTCGTCGTGTTAAAATTAGTCACAACTTGATACTACCTGGTATTATTGGGATTGTCGTAGTGTCTTCAATACTAAGTATTATTGAGTATAATTATACATTTGCATACCTAGCCCTGTTAACTTCATCTATCTACTTCTCTTATGTTTCTTACAAAAGGAATTTTTCACAATTCCTTCTCTTAATTGTGTTATCATTTATATCTAGATACCCTTTCATATCGTTAAGTGGATACAGGCTAAAAGACGAGGTAAATATTGCTGTAATAACAGTAACTTTAATGATAGCAATATTCCACACTAGCTTAGTTTATTCGTTAGTTGCATTGTCTGCATCATTAGCTTATTTAATGCAAAACTTTAGAATACCTAGAATATTCTCTTACATTCCACCCGTGGCAATAATCTTCTCTCTGGATTTAACAAGAGTATTGCTTTCCTTGCTAGTAGTAATCTCTGGGTATTTGATAGGAAGAAAAGTATACTTTATTGGATTAATATATGAAATTAGCCTAGCCTTTTCTTTACTCTACATACTCAAGTTAATATAATCATCACAAAATGTAGTTATGGCTTCTTTAGCAGATGGACTTACTGCATATAGTCTCCAAGGTCATATTGCAATACAACTACTTAAGGCAATGACTCCAGCTTAAGTAATAAGATTTCACTTATGAATGGCTGAATCCTTTGCCTCATCTTCAACTGTCTTAAATTGGACTTTAGAACAGCAGGCTGGGTATCCAGTTTTCTAATTGAAAGTGAGATGACTAAGGCTGAGAAGGTACTAGGAAGAATTAGAAAAGACTAATGTCATTTTCTACCCATCAATTTTAATCTAAAGCGTGATAGAAATATTCAGAAAATTTAAGTTTTATATTAGTTAGAGAATTAATCTGTCCATCCATCCATTATATAATTCTCTTACCTTTTGTTTCACTAACTAAAGCTAGACATATTAGAGTCGTAACGGCATAAGGCAAAACTACTATTAGTACTTGATAATTGGTTATTCTCAAAATAGTTGGGGCGATTGATCCACCTATTATACTTGCTAACTGGTAGGAAAAGTTTGCTGCCGTAATGCGATATTTTTTGTCAAACAATTCAGTAAATAATGAGGATTGTGGAGCGTATAAAGCTGCATCAGATACTGAAAGCGTTAATTCACCTAATATGAGATTTAACGGAAAAAGGAATGCTCCCACAATCATTAAAATTGTTCCAGCTAATATTACCATACGTCGTCCTATTATATCGCTTAAATAGCCGAATATTGGCATTAATAACAATTGTAATGAAATTGAAACTATAACAATCACGGATATAATGTTGGTCAAAGTAGATTTTACAAACACGTAAGATGTGAAGATATAAAAGTTTGCACTTTCACTAATTTTTATTCCTATCGCTTTAAGAATATT
This sequence comes from Stygiolobus azoricus, assembly GCF_009729035.1. Lineage (NCBI taxonomy): Archaea > Thermoproteati > Thermoproteota > Thermoprotei > Sulfolobales > Sulfolobaceae > Stygiolobus > Stygiolobus azoricus. The sequence continues at coordinate 1,270,671 of NZ_CP045483.1, forward strand.
TCTCCAATCGTTCTTGAGAGCGTCAAGAAGTGGTAGTTTTGATTTACCTTCTACTTTTATGTCTGTTGCGTCCTTAATCAAATAAAATGAAATTAAAGAAATTATTATGGCGATTATTAATGAAAATCTCCATCCTCCTAAGTATGAGAAAACGGAAAGAAGAAATATTGAAAATGATGACAAAATTACTGATATTGGGACTGCTAATTGAATTATGCTTGCCATAAATCCCCTAAACTTCGAAGTACTATACGCCTCAACTATTATTGTACTAGCCCCTCCCCATTCTCCACCTAAACTTAGACCTTGTAGAAACCTAAACACAACTACAGTATAATAGTTGTACACCACTATCATCAAGATTGACGAAATTACCAATATTAACGCAGTTAGGTACAATACAGTTTTTCTACTGACTTTATCCCCAACATACCCAAAAATTATACTTCCCATTCCTCTTCCTATAAAACCCAAGATGAAGATTATTACACCGAATACAACTGGAAAGATGAATAATGAAATTTGAGATATGAGAAAGAAGGCATACCACTGGGAAACTGTTAAAAGTAAGCCTCCCAAAAGTAATTTCTTCACAGGTTAAAAAAGTGAAAACTAGATTTTAAACGATGTGGAATATCTACTATTTCGTTAAATTATAGAAACTAGTCATCTCGTCACTCTTAAAGTCTTTTCTAAAGGTAAAAAGTCTTCCATTATGGCAGCTGTGGATCTAGAGGAAAAATTTACTCATACTGATTAAAAAGTCATTCCAAGCATTGAGGATATAAGCGATTTTCTTCCACCGAGATATAAGGGTAGCGTTGAAACTGGAGTTAGAAAACTTGTTTGAAGACATGGGAAGGATAATTTACTACAGTATAAGGATAATCAAGGCAAAGAACAGGTTAGATAAAATGAGTGAAATTAAAGCAATAAATTTAACTAAAAAATTTGGAAATTTTCTGATATTGATCACAAATTTTTCGGATTTCTAGGCCCTAACGGAGCTGGAAAAATACAAATGCTTACAACAGTTCTACTGAAGGTAATGCTTATGATATAATAAAACAGCCTTCTCTAGCTAGGAAATAGGAGTAGTACCTCAAGTGATGAAGATTTAACTGGTTGGGATAGGGGTGTTTGTAATTATTAGGTACAATACTATCTTGGTCTTGGAAATATCTATCAAAGTAATCAAAATTCATTACAGTTTCCATCTAAGAAGATCTCTACAATATTTAAGCATTCGCGAGACTTCCTTTTAGGAAGTACTTGAGGCAATGTGGAATACCATGTTAAGACTCTAGCATCAACGTTATCTGTAGTTAGCATTTGGAAAAGACATTGTTTATTGTTTTTAATGTCATTACGTCTATTATATTCATTTCTATACAAAATCCATACTCTATATCTACTTCCTCGCAAAGGAGACGAATTAAAAGATTCTTGTCCTTCTTCTATCAGCGTCTGAAGAATTTCCCATGCCTTATGCTTAACGTCTTTATAAATCAACTAATGAAGGAATTAACTTAGGCTTAGGCTTTATTTTATTGACGACAGTATCTTGATTAAAAAACTCGTTCGATAAATCCGTAACTGAAAATGAGGCTTGTTTCAACTTTCAATTTCTCTAGAACTAACATACCACGAGAATAAGAAAAATTTATATTAAGAAGAAATAAATTTGAGATTAAAAAACACAAATCTATTTTATATTCTTTTTAGTACTTTTCCTGCTGAGGTATAAATTAATATTAGTCCTATAATCTGAAATATTGCATATATAATTCCTCTGAACTGGAATAAGGCAAATATTAATAATAATACTATAGCTATTATGAAAAGGTATGCAGCATTTTTGAATCCTTCTTCCCCATACCTTTTACTTAATTTAAAGTTGCCTACAATTGAATACAAAATTTCTCCTATAAAAGCCATTATTCCTGCTATAATTATCACTATTAATTCTAATCCAAGTGATAACAAAATCCCTGAACTAATAGTGTGTACATGTTTTTCAATAAGAGGAATTATGGAAACTATAGTTGCCGTCACAGCTATTATACCGGGTATAAGCAAAACCGTACCAATTAATGCCAATGTAGTTCCTGTGAATGGAGAATTAAAATCCGGAGAAAGAGTCTTCAATATTCCATATCCTTTTCTCAACTGCAGTATAGCTATAATATTAATTATTAAAGGTATTATAGTGAATCCAATTAGAACGTCAATATAGGGTTCTAACGCTGCAAATATCTTAATTGGGATTGAAACTCCCGTAGATGAGGCTAAGGTTGGAATTATGGCAACTATAACTATAGTTTCAACTAAAGTAACTGTAATTGCTATAATCCCAAGAATAGCGTATAATCTTATTTTATTTAGTGCTTCTCTATCTTTTTGAAAATTATTAGGATTATTTGGAACGTTTTGACTATTATAACCCATATATCTATTCTTCAATGCATTTTTATATACTTTTCCATAAACTTTTATGAACTTTGCTAGACTAGTTCGTTGCAGGACGAATTTTATACTAAGAAAATAAACTGGTAGTTCGTTAATAATGTTTCTAGACAAATAATAAGAAAAGTTTTTTCTCATATCAAAACTATGAATATGAAATCATTAGTAAAAATTGGTCTTATACTACTTATAATAGGAGGCATTTATTATGAGTATGCAATGAGCATGTTAGCTTCCGCCCATCCTTCACATCTTTACGAAGTACTGTACGTATTTCTATTTATTATACATGTAAAACGTTTAGATTTTAATTACTCACTGGGCATTTCTAAGTATTTTTATAATCTTCATAATTTCCTCTTGTGAGAAGTGAGAGTGGGAAAGAATTATTTATGGGTTTCCTTAAATCTGTAGTCATGGAAATAAGAAAAGCGGACAGTAAAGGAAGAATTTATCTCGGTAATAAATACGCTGGAAGGAATTTTTACGTGGTAAAAATATTTGACGGTATACTTTTGCTTAATGACGAGATTAAAGCTAAGGAAATTGAGGAGAAGAAGGAAGAATTCTTAAAAGGAAATATAGAGAAATTATTAGAACTTTTAGGTGAGCCTACAGTAGAAGAAATGAAGGAGGTAGTTAAGAGATCGAGGGAGAGAAGATTCTCGTCGATACAAACGTAATAATAAGCAAAAAAATCTTGATCTTAATAATACTGAGAGTGTGGTTTAAGAGCTTGCGGAATTTATATATCAAGAGTAGGGAAGGTATTAGGGAAAGAAAATAGGACAGTATACGTTAATAATGAAATTGAAAAATTTATTCATAGAAAGAATATATTTTAAAATATTTTAAACTATGTGGTTGCTAAATGGCAATGATTAATTATTTTCTATAATTAATTGTTAATGTTACTGTTCAGAAACTGAACAGCTAATGAGAAAATTTAAATACTAAAATCCAATTCAATGGTGATGATTGAGGTTTTATATATATGGAAGAAATATGGTAATTTTACTGCTTTGCAAGACGTTAGGTTTACTGTATATAATGGAGAAGTAGTAGGATATGTAGGGCTAAATGGTGCTGGTAAAACAACAACTATTGAAATAATTGCAGGTGTTTCATATCCTACTAGAGGAGACGTCATCATTGATGGATATAGTATTGTAAAAGAAAAGAAGGAAGCAGCAAAAAACGTGGGCTGGGTTCCAGAATTACCTATATTTGAACAGGATGTGAGAGCTCTCGATTATTTTATTTATCTTGCAGGATATTATGGTATAGATAAAGAAGAAGCTAAAAAGAAAGCAGAGGAACTGTTTTCCTTAGTTGGTTTGCAAGGAAGGGAGAAGGACAAGTTAAAAAATTACTCTCAAGGTATGAAAAAGAGATTCGCCTTAGCTGTGTCCTTAATTTCAGATCCAAATAATTTCCTATTTGATGAAGTTCTTAATGGACTCGATCCCGAAGGGATAATGTTCTTTAGAGATCTTGCTGTGAAATTGAAAAGAAAAAATAAAGCTGTACTCTTCTCTTCCCACATCCTTTCTGAAGTAGAAAATATAGCAGATAGAGTTGTTTTTATACATAAAGGAAGAATAATAAGGCAAATGCCAATGAGGGAAATTAGAAATTTCATTAAGACTAACACTTTCAGAGTAGTTTTAGGGAGGATTGATAAGGACGTAATTAAGATAGTAGAAAAATACGGTAATCCAAGAATTCAAGGAAATACAATTTTTATAGAGAATTTTGATGGAAATATTTCAGGATTGTGTGCTGATTTATCAAATTATGATATAATAGAGATGGGTAAAGTAAAAGGTAACCTGGAGGAAGTGTTCTTTAGGTTAATAGGTGAGCAAAATGAGACCAGTATTTTATGATTTTAAGAGAAGTTTCCTTAGATTATCTGTTATACTTTTTATAGTAATATCTGCTACAATAGGTATAGCAGTATCTTACGTAATTTATGCTAAAGTCTTTTCACCTCATCCTTACTATTTTTACAATCTTAACGTAATAGGCGTAAGTATACAAAAAGGTAATGGAGTTAAAGTCATAGGCTATATATTTAATAATCATGGAATTCCTATAAGCAATGCTCAAATTAACGTAAATGGAACGTCTTATACTACTAATGCTTCCGGATTCTTCGAACTTAATTTACCTAACTTCTATTTTAAACCTATTACCGTGAGTTATAATAATCAGAAAATTGAGTTTCTTCCACTTCCAGTATTTGTAAATGGTTCAAGATACTTATCATCTGTAGGTTATGTTCAGAAGAGTAATTACGTTTTTGTTATCGTTAATAATAATGGAAAAGGTACACTTATTTTAGCCGCAGATAATCCAAATAATCAGAAAGTTTACGTTAGTTTCTTAGACTTAGAAAATTCTTCCAGTTTCAATATAACTAACATTTCTTTTAAATATGTTGGAAATGTTACTAACTACATTAACTTTTATCATCTTCAAACTCCTCATTCAATAAAATATTTAGTAGTTCAAGTTAGATCCCCAAGTTCTTTTGCATTTCAAACAGTGGAAGAGTATTCCCCAGACGGTTACATAATACCAACGTTAGTAAGCACAATGATGGTGGAAATTAGCAGTTTTTCTTTTATTTTCCCTGCTGTAATGCTGTATTTAGCCTATATTCTATTCGCAAAACCGAGAGATTCTGGAGCATTGAAGTTCATACTAGCTAGACCTATAACCAGAAAAGAATTTTACATTAACAGATATCTAGGAGGAGTTCTAACAGCTATACTATCTTCTTTCTTGCTCTCTTTCCTAATTTACGCCACTCTTTCAATTCTGCTATCATCATCAGGAGTTTTATTACCTATAGATGTTCCAATAATACTGTTTGTTTCAACTTCTGGAGCTTTTATTGGATTCTTCTCATTAGTATATATGTTACCATCTTTTATAAGATCAGGAGGTATAGCGTTGGGAATTTCGATATTTCTCTTCTTATTCTTTCAAATAGGATTAAGTACTATTGCTGAGATAATAGCCTATATAACTGGACATATGAGTGAACTAAGTAACATACTCAATGAAATTTACTACTTAAATCCTCTTGGAGCAGAAGCGTTCGGTACCTATTACTTAGAAGTTCAATATGGAATAACATCGACAGTAAGCTCAATCCATTTACCCTTAGTAATATTATCGTCTATAGCATGGATAGTTGTTCCGTTTATAATAGGTTTAATAAAGTTTAATAAGACAAATATTTAATTTTTTGTGATATACACTTAGTAGGTGAATTAACTTTTAAATTGTGTTAGAACTTTTTCGCTTATGGTTCTGTTCTATTGGTCCATAGTCGAGTTAGCTAAAGAAATTGTAAAGAAAGCTGAAGAAGGTGTAGAAACTAGGAAAAAGTTTAGGTAAACTCTGTATCCAGACTTAATAGAAAAATTTCATGTACCGCTTAATAATACTAAGGACATTCAAGAAGTAAATTTATTATAGGCGACGGTTTAGTTATAGGTTCGTCAATAAGGTATGGCTTGAGGAATGAAAACATTTCTTGACACTATTGGCCTTTATGGAGATCTCTATGGTAAACCAGTAACTTTCTTTACAGAGGCATCGACAATTCACGGCGGACATGAAACGACTATCTTAATAAGATAACTTACGCTTTTCACTTTGGAATGATTATAGTACCTTTCCAGCTAATAATACTGGAGGAGGTCCTTATGATTCTTCACATTACTTTCTTGGCTTAAGATTTCTTAGACTCAGAAGTGATTGTGAAAGGAATATAAGGTTCAATTGTATCTCTACACAAATCTCTTAAATCCTTGGCACAAAAATTTGCTCAAGAAACTCTACATATTTCTAATAATCTTATGTCTATCTCGAATAAGATAACTACATGAGAATATTCTCTTTAACTCACTTAATAACTCATCTAGTTATTACATTTGGGACTTTCAGGTAAGAATGCTCTTAAGGCTACTAAGATTACTGCTGGAATTACTCCAAGGCCGAGCATAAGTCTCCAATTAGCTGAAAAAGAAAGTATGTATCTGGCCCAGAATGATGCGGTTAATACAGAGAGATTCTGGAGGATGCACTAAATTACGGATTTACAAACAAGACTACCTCCTTCACTAGGATTAAAGCTGGAATTTATAAGACTGAGAGGGAAAGGCATAAGGGCTTGAATTCGCACTACATCTACACCGCTTGTAAGGATGCAAGCGATAGACTACGTAGTTTCGAGAAGATGAAGAAGAGAGGTATGGCTCACACTGAGAGACCGTCTGCGAGGAGAGTTACTATCCACCTGGATGATCACTTTGGAAGTTTAGCCAGCATCAATACAGAGTTTGGTTGTACAGAAAAGAGTAGCAGCATATGCTACAAGTAAGCATGCGTTGTTAGGACTGACTAGAAGTATAGCAGTAGGCTACGCTCCTCAAATCAGATGTGTAGCAATATATCCAGGAACACCATTGTTAGAATGGCGGCAGAAAAGGAGGTTGGAAAAGAACATGTTGAAGAGAATGGGGATAAGTTTATCCTATGAAAAGAGTAGGAAATCCTGAAGAAATAGGATACTTAACAGCTTTTCTTCTCTCAGACTTAGCTTCGTTTATAAACGGTACTTGTATTGTGATTGACGGAGGATTAATTTCGTTAATACCTATAAGCAGTCCAGCTAGATAAATCTAAGATTTTTATTAAAAATTAATCAAGATATCTGTAAATTAAACTTACTTATCAAATCATTTATTACTTACATTTTAAGCATCTATTCCCGAGAAGTTATCATAGCTTTAGTAACTTTATTAAAGATCTTTACCGAACCTCTCCTATAATACACTAAAACTTCGTCGCCGGCTTTAAGAGGATGATCAGTATATGACACTATTTCAAGGCTATTATTTAATGGGGTTACAGTTATTCTAAACGTACCTCCTTGATATACTGTAAACCTTTACTTTACTAACTACGCATATGACTTTCTTAACACTACTGCATATCCATCATTACCTCAATATATTAATAATCCTAACGTAACCCTTATAGAAGCCCCATTTCCAGGAACTGAACATTATTATGCATTAGTTATAGACTCAATAGGTGTGCCAGTAGGTCCTCAGGAGCAAGAAGGAATTCAGCTTGCTCATTTCTGGTCTTCTTATGCAGGACAAGAGGTTTGGACTAAATGGAAAGCAGTAACTTACTATAAAAATGCAACGGACTGGTACAATACTCCAGCGCAATGGTACGATTATGAACAGTTAATTAATGATTCATCAAATCCCCAGGATTTTGTTTATCAACTATCTGACGGTGGACTTTTCGACAACGTATTTGAACAAATGATAAGTGGATTGTTAACTCTTCAGGAAGTAGGTCCTGCAGGATTATCAGCATGGAATTCTACATTAGTTTCCTCAATGCATGAGGAGGAACAAGAATGGTTACAAGCAGCTAAATTAGGATTAGGTTATATGGGATGGCCTGGACATCCATTCGGTAACTATTATCCTCCATGGGTTAAATCATCAGATCCCTCTAAGTCCGTCACTTCTAAAAACTCTACTGCTGTAACTCCTTTAGTGCTATTATTGCCAGTATTAGTAGTCCCAGAAGTATTTCAGAATAAGATATATTTAATTAAGTATTAAGTCATACTTGGTTTTTATTTTCCTTTTCATACCCTTATCCTTATTATGTTCGATATATATACTTTATAATTTATTTAAATATATGATACACGTAAGGTTTATTAAATAGTAAATTAAAAAAGTCATGATAAATATGGCTAAAAAAGAGGAGATGGGCAAACATTTAGAAAGTGACGGACCTTCGTCCTTTAGTAGGGATACTGTAAAGGCTATAATATCGCAGTTTTTAGGGTTTCTTCTTGATGCGTATGATCTAACAATGATATTGACCATAGCTCCAGTTTTAGCCGTTGTACTTTTTCCACCCTCATCTTCTTTATTAGCTACATTTAATGTCATATTCGCCTATTCCTTGACTATAATATTTAGACCTCTAGGATCTGCTATCTTTGGGCATTTAGGAGACAAACTAGGTAGAAGGACTGATCTAATTATAACCGTACTAGGTCTAGGAATTACTAGTGCACTAACTGCAGCATTACCGACTTATGCTCAAGTAGGAATATTGTCTTACATCCTATTTGTTATAATAAGAATAGGAGTAGGAATATTTGCTGGAGGAGAATACGCTGCTGGACATCCTTTTGCAATGGAATGGACTCCGTATAAATGGAGAGGTTTCATAAGTGGACTGGTTCAGGGAGGATTCTCATTTGGTAGTATGTTAACAGCTGCCGTCTTGTCCCTCTTTATCTCAACTTTTGGGGTGAAAGGTCTTGAAACTTATGCATGGAGATATCTCTTTCTTACAACGTTAATTCCAGCAGTTATAGCCCTAGCAATAAGACTATCCATGAAGGAGACTCCAATTTTCTCTGACCTAAAGGCACAAAATAAAATAAGGAAAAGTCCTTTCCTTGATCTCTTTAGAAAACCTTACAGAAGAGATTTCTTCCAAGTAATGCTTTTTATGACTGGGCTGTTCTTCTACTCTTACTCCCTATTTGCATTCGTACCTACAATACTAGAACATAAACCTTCTGTATTTTCACTAAGTACAGCTAACCATATTTATACCATCGGTACAGTGGCAGCATTTTTTGGCGCGGTGCTTTTCGGTACATTAACTCAAATAGTTGGACGAAGAAGACTAGCATTAATATGGGCTGTGATAACCTTTATAGTTTCTATCCCTATGTATTATATGCTAATGTATGGTGCTAGTATAGGCAATGTAGCAATAGCAACAATTGCAGTAATAATTATAGGAATAATAGCACAAGGACCTTGGGGAATGATACCAATTTATCTTTCTGAAAGATTTAAAGCTTCAATGAGGTCTTCTGGACTTGGTTTCGGATATTCTTCAGGAATATTTCTTGGTGGATGGTTCAGCATATATGTACCTTTAATGCACGAATATCTATTCAAGTCCATAGATACTCCTACTAATGTTTGGTTCTCTACTGCAGTACTTCTCATGATAGGCGCGGTAATTGTTGGTATAGGACAATATTTAGGACCAGAAACACTTGGAACACGTCTTTCAGAGTAATCTAAACCAAAATAGAAAAATAAAAGTCATATTCCTTTTTTAAAAAATTAAATGTTTTTAATACTTCAAACATATTCTACTTATGAGCTCCTCAATATGGAACACACTATGGAAAAAGAGGGTAACGCACATTATACTCTTTGTTCTGGTGTTATATCTGATTAATTTTCTAGATAGAGTAAATATTTCTTATGCAATAGACGCTGGAATGTTTAAAGATCTAGGGCTGAGTTCTGCTGCAGCCACTGTAGCTGCATCATTGGCTTCTTCACTATTCTTCATAGGATACTTTATTCCACAAATATTCTCGAATTTACTTATTAGTAGAATAGGAGTTAGAAAAGTTTTTGCTCTAGCTTTCCTATCCTGGGGTATTATTACTGTTTTAATAGGATTATCTACTTCAGTTACTGAAGTGTACATACTAAGATTTTTATTAGGAATTGCCGAGGCCCCATTTTATGCTGGCGTAATATTTTACTTAAGTTTATGGTTCACCAGAAAAGAGAGAGCTACCGCAAATAGCTTATTTAATGCCGCAATACCTATTTCTGGAATTATAGGAGGATTAATAGCAGGAGCAATATTCTCAGTTTATGGTAATTATCCAGGATGGAGATACTTATTCTTTTATGAGGGAGGCTTAGCTATAGTGGCGGTAATATTTATTCTCGCCCTAATGACTGACTTCCCTAAAGATGCAAAGTGGTTAACAACAGAGGAGAAAAATCTTCTACTTTCGGAAATAGAAACTTCACCAAATGTTCACACTAAATGGACCAGAGCCTTGGCAGATCCAGACGTGATAAAACTAGCTATTGTGTATTTTCTTGGAGTCACTAGCCTGTATGGTTATACTATATGGCTTCCTTCAATAATTTCAAGCTTTTCTGGACTCTCAGCAGCCTTATCAAGCTTCCTTAGTGCTATACCTTACCTCATAGCTTCCATAAGTCTAATATTTATAGCTAGGTATGCTGATAAAAAACAAACACATAAATGGGTTACTTTTTACGTATTTTTAATAGCTGGTATTGGATTGGCTGCAAGTGCTGCAGCTCTAAGAATCTCGGCTGTATTATCCTTCGTATTTTTCGTTATAGCTGCAATAGGCATATACAGTTTCCTATCGCCATTCTGGGCAATACCTACAAAATTCTTAAAAGGTGAATCTGCTGCAGCGTCAATAGGACTTATAAATGCTGTAGGAAATCTAGGAGGAATAGCTGGACCGATAATAGTAGGAGTTTTAAAGGCCTATACTAACTCTTTTCTACCAGGGATTTATACTATGGCAGCTTTCGCTTTCGTTGCAGGAATTGTAGTTCTGCTAATAAAGAAAGATGTAAGAACCATGACATGACTTATTCCTCTTTATTTACTTTAATATTAAGACTTAATTTTTCTATTTTGGTTAGCCGATTGTTACCTTTCTTAATAATTTCTGTTTTAATTAAATAAATTAAAAATAAAAAGTTAATATATTTTGTTTTTTAATGAGATCTATCTCGTTATCGGAAATAAAATATCTGACATCTAGATGTAAACATTCTATATAATTATATTTGTAATAACATTTATATCTTTCATTCTATATCCTATACAGTAACCTAGTGAGTATAATAATGCTTTTACAAGCTTATATCGTAGGAAAAGGTTTAAAAAATATGAATTACATAATATTTTATGATGTTTAATGTCCTCCCAATCTGCATTACAACAAATTCTAGATCAACTAGATACTAGAAAAGTAACTAGATTCTATTGGATAATAACGATCTTAGCTGCAATAGGAGGTTTTCTATTTGGTTACGATACAGCAGTTATAGCTACTGCATCAGTTTTTGTCCCATATCATTTTACTGGATTTGTTTACGGATACGAAATAGCGAGTGCATCATTAGGCGCAGCCATAGGTGCTATTATAGCTTATTTTTATACTGATAGATATGGTAGAAAATCGTTATTAATTACAGACGCAGCAATTTACACTGCTGCGGCAATTCTCGCAGCACTTACTGTAAACGGAGCAATGCTTCTAATAATGAGAACTATAATTGGTATCGCTATAGGTGCAGATTCTGCTGTAGCTACTGCCTACATAACAGAATATGCACCAAGAGATAGAAGAGGTTCGCTCGGAATAATGCAACAATGGATGATAACAATTGGTATTTTAGGATCTTACTTGGTAGGATCAGCGATTTTAATATTAGCTCCATCTTTAGCATATACAGTAGATTGGAGATTAATGTTAGGTTTAGCGGCTATTCCAGCAATGATAGGTTTAATATTTAGATTTATGATGCCTGAATCTCCAAGATGGTTATTATTGTCTGGACAAATAGATAGATTAAAGAGAGATTTAAGAAAATTTGGATTAGAGGTTAACAATACACTACTTCAGAAAGCTATTCAAGAAGTTAAAGAAGAAGCTTCAGCTAAGTTTGATACTGCAACTAAGAGAGCACTACTTGTAGTAGGTTTATGGATTGTCTTCCAACAGATAACAGGAATAAATGTTCCCTTCTATTATGGTCCTACAATAATACTCGACCTACATTTATTTAGAAGTACTTCAAATCCAGTCTACAGTGAAATAGATTCAGTATTAGCCGCATCTATATTAGCCATAATAAATACTGCAGCTACATATATCGCTTTCAAATATATTGATAAGATAGGTAGAAGAAATCTAGGGATTTCTGCTTATGCTGGAATGTTAGTCTTCGATCTACTGGGAGGAATATTAGTAATGAAAGGCGTATTAATAGGTGCTCTGATAGCTTTTGCAGGATTTATAATATTCTTTGCCTACGGCGTAGGAGGTACTGGATGGCTTATTCAAGCAGAATATTTTAAGACTGCAGTTAGAGGTAGAATGGCTGCAATAATAGCACTAATAGATTGGTTATCAAACTTCGCTTTAATAGAAGTCTTTCCTATAATGTTATCATCAATAGGACTAGCTGGATCAATGTTCGTATTTGCTGCACTAGACGCTATAGCATTAGTAATAGTATACTTCTTACTCCCAGAAACTAAAGGATTGTCATTGGAGCAAGTAGTCAAAATGTTTGGAGAAACACCTGTATCACAATTAAGGAAAGGAAGAGAAATTGTAATGAAAGAAGAGAAGAAAGAAAAATCTGTTTCATAATCTATATAGTTTTTTAAATATATTTCAAATACAAACTTTGGTCTAAGCACGTGGAAAAATCTTCAACTAGATTAAGTAACTTATACAGTATAATAGATTTAATTGGATAATTATATTATTCAATAAGTTAAAAGTTATTTCTTCCTCAGTACATAAAATATGACGATTTAATATGAAAAAGTACTCGTTAAGATCAGATTATTGATTATTGAAGTATATTTCAAATAATTTACAAATAACTTAACCCTTGTACTTCAAAAACTTATAAATATTGAGTTCTTAAAAATAACATCCATATCTGCATTATACGTGGCTCCATGTTCTGCATTTATAACAAACCTAGAGAGGTTTACAATTTTCACCCTCTATACCTACTTCTGATCCTTCAGCCAAACGTTCTTTTGATTTGCATATTACCTTACCTTGTCCAACATCTATTTTGATATAATAACTTCTTTCTTCGAATCCTTCTAGAGAATAGAAATTAATAGCAGTTTTTAAACCTTTTCTGGTAATGAAATTTATGAAATCATTTATATTTTTGAAGATATATAAACTCTTGTGACTAAGTTGAAAAAAGTAGGAATAATTGGAGCAGGTTGGTATGGCTTTCGTCCGCAAATAAAGGACTTGTCTTTTAGGGAAATGGTTTTTGAAGCAGCAAGTAGGGCATACGAAAATGCAGGAATAGATCCAAGAAAGGACGTAGATACTTTCGTTTCATGTCAAGAAGATTTTTTGGAAGGAATATCAATAGCTGACGAGTTTGCTCCAGATCCAATAGGAGGTGCAATGAGACCTACTATGACGGTAGCAGGAGATGGACTTCAAGGAATTATCCACGGTGCAATGCAGATTTTATCTGGAGTTTCTAATGTTACTGTAGTTGAGGCCCATGCTAAACCTAGTGATATTGAGAGAATCGATAAAATTATTGAGTTTGCAATGGATCCTCTTTTTTCTAGGTTAGGAATTAACGTTCATTTCCTTGCCGGACTCGATGCTACAAAGTTCATGAAAAAGTATGGAATAAAAAGGAAAGATTTAGCAGAAGTAGTATCAAGAAACCTTAGTTCTGGATTTAAGACTCCTAGATCTTCTTTTGCTTCTAAAGTAAGTGTAGATGACGTATTATCTCAGGATTTCGTAGTTTATCCCTTATCACGTATGGATATAGCTAAATATGTTGACGCTAGTATTGTTTTTATTCTAGCTTCAGAGGAAATAGCTAGAAAATATGATCCTATATGGATAGAAGGAATGTCCTTTGCTACTGCAGAAAAACTCGGTGAAGCTGAGTATTTGTCTATAGCAGCAAAGCAAGCTTATAAGATGGCTAACGTAAAACCTTCTAAAGTAGATGGAATATTCGTGGACGATAGGTATAGTTATAAGGAACTTCAACACCTAGAGGCTTTAGGTATAAGTTCTAAAGAATTTCTGAGAGACCAAAACATTGAGGTTAATCCTTATGGAGGACATTTAGCTAAAGGTGTTCCTTTAGAGGCTTCAGGACTTTCTTTACTTTTAGATGCCATAGATTTTATTAAAGAAGGACATGAAAGTGCTATAGTAGCTAGTTGGAGGGGAATCCCACCTACACTGGCGCAGTATTGGTGGTGAGAAAATGAGAAAGGTTGGAATAATAGGAGCTGGATTAACGTTGTTTAGGAGAAGGATGCTTGAGACTCCACAAGAATTAGCATATATTGCAGCAAGTAGGGCATTGGATGAAGCAGGTCTGGAGTTGAAGGATATTGATTGTGTAGTAATAGGGAGTGCTCCAGACGCTTTTGACGGTATTCATATGAAGGGAGAATATTTGGCTAAAGCTGGAGGAGAGAGAAAAATGACTAGTAGAGTTTACGTAGGTGGAGCTACTGGTGTTATGACAGCAATTTCTGCGTGGTACCATGTAGCTAGCGGTCTTTGTGAAAAAGTTTTAGCAATAGCTGAAGAAAAAATGAGTCCCGCTAGACCTCATCCTCAATCTGTATTTAAATATATTTGGGATCCTATAACTGAAAAGCCACTCAATCCTAACCTTATCTGGATATTCGCTATGGAAATGCATAGGTATATGGCAAAATATGGTATAAAGAAAGAGGATATAGCACTCGTATCGGTCAAGAATAAGAGAAACGCAATGAATAACCCCTACGCTCAGGCAGCAGCTAACATCACGGTAGACGACGTCTTGAACAGCGAAGTCTTAGTTTGGCCTGTCAACAGGTTAGACGTGAGCCCTGTGAGCGACGGTGCGGCGGCTATGGTATTAGCTACTGAAGACATTGTAAGAAGATATACTGATACCCCCGTATGGATTGAAGGAGTGGGATGGACTTTAGATAACACATCTTGGCCAGGGAGAGAATTAGCTTATCCAAGGTATTTAGAGAATGCAGCCAGGATGGCTTACAAGATGGCTAAGATTGAAAGACCTGACAAGGAGATAGACGTAGTAGAACCCTATGATCCCTTTGATTATAAGGAACTTCATCATTTGGAAGGTTTAATGATAGCTAAAAAAGGAGAGGCTCCTAAGTTACTTAAGGAGGGAGTATTTGACATTGATGGAGATATTCCTTCAAGCCCTTCTGGAGGACTCTTGGGAGTTGGAAATCCTATAGCAGCTGCAGGTTTAATGAAGACCATAAGCATTTATTGGCAATTAAAAGGAACTGCAGGTAAAATGCAAGTTAAGAAACCAGTTCATACTGGTGTTGCACAAGCTTGGGGCGATTTGATGCAAGCCGCAACAGTTATAGTTATGAGGAATTGAGGTGAGTTGGATGGAGAGAAAAGAATTGGAAACTCCTCTAAAAAAGGAGGAGTTAAAAGAACCCATAACTATAAGCTATAAACCTTACGCTAAATACGAATATTCTGCCGGTCAATCCATATCTAGATATTTGGAGGGATTAAAGGAGGGTAAAATAATAGGGAGAAAATGTAATAAATGCGGTAGAGTTTACGTTCCTCCAAAAATGTATTGTGAAGACTGCTTTAAGCCTACAGATGAATGGGTAGAAGTTAAGGATGAGGGGATTGTAGAGACTGCAGTAGCTAGCTTCATTTCGTGGACTAGGGAAAGGCTTGAGGAGCCTGGGATTGTAGGTACAATTAGGCTATTCCCGTCCAAAGAAAACGATTACGTCTTCCCTGGAGTGTTTCATAGGATATGTTGTTCATACGATGAAGTAAGGAATATGTCTATAATAGGTAAGAGAGTGAAAGCAGTCTGGAGAAGTGAAAGAAAAGGAGACATTGATGACATAGAATGTTTCAAGGTGATTTGAATGGCATGGGATAAAAGTGCGAAATCAATTCAAGTAAAAGGTGAAATGGAAGTATATGAGTATGTATATACTGCGGGAAAGAATGGAGAAGAGTTCTTTAAGGCACTGAAGGATAAGAAAATTTTAGGAGGAAGATGTGAAAAATGCGGTAGGGTATTTGTCCCTCCTAAAATGTTCTGCGAGTATTGCTTTGGGCTACTAAAATTAGAGGAAATTAAGGGTAAGCCGATTATAGACTCTTTCACTGTAATCTATTACGATAATGACGGTAAGAAGTTAGAGACTCCTATAACTGTAGGTTTCATATCCTTTGAAGGTGTAGAGGGAGGAATTCTTGCTTATGTTGAAGGAGTCCCTGAAATTGGCAAGGAAGTTGAAATACTTGAATATAATATACCATTAAGGGTGAAGGTAAAATGAGTTGGAAACCGAGCAAGGAATGGATTGAGGAAAGTAATGTTTATAATTTTATGACTCAAAAATCTTTAGATTTTAATTCTTTTTTGGAATATTCCACTACACCAGAATTTTGGGAGTATTTTGCTAATAAGATTTTTAATTTTCATAGAAAATATGCTAAAGTTCTTGACTTATCTGAAGGAAAACAATGGCCTAAATGGTTTGTAGGTGGAGGATTAAATGTAGGGAATCAATTGAAAGAAAGTAGCGAAATTTTTGTTAAGTATATGAATGAAAAAGGAGAAAAGAAAGAATTAACTTACTCTCAAGTTTTAAATCAAACTAAGGCAGTAAGCAGTTGGCTTCACAAAATAGGATTAAAGAAAGGAGATAGAGTAGCAGTTTACATGCCTATGATTCCTGAAATTGTTCCAATATTTCTCGGAATAATAAGGGCTGGTATGATAGTGGTTCCTCTTTTCTCTGGATTTGGTAAGGAACCAATTAAGACAAGAATTGACGATAGTAACGCTAAGCTAATCTTTGCCTCTGACATTACAATAAGGAAAGGAAAAGAAATAGATATGCTTCAGAACATAAAGGATATTCAAATAGAAAAAGTAATAGTAAAGCGAGGACACGGAAGAGAGGAAAAGGATTACCTGGATTTTAGTGAGGTTCTTAAAACTCCTGGAGATTACGTTGAGGACACTTCTACAGAAGATCCTATTATGATCATTTACACTTCTGGCACTACGGGTAAACCTAAGGGATGTGTACATACACACGACGGATTTCCTCTTAAGGCTGCTGCAGACCTCTTCTTTAATTTTGATTCGAAAGAAGGAGAGACAATATCTTGGATTTCTGATATGGGGTGGATGATGGGACCTTGGTTTTTATTTGGTGGAATGCTATTAAAGAATAAAATAGCACTGTTTGAAGGTTATCCAGATCAAAATACTTTATCTAGATTTGTTGATGAATTGAAAGTAAATATTCTAGGATTGTCTCCAAGTCTAATAAGGGCATTAAGAGCAGAATCTGAGATATATAAACTTAATTTAAGAATAGTGGGAATCACTGGTGAACCCATAGATGTAGAAAGCTGGAAATGGTCATTAAAAGTTACAGATTCACCTATAATTAATTACTCTGGAGGAACAGAAATTTCAGGAGGAATTTTAGGAAATTATGTCATTAAAGAGATAAGACCTTCATCATTTAACGGTTCTTGTCCAGGTATAAAAGCAGATGTATTTGACGAGGAAGGTAAGAGAGCAAATCCCAATATTGTAGGAGAATTAGTAGTCTTAAGCGTATGGCCTGGAATGACAAGAGGATTTTGGAAGAATAATGAAAGATATATTGAAACTTATTGGTCAAGGTGGAAAGATGTGTGGGTACACGGAGATTTAGCTTATTATGACGAAGAAGGGTACTATTATATTGTAGGAAGGAGCGATGATACAATAAAAGTTGCAGGTAAGAGAGTAGGTCCAGCTGAAGTAGAGGCAGTTATTAATTCTTATCCTGGTGTTATTGAGTCTGCTTGTGTTGGAGTTCCTGATCCTTTGAAAGGTGAAAAGATAATTTGTTTCGTAGTTTCTAAAAATAATGATGAAAATAAAATTCTAGAATATACTCAAAAAATGTTAGGTAAGGCAATTGCTCCTTCTGAAATTAAAATAGTCAAGGAATTACCTAAGACCAGGAATGCAAAAATTATGAGAAGGTTAATAAGAGCTATAATTTTAGGAAAGAATTTAGGAGATATATCTTCCTTAGAAAATCCCTCATCAATAGAAGAAATAAAAAAGACTGTTCAGAATATCTAATTTTTATATTCTAAACTTTCATTTATATGAAAAGGAAAGTAACCTAATTGTAAGGGCTTTTTTATTACTTCAGGCAATAACATTCTTAGTGCTTCTCTTACTGGCTTTCTACTCATGTTAAGAACTTTATATAATAGGTCTTTAGTTAGCCTTTAACAATTGAGGATTTCGCTAGGACTTAGAGAGACAAATAATTCCCAAACATGATCCTGATGATTCTCTTGCTCATACATAATTGAGTGTAAAATTCCCAGATTTTCCCTTCCTAGGAATTCATCTACTCGTTTACTTCCTCCAAAACACTTAAAATAGGTTTTACAGTTACCTACCTTTTTCCTTTAATGTTCCCAAATATATCGTCAATACTTGAAAATGTTTTATTACATTTAGATTCTTAGTTACCTTTTTTAATACAGTTTAGATTTTAAAAACGCATTCAAGCAAAGAAGTGTTTTTAATGATTATGTCCTATCAAATCTTCTAGATATAACATCCGAGTCTCCGTAAAGTTATTTAATGAAACTATATTCCATTCTATAAAAATGCTCAAAAAGTTTTTAACTTAGAAATATTTCAATTACTTATGGGCTTTGCTCCAAATTCTCCTAATGAAGCACAAGAATTAGAAATAAAAGGATTAGAAAAAATTAGAAAAGGATTACTCTACCTAACAGTATTGTTACCACTAATCATTGCAGGAGATTTTTTAATTTTTAAAGCATACATATACAAAATATCTGGAGAAGTTGGAGGTCTTATGCTATTTACAGCTTTCATGCTAAGTATAATAGCACTCATACTCTTTTTTATTCATATGGAATATTCGGTCATTATGTCGAAAGAAAAACATTAGAACGTCGTATGAAAATTTATCTAGAAAAATATAATATAGAAAAAAGAGTTGAAGATGAATTAGAAAGTTTAGACAAAGACGAAATAGAAGTCTTAGAGAAGACTGGTAAAATTAATGACTCATTCTATTGGGGTCTTAACTTCTTTTTTGGAGGAGTGGGAGGCGACCTTGGCTTAGTAATAGTCTTAGCTATAGCAGTAGTATTCGACACCTATCATCCGCATTCACTACTCTACTTCTTACTAGCTTTCCTATTTTTAATTATAGGAGAAATGATTTTAGGCATAGAATTATATGGGATTGGTCAAGCTTACAATGAAGGTCTACTCAAAAAAGGTGGTATTCTAGTAACAAGCGTAGTAACTTCTATCATAGGTTTCATTTTAGCGTATATGGGTTTAGGTAATGTAATTAGTAAATTGAAGAGTGGATTTGTGACTACGACGATTACACAACAGTCTGTACAATCAAGCATTCATCAAATAGGTGTAGGTAGTTTGAATGCTTATGGTGAGGCTCACATAGTAATTTACACCCCCTCACCAACTAAGATAGTTTCGGCAGAAATTGTAGGAAAGTCAATAGTAAGCTCATTTATAATTCCAAACCTCCTATCCCCTGGAAATAATGACGTTACAATACACTTTGGGACAATAACTGGATTAACACCAAATGCTACATACACAATAAAACTCACCTTAGGAGACGGTAAAACTATCGAAACCACTGTTTCATATAAACCATAATTTCATGACGAGAAATCTTTCAAATTTTTAAAGTTTATAAAATTTCGATAATGCCAAGATATTCCTTCATTTTATATAGTATACTCTTTCCAAACATGGAAAAACTAAATATATTGTAAGAGAATATTCACATCTTATTTGAATGACTTTTCTAATAGATTTTAAAAACGAGACTGCTTGTATTTATAAGATAAGCATGGGTAAGTAGTATAGAATCACGTCTTTAAGTTAAAGTTCCTTACTCTCCTATACTGTTACACACTTCTTAATTTACGCTATTTCTATAACCTTAGAATATTTTGAGTATTCTTTGAACCCTTCTAAATCAGTTACGTGAATTTCGACTGGTGCATCGAAAGGTAGACCGTAAATATCGAAGGCTCTTAACAATACTGCCCTTTTAAAGCTTCTCTTATCTTTAACATCTGTAACTATTAATATATCAATATCACTTAACACAGTAACTCTATCTTCCGCTACACCGCCAAAGACAAATACTCTTGACCTAGGGTCGAGGTCCTTGGAAGCCTTTGCTATAGCTTCAGCGTATTCCCTCCATTTTCTTAAGTGTTGGAATTTTCTCTTAACCCAACTTGACATTTTTACTCAACTCCTCAAGGAGTTGGATTAGTTCTGAGACTAGCTTGATAATATCTGCAGCCAAATTAGGTTCGTATAAATCTTCTTCTCCATATCTACTTTCAGTATAACTTTCTTCTAAAATAATTAGCTTCTCCCTGTTTTGAGTAACAAAGTCTTTTATCTTCTTGGACTCTTTTTCAAAATGATGATTATCAAGCTCTGTTATTAGTTGCCCTAACAAACCTCTTATTTGTCCCCTTATTTTCTCTCCAAATAGTTCGTAATAAATCGCTTTAATGTACAGTTGTGCTGCTTGTTCGGAAAGAAATAAGCTCCAATTTACGTCTTTCGAAATCTTAGCCAATTCCAATGCGTTCAAAGCTCTCTCCTTAAGTATCCTAACGTAATTACCACTCATGACGTATAGTTTACTTTCTCCTATTAAAAATCTTAGTCTGGTTGATTTGACAAGACAACGTGTTTATTATTAAACCTGATAAGGGTTCTTAATAAACAAACTGTCAATGACGATTAACAATAATATTCTCTGACAAGTCAAAGGGTTAGTGAGAATAAGCTTTGGAAGAATCGTTTTACATTGAAAAAGAACTTAATTTCAAAATTCATGAACAAAAATTTGTAGATAAAATTTTTGAAAATGATGTAAGAATGAACTCCTAAAAGTATCAATTCCTCTTAGCTAATCGATTATATATGACAGTTAGCCAATCTGAAATTGAGGAGATACGAAGAGACAAGAGACTTATACGAGAGCAGAGTTTGTAATTAAAGCGTATAAAAAGTATCTTGACGCATTAGCAGAATTTGATAGAACTGGAATACTTGAAATAGATGGAGAAGTTCTTTACGTTGATAAGTATAAGGAGAATAAGCAGACATAATTTCTTCTATAACTTTCTGTAATTTTCTTATATCTTTCTCCTCATCTTTTGATTCTCCAGAATATCAATAATAGTTATCGGAATTTCTAGTTTCTCGTTTATTCTAGAGCAATCGATGACCATCCCCACTCTCCTATACTTGTCTTATTACTTATCATGCATTTTCCTAGCCTTCTCTAGTGCCTTCTTCTCGTCATCAAAAGAACCTACATATATACCATCGCATACTAAAACATACTTTCATCGAAAGCCTTTACTGCCTCCTGACTAGTTTTAAGCATAATTTTGATTCGGAAATACTATCTGCTACACTAAGTCGTAATAAAATAGCCTGTAGTATTGCATCAGAAACACTTATTCCTAACATTGCTGCCTTTGCCCCTAGCTTTCTGTAAATGTTTTCATCCTTTGTTATAACAAGCTCTGTCATCATTAGTTAAATTTTGATCACAATACAATAAATTCTATCTTTATTAACACGAACGTCACTACTTTCTTTCCCGTCAATCTAAAAAGCTCAACGTTAGCTCAAAAGATTATTGGCGTAAGTTTGGCAAAATTTATTTTATTATCTAAAAAGACAAAGACAAAATATTTTAATTACACACTAAGCTATTCTATTTTAAAACATTCAGTTATGATATATACTCTAGATCTTGTATCATCTAAGCATATTCTTGTTTGTATTAAACCTTCCTCCTTTAATTTTCTTATAGCTTCTCTAATTGTCCTATCTGGTAATCCGGTCTCATTGATCTTGTAAACTAATTTTGCAGAACAAGGAAGTCTCAAAAACTTATCATTATACATTGAATTTAGATTTTAAGATTTACCTTGAAAATCTGATAATTTAACTCTTTTACCTTCATCGTCTTCAGCTTCAAAATCTGGTGCTTTATCTCCTACTTTGAGCTTCATATCATGGCTGACTTTTTAAATTCTTTTTATGAATGCTTTCTAATTTTGCATCACTAATTTAAAATAATAACTTAAAAATCTAGTGTTTAATGGTTAGGACCCAAAATATTAAATATTTAAGGATCTATTTAAGTTCATGGAGTATAAGTGGGTTGTACTAAGCAATACTACTTTAGGAGTTTTAATGGCATCAATAAATAGCACCATTACGATAATTTCTCTCCCTGCAATATTTAGAGGAATAGACATAAATCCGTTCACTTCATTCCAATACTTATTATGGATTTTAATGGGATACAATATAGTAACTGCTACTCTTCTAGTATCCTTTGGTAGACTCTCTGATATGTATGGAAGAGTTAGACTTTACAATTTAGGTTTTCTAATATTTACTATAGGTTCAATACTTTTATCAATAACTCCAAACACTGGAAGTCTAGGAGCGTTAGAACTAATATTTTTTAGAATTATACAAGGTGTTGGAGGAGCTTTTCTAATGGCAAATAGTGCTGCAATCATAACTGATGCTTTTCCTTATAATGAAAGAGGAAAGGCTTTGGGAATAAACCAAATTGCGGGATTGGCAGGATCTCTTATAGGATTAATTTTGGGAGGAATACTTTCAACAATAAATTGGAGATATGTATTTTTAGTTAGTGTCCCTGTAGGGATATTCGGAACAATATGGAGTTACACTAAATTGAAGGAATTAAGTAAGCCCAGTAGAAACGAGGGATTAGATCCTATAGGAAATATAACTTTCGGTTTAGGCCTAATACTCATATTAATAGGTGTAACTTACGGATTAATGCCATACGGAACATCTCAAACTGGATGGGAAGATCCTTGGGTAATAGCTTCCATGGTTGTCGGTGCTGGACTTTTGGTATCTTTCGTTTATGTAGAAAAGAAAGTTAGATATTCCATGTTTAGGTTGGAACTCTTTAAGATTAGAATGTTTGCCGCAGGCAATATAGCAAACCTGTTAAGATCGTTCGCTTATGGAGGATTAATGATAATAATAATAATTTTCCTTCAAGGAATATGGTTACCATTACATGGATATAGTTATTCAGAGACACCATTCTGGGCTGGAATATATACAATACCTTTAATGCTAGGATTCGTAACTATGGGACCCATAAGTGGGTGGTTATCAGATAAATATGGAGCAAGAGTACTATCTACTTTGGGAATGGTGATAGTAGGTATTGGATTTTTAGCATTAACAACTCTTCCATATAACTTCAATTATCCAGAATTTGCATTAATAATTTTCATAATGGGATTAGGTAATGGAATGTTTGCGTCTCCAAATACTGCATCAATAATGAATAGTGTACCTCCAAAATATAGGGGAGTAGCATCAGGAATGAGATCTACTTTACAGAATACCGGACAAACTGCTAGTATAGCTTTATTTTTCACTATAGTCATAGCATCTCTTACAACTACACTTCCTCATGCCTTAGCCCAGTCCGTCATTCAAGCAGGGGCACCTCAATTAGCTCCTCTAGTTCAAAAGGTTCCAGTTGCTGGAGCACTTTTTGCGGCTTTCTTAGGTTATGATCCAGTAAAATCCATGTTGTCAACATTACCCCAAAATATATTGTCCACAATACCGTCAACTGCTATTTCCACAATGGAGCAAAGAACGTGGTTTCCAACAGCTATAGCCCCAGCCTTCATGAGCGCCTTAAGAGATGCATTTTACGTAGGTGCAGGGATGTCATTTATTGCAGCAATTACATCAGCTCTTAGAGGAAGAATTCAAATAGCAGAACTTGAAGAAAAGGTTGGTAGAAATGCAGAAAAATGAGGAAGACATTCAGATTTTCAGCACTATAGCAAAGATACATAGGGCTATACAGAGAGAATTAAATAGACGTTTACAGAAGCTTAATATTACTTATTTAGATTTCCTCATTTTGAAGGCTACAAATGAAGGACCTAAAACAATGGTGGAATTAGCTAAAAGATTTTATGTAACTCAAGCAGCAATTACTTCAGCCGTAGATAGATTAGAGAAGTATAATTTAGTTGAGAGAAGAAGAAATTCTAAGGACAGAAGAGTAATCGTTATATCAATAACTCCAGAAGGTAAAAGAACTTTTGAAGAAGGCGTTAAAATATATAAGGCGTTCGCATCAGAGATTCTTGGAGATATGGGAGAAATGAGAGACGTATTAATAAAATTAAATAGAATCTTAGAAAAACTGAATAATATTGAAGAAAAATAGTTTTATTCTATCCCCACATCTTGTACACGTCGATGTATTAACGGTATTATGCGATGTATGAACTGGTACCATAGCTAAGACTACTCTTACTATCACTATAATTGAAATTACCAATTCTATTTCCTACAATTAAATTTAAGAATTCATTATCTTCCACTCTTGGTAATTGTTGAATTAAGAGAAAAACTCATTAACGGAGATATGTAACTCCTTCAGGAATTGATAAAGGGGGTTATAAGGAAATTTATAGGAAGATGCTACAAAGGGGGAAATCATTAGTAGTGTTCGAGGAACAAATTAGCGTACCGGAGAATCTGCTAGAGTTATTTAGGGAATGAAGGAGTTTCAACTGCAAAGGAAGCTTAGTATAAGTTTATTCCTGAAATTGTAGAATTCCTTCATCATAAGATGTCAAGTAATGATTGTCCAGAATCTATTACTAAGCTTTTAGAGTCTAGAGGCCTTGAGACCATAGTATAAGGGAAGAACTTATGATGATATAAACTATCCTAACTGGCGTGGCTTTCTTGACAGAGGGAGGAGCTCCACAGTATGAAAAGTGAGAAAATATTGATAAAAAACGGAACAATAATGAAGAAAAGTTTATATAAGTAATCTCGTACAATCATTTATGTATTGGTGGATTAATAAACTACTAGAAAAAGATTCTTTGAGAATACTAATAGTGATCACAATCACATTTGTTGTTACATTAATATCAATATTATCAATTCTTTATTACTTATTCCCACCAATATTAATAGGATACCAAATAACATCAAACGGAATAATAGAATACTTCGAAAAACTTATTGGCCCAT
The DNA here is from genome assembly GCF_009729035.1 of Stygiolobus azoricus. NCBI lineage: Archaea > Thermoproteati > Thermoproteota > Thermoprotei > Sulfolobales > Sulfolobaceae > Stygiolobus > Stygiolobus azoricus. The sequence continues at coordinate 1,296,056 of NZ_CP045483.1, forward strand.
CGTTATTCATAATAAAAGTATACTTAAATAATACTCCAGTCAATGCAATAATATCAGTCTTCATTAACCAACCTAACAAAATAGTATTTTATAAAGAGTTTTACGGGAAATCAGTAGAAATACCGTTCACAGCAATAGAGAATTACGTGGGACCGTGGGGAAAATACAAGAATGCAAATACTTCACTACTAGTAATAGCAACATACGTAAATGGGAATGAGACATATTCAAGTGCAGAAGAAATAGAGTATAATCCAAGTTGGGTGTTACAAAGCCTACCAATAGAGGTTTACCCAATAGAGGTTGTAGCAAAAATCAACATAATACCAAAATTAATAAAATTGAATATGACGATGATCCAACAAGAAATTAATAAAATACAAACATTAAGAACAGAAATATTAAAAAGAGGCTATATGAATTCTCCCCCTGGTAGTCTTCATCCTTACATATTACACATGAGCAAAGAAGAGTACGAAGAATCACCAGTTTTTAAAGGAGGATACGAATACCTCCCAGTTACAAGCATAGTGTATTTCTACAACTTCTCAGTACCACTAAGTTGGGTAACATTGAGCAATAACGTGAATAAATACGATAATTACTCTTCAATAAGTCTTCCTACTGCTCTTGTTGGCGAGGTTAGTTGGTTTGCAGTAAGTAATTCTACTAATTACGGTGGTTCGTACATAGGAGTTTCCTACTCGACTAACGCATATTGGTATACTAGGGTATCGTATACTAATTATACTCTTTCTAAGTTATATGATCCTACGATTTATACTTATTATAATGCTACAATTGCAGTAGTTATTTACCAGGTTTATCATGCGATTGGAATCTCCCATAGTCTAGCGGGTTATGTTACTGTTTTTGAAATTTTGTGGGCTAGTCCAAAGATTGGTACTGCCGTTGAGAGTGGTAATGGTATAACGTGTGTTATTTACACTAATTCTAGTGGCGAATATCGTTATCCTTTGGCAGTGGGTAATGGTAGTGTGACATTACTATATACCTATTTTAGTAAATTTATTGGTAAGCAGAAAAGTAGTCCATATGGATATGTTCGGTGGGTAGATGATGAAATTACCTATTTTACAGGTAATATTGTACCATGGTATAAAAAGATTGATATACCACCATGTATTATACCAATTGGTTTCTTCTCTTATTATATTCACTTAATAATTCAACATTCTCAAAATACTAATCATACTGCCGACCCCATTTTTGATCCTGCAGCTCTAATTATCAGTATTCTGAATCCTGAATTAGGGATTTCGAACAAAATTGTTGCTACTGCAATAAATATTAATCCTGAATATTCCGAACTCAGTAGTAATCTAATAGAAAAATACGTTATAGATATTCATGCAATTGTGTATTTTCCGGTTCCGGTTAATAGTACGTATGTGATTTTTAATAATAGTGGTCAGGTCTATGTTAGCCTTTTGAATTATCCTAACTCTTTAGGGGTTCCTTTATTTGGCTTTATAATGAACTATTCTTCTTACTATTATGGTGGTTAAATGAACAAGAAGTTAATTTATTTTTTACATTTCTTACTTGTTATTCTTTTCCTCTCCTTCCTTCCCAATATTTATTATACCTAGTGTAATAGCCTCTGGTATAGAAATAATGAAATTGAGACAATTTTAAGAAGTATTTCTGTTAATCTAGCCCTAATGTAAGCTTTTCCTATCAATCAGGTGAAATTATTCTTCCTATTTCTATATTCTTTCCGTTATATATTTATGCATATGTGTTGAAAATAGAAAAGATCACGCGAAATTGAAGGATAAAATTTCTGGGTAGTCGTGATGGTGTAAAACCTTTAAGATTTTTAATCATAGAATGAAAATTAGTATTATGCATGAATGGTCTGTAGCAGACGCAATTATTAGGACTGTAATAAATTGGGCTAATGAGAACCACGTAAAGGAAATTGTTAAAGTTAAGGTTGGAATTCCTTCTTTTTCTTTTTTAGACTTAGAGATATTAAAGGAAGCATTTGATATAATGAAGAAGGATTCGGTTTTAAATAATGCTGAATTAGAGGTGGAATTTAAGGATCCTACTTTTAAGTGTAGAAACTGTGGATTTACTTTCACTTTATCCGACGTTAAGGACCAACTTGATTCGGTAAAATCGGAATTTGGAGAGGAATATCCATTACATCTTATGCCTGCATTAGCCCCATCATTTCTTAAGTGTCCAAAATGCGGTTCTCATGATATAATTACTCAAACTCAGGATATTACAATAGATGGAATAGAAGTGAAAGATAGTGGAACCACTGAGGCAGTTAGCTAAAAAAAGATGGAAAAAGTAATCGCAGTAATGAGCGCTAAAGGCGGTGTAGGAAAGAGTATAATATCGTCGCTTTTAGCTTGATCTTCCAAACTATACTAAGACTTAACTTTAACTCCCTTAGCTCTACCAACAAGTAGGTTAACCAACTAGCTTAGCATCGACAACAAAACTTGTAGCCCTCATACTCTCACCAAAACCGCGGAGAACAAGGACTCAACCAACCACCTTAATCAAACTTTCTCATCACGCCAACGCTCATAAACCAATCTTAAGAACATTTTCCTAGCAGGATGACCATGTCTAAAGCCTTCTTCCTAGGAGGAACACCAAGATTATAAATATCGACAACATAAGCCCTTACCTAGAACCTCTTAACTTCCTTAACTCGCCCTCAAAATCCTTCACGGTCTGCAGATTTAGCCTCGTTGCTCGTCAACTTAGCGCTTACTATCTTGAACTCGTTCTTTTCGATAACTACTTCGATCTTGAGGATTTTTAAATCCCTCATTTTACCGTTTGTCTCTACACTCTCATGATCAAGTGTAGGGACTTAGCCCTCAACCACCTACCAGGTGGGTTATGGGTTTCCTTCGAGCCCAACGGCACGGGGATCACATCTCCACTTATCTCTCTCTAACCCTTGGGGCATTGTCCCATCGGGTTGGTAAACCTCCTTAGTCCTCATCATCCTCTTCACAAAATTAGTCAATAAATGAATATAGAAAGAGATTTCTATTGTTACGAAAAAGAATTCAGTCCATTTTGCTACTATTGTCCTCCTTTTGTTGTGCTTATTCCACTACCATCAACTTCAAGTTCGTCACTCGTTTCAGGGAAATTAATGCATATTTCTTCTCCTTTCCCATATTGTTAATCTAGGCTTGCTTGGATTATCTTCATTTCAACTAGCGCTTAATATTCCTTAAGAACAAGTGCAGGAATGCTAGTCGTTGAATTCCTTTGAATTGTACTTTGTTTTCGCGCACTTGTTCTCCCCTTGGAGTAAGTTCCAGCAGCGTTAGAAGACGTAGAAGGGGAACATTATCTCGTATCTGGTTATCACGTTCTCTTCATACTCCAATCCCTAGTGTTTTTCTTTTCCATGGTAATACTTAAAGTAATTACTTAAAAATCGTATAATTCTGACGACCCACAAAGTAGAACTTAGAATAATATTAAAATCCTGAATATAGTATGTAATTAAGAGATTCCATATAAAAATAATGACATTCCAATAATTTCTGAAATGTATAGTGCCTCTATAAATCCGCTTGCAACTAAAGTTCCTCCAAACCCTAATATAACTATACCTAAAATTACTGAAACCATTTTTATTTTATTGCCTTTAAAAAGTAACGCTCTTGCAGCAAAAAATAGAATTACGCCTGAACCCACAATTGTTCCCATAGATGAGGTTGCCATAACAACTGGAGGAAAATTCATAGGAAGGTAATTTTCAAGAACGTTAAATCTTTGAAGAAGAATAGAGACAATTATAGCGATTGTAACGAAAAGTGAGTACCAATAATAAACCTTAATCCAATTCTTTGGTGCTTGTTGTATTGAACCTAAAGAAAGAATTACTACTAACTCTGCTACTGAAAAAACATAAATTGCACTTAACAAATATCCTCCTATTCCAAAAGCGAAGAATTCTTGGCAAATAGCAGCTACAACAAATAAAATGAATCCTAAAAACCAGAAGAGCCACATTATATTCCTAGATTTAAAATAACGCCTTCCTGCAAAATATGTTAGTAAAATACTTAATACAAGAGTTATTGATGCCCAAATTATTGCTTCTTCCTGTATGCTCACAGGTGAAATTTAATGAGTTCAAATAAAAATTTTTAATTCACTATTTCCAAGGAGTATTACTTTTCTCCTTTAGACAATTAACAACACTCTCTACATTTACGTCTATACCAAATTTTTTCAAAAAATCTTGATATTTAGTTAACAGTTCTTTGATTCTTTCAATAGCCTTATCTGATATACCCGGCCAATCCAATTTTTCAGGCTTAATAGCTAAAATATAAGCTTCTTTAGGCACATTCCCTGACCTTTTAGCAAGTGAGATAACTTGAATTGGGGAAAGTCTATGAGGATCTGAGATTTCTACAAAGTCAGCATTTTCTATATCTATTTTGAATAAGTTAAATTCCTCTTCCATTATAACTGCATCAATAAAAAACACTATATCTCCTTTTTCTATAAAAGTTAAAGCTTGGAAACCATTAGCCTCTGCATCAAAAGCGTTCATACATTCTGCGGTCAAAGATCCTATAGCATCGTCTCCGTAAAGCCTATTCCCCATGCCTATAACTTTGACAGCCATTCTACTTTTTCCTCTACTTTCTTATTTAGTTCTTTGACTTTTTCTTCTGAGTATTCTCCCTTGTAGTATATTGCGTAAACTTTCTTGTATCCTCCGAAAATTAAAATGCCGTAAGCTATGTCTTCAACGTAATATCTTCCATCTAGGCCGGGTCTTATAAGCTCCAGCATTTCCCAAGGATCGTTAGTCTCTAAAGTGAATTCCTTTTCTGATATACCTTCTGGCGCATAACGGCTGCTTCCTACCAGGAGAACTTTATCTGCAGACAATCGTTTAACTTGCTCTGCAGCATCTATTGGATCTGTTACCAGTTCTATTACATTCTTCTTATTTTTCCATAAGTTAAAAACTTCTTCGACTACTTGACCATCTGGAGTAGAGATAAAAGGAATAAAGCCTATTACAATATTCATCATTTCACCATACTATTTCTTATCTTCTTTACTAATTCAATAACATCCTTTGCGTTATTTTTTTCCAATAATTCGTCTAGGTTAATATCTTCCTTAGTATTTTTTATCTCGTATAATAGGCTTAGTAATTCTTGCTTTAATGGTTTCTGGACCTCATACTTTATTGCATCCTTAAGAGCAAGAAGTTCTAGAATTATATCTAACACTGAACTCATGTTTATCACCCTAACAGATTCTTGGTACTATGTCACCAGTAGGCATTTCAACAATTCTAGTTCCTCCTACCTCTGTCCTCATAATTACTATACCTTTATTATTCTTATCTTTAGGCTCAATAACCTTACCTATAATTCTAGGTTCGAAGTCCAATTTCTTTAACTCTTCGACAATATTTTCTGCTTTATCTGAAGGTACTGAAAGTACTGCAACACCCTCGTTAGCTAGGGTTAAAGGATCTAATCCCGTTAATTCCGTTATGGATTTAACCTCTTCAGGAATTGGTAAATCTTTCTCCTCTATAATTATCATTTTGCCAGATAATTGAGCCCATTCGTTCAAAGTAGCTGCTAATCCTCCTCTAGTAGGATCTCTAGCAGCGTGAATATCTCCTTGGAATTTATCAAATATTTCAAGAAGTTTCATTAATGGTTTAACGTCGCTCTTAAGATTAGTCTCAATGCCGTATCTTAATGCAGCTACCATTGCACCATGAACTCCAATAGGCCCAGTAACTATAATTGAATCTCCATCAACCACTCTATCTATTATAGGATTTTTACTTACTCCAATTCCCACAGTATTTATAGCAATTCCCTTCATAGAGTCTGAAGGGATGACTTTGAAATCTCCGCCTATTAATGGAATGTTAAACTCTTTCAGTATGGATATCATATCATTAGTTATTTTATCTAAATCGTCTAAAGGAAAACCTTCTGCTACTATTATAGAATCTAATAATGCTATAGGATTTCCTCCCATCATTATAACGTCATTTAGAGTCCCAGAAACTGCTAGTTTTCCTATACTTCCACCAGGGAAGAAATAAGGCTCTATAGTGTGAGAATCAGTGGTAACTATAATCTTATCTTCAGGGTCAATTACTGCACCATCATCTAGGTAATCCAAACCTAAACCATTCACAGTCTTTTTCAAATATTCAGGTAATTTTGAAAATATGTATTTTTGTAAAATGTTCTGTGTATCTTTACCACCATTACCATGAGATATTAAAATTCTATCCACCACTACTCTCACCCTCGACGTCTTTTAGAATATATGAAAAAGCATCCATAAAAGATTTCACTGCCTCATCAGGGTTAATTCCTTCTATTTCTGCAACTTCTTTAATTTGTTCTGCTATAAATTTTATGTTTTCTATAACTTGTTGTTTAGTTAACTTTGCTATTATTACACCAGCGTGAACCATCACGTAATCTCCTACTTGTAGATTGTCTACTCCTATAGCGACCTTCTTTAATGTATTTCCTCCTAAATCTACAGTTGCTACAAAATCAGAATCTATTGAAACAACTTTAGCCGGAACTGCCCAACACATTCGATTTCACCTCCTTTATTATTTCCAAAACTCTCTGGGAAGATCCAAATCTTGCCCACACAGCACATGCCCCTTCCATTGATACCATACATGGTCCCCAAGGTCTAGCAGGAGTACATGCCTTCATGAATAATGGGCATTCATCTGGATACGCAGTGCCTAATGTGACTTCATTGCATCTACATCCAGGAGGAAGATCGTAGTCCCATGGCTTTTCTTTCAACCCTAATTGAAGCCTGGCATTGTACTCTGAATATTTCTCATTCAAATCTAATCCGCTCTTAGGAATTGTACCTATTCCTCTCCATATTGCGTCAACAACATCAAATACTTCCCTAATTTTTTCTTGAGCATAAAGGTTTCCTTTTATTGTCGTAACCCTCTTATATTCTAGGTTAGTGAATTTTATATCACCAGTATAGAGATCTTTTAGAATTACTAAAACTCCAGTTAGTACATCTATTGGTTCAAATCCTGATACTACTGCAGGTATCTTATACTTTACTGGGAAGAAATCCCAACTCATTGCTCCTATAATTGTCGAAACGTGACCAGGGCCTATAACTCCAGAGACAGGAGTTCTCTTAGTTGCCTTATGTAGTTTTACTGCATATTCAGCCGCTGGAGCTGTTAATTTAATAGAAGAGTAAAACATTAGGTTCTTAGGTACTTTCCCTTTAGCAAATAGAACTGCATAGCTTGGACTAGTAGTTTCAAAACCTATTCCAAAGAATACTGAAGGTTTATTATCCTTTTTAGCATCTTCTATAGCATCAACAAAACTATATGCAATTCTAACGTCTGCACCAGCAGCTTTAGCCATAGCTAGGCTACCTATTTGATCCTTCTTATAGTGATTTACTGTAGGTAATCTAAATGCGTCACCAAAAGTGTAAACTCTATAGCCATCAATTGCTAATTTTATCATATTTTCAATATCACTTGACGGAGTAACACAGACTGGACAACCTGGACCAGGAATTAATTCTACCTCTTTTGGCATTAGAGCTCTTAATCCGTAATGTGTAGTAGTCCATTCATGAGAACCGCAGAAATTCATTATCTTTATCTTATCTAATCCAGTTTTTTCTATAACTTTTGGAGTTAATTTAGCGATTTCATCAGATATTTTTGCTGCTAAAGGAGTATTCTCTCTGAAAATTAATTCAATCTGTTTAGGTAGATCCATAGCTTTCACCTTTAATTTCTCCTTCTACTTTAAAAAGATTTTTATATATTTTATTCAAAAAATCCACAGTCTCATCCATTTTAGGTTTAAGCATTGATATTATCTTAGCTATAGTCTCATAATCCCCCCTTATATATATAGTAATTAGGTATCTCGATAGATCATCGTTTATTTTAGATATAGAAATCTGTTCATAATCCCTTGAATTTAATAGGTTTCTCGATATTGTAAAACCTCTCAAGTCCCAACCTTCAAAAGAAATGCTAGGTAATTTTATAGCTCTTTCATAGCTTATAGACAATTCTGCATAATCTATACCAGTGGAACCACTCTCTTTTAAAGCTCTTACCATTTCTCCTGAAGCCAATTGAAAATTACCTAAATCATTTGAGACTACAGTAAACGTTCTTGGTTGATAAAATATTTCTCCCAAATTCTTCTTAGCAAAGGCTCCGCTTTCATCTATAGGAATATACACATATCCAGTAGCTCCGCTCAACTTTATTTGAGCTACTGAATAACCTAAACCTGCTAATCTACCAGCAAAAGCATACAAATCGGGATCTGAAAAAGATCTAACTGTAAATACTCCAGTAAATCCAGATGCTGAGATTTCACTCACTTACTATCACCTCTTCTCCTTCAATTTTAACATTATATTTCTTAAGATCTCTTTTTGCAGGTCCATCAAGTACTTTCCCAGTTTTAACGTCAAACACTGAACCATGCCATGGGCAAACAATTCTTCCATCCTCAGTCAGAAATCCATCTTCTAATGATAGTCCATTATGGCTGCAGAATGCTTCCAGTGCATAAATTTCTCCATTAAAATTTATTAAAAGAACAGGTTCCCTTTCCCATGGTTTTTCTGCAGGAAAATAAAACTCTACCATGGAGTTTTTAGGGATTTCCTTGTATTTCACCTTAAGGCATGTCATACACTACACACTGGTGTTATTAAATGATCTATACTCCTATTCACTTTTCCTTTAATTTCGAAGTGGGCTGCGCATACTAAACATGGGTCGAAACTCCTTATAGCTCTAAGGAAATCATATCCTACCCATTCATCTGGTGGTACTTCTTCCATAACTTTAGTATTTATAACTGACATCTCGAATGCACCTATAGCTTGTCCGTTTATACACCAAGGTCCATTACATCTATTATCTCTTGGACTTACATTTGCTGTAGTAGGAGCGTGATACTGGTAATTAGCTATGCTATAATTACTATTAACTAACCAATGTCTAACTGTCCCTCTAGGAACTTCATATTGTCCAACACCTAAGGAGAATGATGGTTGCTTCCAAGGCCTAGAGGTCTTTGGACTAGTTTGATTTTTCATTAATAATTCTAATCCGTATTGTAAGTTATCCCATGCAACAAATATTGCAACTGCTGTGTCAACAGCTCTTCCTAGTATTCTACTTAATGTAGTAGAATAATCCGGAGGTTCCCATTCTACTGTCCATTCTGCAGATGAGCCTGATGGTAACCACGCAGGAATTTCACTTATTGTAGGTAAAGTTACAACTATTTTACCGTTTTTGACCACAGGACTATTTGGATGATAATGGGCAAGGGCGTGAAGTCTTGCCCACGGACCAGTTTCGTATGACCATATAGTTCCGTCCTTCCAGATTAATCTAGGTTCTGCATCCCAACTATATTTATCCATAAAGTTCATGGCTTGAGGATTAGGTATTGTAGTCTTATTCCATGGATGATACATATATAGAGGTGTTCCATCAGTGTCTGTTAATCCCCACGCTAATTTATTCCCTATAGGATCAGTCTCAGTAAAGGGCGAAGTTGTATGAGCCCAATCTTGATAGTAAGAAGAATTAACAAATTCAAGTTGACCTACATTAAGATCTATGAAACTTTTACTTAATAATTCGCCATTTCTCACAATAGCAGCCCTAAATATTGTCTGGGGTCCTTCAGAAGCTTGTTGGGCTAAAGTATCATAATTACTATAAATATTCTCATATGTATCCCCTAGGTTACTATACAATTCTGGACTTTCAAAACCATAGCTTGATATATAAGTAGGAGCACTATATGTTAATCCTTGACGTTCATAATCACAGTTATCTATAAGGAAGTTAGCTAAGTCCATCCACGCCGCTACTACCACTTTAACCCATGCAGTTAGAGTTGTTAGTCTATACATGTATTCTACAAATAATGATTCACCTACAGATAGATCTGTACCTATTCCTCCGGGTATTAGCATTGGTGGATGAGAGTGCCTACCATATATTAGAACTCCAGCTTCTCTAGCTAGTATTTGAGCCTTTACCGCATGAATCCATAGCCATCCTGTGAAAGGATTCAATGCCGTCATTATATCTGCTATAGTAGAAAATCCATGTATGTCACTATGTTCTGCTTTAGTTTGCTGAGCTGCTTGCCAACATGATGGATAATACGTTTGCATAACTTGAGCTGAAAAATCTGGACCTTCCAAGACGTTAAGTATTATTGGATGGTCATAAGTCATATCTGTCATGGCATACGCCATATTTCTCAAAACTTGTCCTAGAGGATACGGTACTGCTCCTAAAGCCATATCATTAGCTCTTACTGAACCGTTAGCATGAGCGGCACCGCAGACTCCACATGATCTAGAAGTTATGTGAACAGCGTCTGGTGGCTGCCTACCTCTGAGGAATACTTCAAATCCTCTAAACATAGTTACATATGTATACGCTTGGTTGTTTACTACTTGCCTTGTATTTGTATCTATAGTTGCGGTCATACCTAAATGTCCCGCAACTCTAGTTATAGGATCTATGGTTAAATTTTTTGTTGAAGACGAGGACATACATTTTCACCTCCTTTTATATATATTAACTATAAGACAAAATAAAAAAACATTAACTTTCATTTTTTACTCACCTTTATTCTATCAGCTAATATATCTACTATATGATTAACTTTCGAATTAGCATGATAGTAATCTATTTGGAAGTTTATACTTTCTATGCAGACTGGACATCCAGTAAGAACTTCTTTAGCCTTTATCTTATTGATTTCACCCACTTTAATCTTACCAGCTTTTATTAGTGGTTCTGATGTTTTATCTAGGAACTTCTTATCGTCATCGCTTATAGCAATACCTAATGCTTTTGCCATATTATTAACCATAGAAGGAAGTCCGCATCCACCACCTCCTCCACTACAGCAAAAACTATTTACGCCATGACTAGGTAACTCCTTGAATTTTTTAGATAAAGCTTTCATGAGAATTCTAGGTGCTTCAAAAACTCCTCCCCTTTTGCCTAGCTGACATGGATCATGCCACGTTATAATCTCATCTAACGGTTCTATCTCAAACTCCTTATTTTCGTACCATTTTGCTAAAAGTTCTGTGACATGAACAACTTCGTATTTAGGTTCCACTTTTAATGTTTCATGCATAGTATACCTTAATGCAGGATATTCAAAACCTCCTGCCGTTAACATAACATATTTTGGAGAAATATCAGTAAAGTACGAATAAACTCTTTGCATAACTTTTACAGCTCCATCCTTATCTCCTATTACCAATCCAATTGGAGGTCTTATTCCAAGCGGCTTTGACATAAATGTCCAGTCCTTATTAAGCATATCGAGAATTTTTGCCACTTTTACTAAAACATCAGGATAAGCTAATGCTTCATAAATGCTGGCATAAAATAAGACTTCGCTACCTTTTTTATCTAAAGGTACTTCTTTCCCTATAGCATCCTTAATTTTTGAAATTAAGGAATTCCATGAATTCTTAAAGAAATCTATTTCCAAGTATTTTCCAGAAGCCTCTAACTCTGCTATATCTCTATAAACTTTAGGTCCCATTCCTGCTTTAAATGCAACCTGCTTAAGTAGATCTATCATAGCTCCGCTATCAATTGCCATTGGGCAGACAAATGCGCATGATCCGCAATTAACACAATGCCATGCATAATCTACCATAGTTTCTGCTTCTTCTAGGGAAAGATACTTTTTACTTCCTCCTATGACCCTACCTACAGTCCTTCCCCATACAGTAAATCTATACCTATAAAGTTGCCTAGCTACTTCTGCTTTATTTACTGGAGAATAATGTAATGACGTTGGAGTAAATGGACAAGCTGCTTCGCAAGCCTTACAATTAACACACGCTTGGAAATAATAAAGCAGAGTAGAGTCTAACTGACTATAGAATACCTCGTCTATTGCCTTATTTAACGCTTCCATATCTACTTTAGCTTCTGCTATTGCCATTATTTTTCACCCCTTCTATATGTCATAAAATACCATTCCCTAATTTTTCCAAGATAGAATTCAAACATATGGAAACCTCTAGTGAAGGGCAATGTGGCTATTAAAATTTCTGCAACTAGTATATGAGCCCCTAGTAAATTATCGTAATATGCTACGCTATCAGGAATGTGGGAAGTAGCTAAGAATCCTAGTATTATGTCGATGTAAAGTAGTAAGAAGAACCACCAATCCCCAGATCTTAGCGTTAATCCTTCAGCTAAAGCATGAAACTTATGACCCAAATATATTCCTAAAAGTATCACCAGGATATATGTTATATATTGGCCGTTTAGAATTATCGTTAAAGGTCCCCATATATCATGAACGAAAGGATATGATGTGGGAGTATAAGGTGAAGTAGCTAATGTAAAGGCTAATTCACCATCTACAGAACTTTCAGGAATAGCTAAAGGAAATAGAATTTTATAAGGAGAAATATAATAAGCCCAAAATATCATATGCTGAGCTAGAAGAAATATTATAACAATTAATGATAAGTGCATAAGAAGACCTACAGCAGTAGTTACTGGTTTTCTTTTCATTCCTACTTTACTGGAGTTGGCAAAAGTATCAACTAATTTCTTAACTTTTTCTGTTGACGACGTTTCTCTCGTAACAGATGTAGCGTAAGGTATAAACGGTTTCTTATAAACTGCGAAGTATCTAAATACTCTATATGATGCACTAAAAAAGAAAAAGAATATTGTAGGAGTGAACAAATCTAATGCTAAAGGATATAATGAATTGCCTACTAAATAGTCCCCAAAAGGTAGCTGCATGCTATTTCGACCTCACTCCTCCTTTTTGTACCATTTTCTTTTCTGCTAATCCTGCAGCAGCACCTATCACTATACCTGCACCTATTAACCCTGCAGTTGTTAGAGTAGAAGACGGGGTTGGAACTTGTAAGGGCTTATAGAATGGTTCGTATAGATCAGAGAAACCGGGCATAGTACATCCAATACATACTGCACCAGTTCTTGTCGGCCCTCCTATACCGCCAACCCAACCGTATTTATTCCATGGGCAATTAGATACCGGACCTTTACATCCAACTTCAAATAAGCATGCAGCGGTAGGCTCACCTGGCTGAGTTCTAAACGCTCCTGCAGCATACCATGCAGCTCTGGGACATTGTTCATGGACCGTATTTTGGAAGAAGTACAGTGGCCTCCAATATTGATCAAGTTCTGGTAATGGAGCTAAACCTCCTGCCCATAACACTAAATTAGCTAATGTTCTCATTATACCGTCTCCATTGGCTGGGCAACCAGGCACTGCTATCGCTGGCTTTACCGAAGCAGAAGGAGATGGTGTTATATCAAGATAAGAATTAGGATTCTTAACGAAAGTATAGAATGGTGCTGCGGCAGCTTGCCCATTTAAGTAATTATCCTCATATAATCTGCTTAATAATCCCTTATATCCTCTCAATGGATCGTCGAAAAATCCAACAGCACCAGTAGGTGATGGAGACCATGTTGGCGTTATAAATTTAGGCGGTGGTTGATATACTTTATCAGCTATTAACCCTCCATAGGATGCACAATTTCCTACTGCTAGAACTGCAACTGCATTAGTTAAAAGTTCTGCTACCCATTCGTTTAAAGTCTTTGGACCTAACATTCCCCAAAATCCACCAGAATTATATTGCTGCGCAGTGTTCTCATCAGGGAAACTTCCTTCTAGTACTAGTACATAAGGATTGTATTTCCCATTAATTATGTCATTTAATATATTTACTGCTTGTTCTCCTTGTTGAGGCATTATACTTGGCCAAAAAGATATTTTTACACTGCCCGGTCCTACTAGAGGACTTGCGCCAAAAAGAACTTGAGCTACTGTAGGATCTGTAGCTTGGAGTATAGCTGTTGTATTTCCTTCACATGCTTGTGCTTCAAACCATACTATATTTACGTCACCATTTTTTATCATACCTACTGCTTTTCCTATTGCCTTATCCCATTCTGGTGCTGCAACCATAGTAGCCGTTAGCGCTAACTTTAGGAAATCCCGCCTAGAAATTTTGAATGACATGTTGTTTTCTTATTAATGATACAAAATTAATAAATATTTTTATGAAAAAGAAGCCCTTTCTCGTTTAACTGCGTTAATATTATCATAACTTAATTTAAAATAATAATATTAAAATAGTGAACTTTATATATGCTAAGTTCTATTATACTTTAATAATGGTCGAATCCCCGCAAGGAACTAAACTGAAAATTGAGGAATTAAGAAGGCTTTCACAAATAAATCCCTCAGATCCATGGCCTCACTTTCTTCTTGGAGAAATATATAGTACATTAAATCCTGAAGAGGCATTGAAAGAATATAACGAGGCTATTAAATTGGATCCTCATGTAATAGATTTCCATTATAAGAAAGCCCTACTACTTTTTAATTTAGGAAAAATTGACGAGGCACTAGAATGTCTTGAAAAAGCATCCATCATTGATTATAAAAATTCTTCAATATACTATTTTCTTAAGGGAAATTTTCTTGATGAATTAGGAAAATATGACGAGGCTATAAAAGAGTATGAAAAGGCTATTAAAAAAGATCCTAACAATCCATGGATTATTGAAGCAAAGATATTAGATATGGTGGAACTAGGATTAGTTAATGAAGCTTTAAATGAAATAGATAATATACTTAAAACTAAAAATTTCAAAAATTTAATAATGCTCAGAGAAAAAATAGTTAAAATTAGTCAAAATGAACTTAGAAGCGTCAAGAATACGTAAGTTAATCCAAATATCATTAGAACTTTAGCTGTTTGTGGATCAGAATCTGCAGGTAGATTTGTATATACATATTTTCCTATCTTGATAGAAAGTGGCAACGTAAGTAATACTAATATATCTAGGTAAGGTAAGTATCCAAATAATATTAGTAATGGTATAAGTGAATAAGGAAGAATTATCAAAAGGAATAAATAAATCTTCTTTATTTTATCTGGAAAAATTGTTGCTAAAGTCTCTGTTTTGTTTAACTTATCAATATTAGCGTCTCTCATATTATTGGCTACAAGAATTGCAGTTATTATTGACGCTATAGGTAAGGAATCGAGGAAAGATATTATTGAAATATTACCTGTTGCAATATAATAACTTGCTACAACAATAAATGAATATGTTATAAAAACTTCTATTTCTCCTAAAGCTCTATATTTCAAAGAAAAAGGTGGTCCGTTATAGGCGTAGACCATTAAGAAGCCTATTAAGGCAAATATTATTGCATAAAATCTAAATAAAGTTAAATATATCGCTATTGCCATACCTATCATCCCTAAAATAAGTCCGTATAATAGTGTATTAGTAGGAGTTAATACTCCGTGGACTATTGGATGAAGTCTATATTTAACTGTGCCTGAATTTTCCGAATCTAAACCTTTCTTATAATCAAAATAATCGTTTAAAACGTCAACTGACGCATTAAAAAGAACAGTACCCAAAATTGTTAAAATGAAAAACTGAATATTAAATATTCTATAAATATAATATGCAAGAGAGAAAGAAAAACTTGTACAAACTATCGGTAAAATAAAACCCCAAGGTCTAGTTATTAATATCATTTGATAAATCTTCTTCATCAATACTACTATCTTCTTAGACAAAAATTTAAATTGTATTATGTAAAAATAATTAATATAATAAATGCTTTAACTTAGTTAACTATGTATTTATCTCTTGTAAGACCTTATGTTTTGGCATGCCTTCTAATATACTCTTTCCATATTCTGTAGTATCTTTGTATTCTCTACTAGAAATAAATCTTCTAAAAGCATCAAGTGAATCCCATTCACTATAAATCAAATATTCTTGTGGATCATCGACTCTCCTATATAGCTTAGCGTCAATAAAACCAGGAAACGTTTTTAGGAAATTTATTACTCCTTGAAATGCCTTCTCAAAATCCTCTTCATGACCTTTTTTTACCCTATAATACAAACCTACATTTATCATAAAGTAATTTTTTCCTAAGTGTTTAATATGTTTATCTCTAGGAAAATGAGAAAACCTTAAAAAGTCCGACTCATTTAAAATTTATTTTTACATTTTTTCTGCTCTTTTTGACAAAAATTTAAAAACGATAGTGAATTGTTTTAAATGGTACGTAAGATAATATACTGTTTGCGCAATTTTACCTTAGACTATTCTTTTTTACGTTTATTTTAGGACATATTGGTCTAGAAGTAGCATATAAACTCTAGTTTAGATTTAAATTATTAAATTACAAAAATTCATACAGACTCCTATGTGCGATTACAGGTTAGTTAAGATTAATAGAGTTATAGGTAAGACAGAAAATCTTGTACTTTTACCAAGAGAATATTTTAATAAACTTTCTGATGATAATTACTTAGAAGTTTTAGTTAACGATAATAGAGAAAGTTTACATTTAAGTAAAAGTTACTATTACTATATATTATCTCAATTAAAAAAATTAGCATTGATAGAAGATAATGCAATATCGTTTAAAGCTATAATTCCAATAGTAATCCACGAAAAAGGTATAGAATTTGATAATAGCATAGCATATGTTGATAAAGACAATAAGATGCTTATCTTTATAGATATGAAATCATCAAAGTATGGCTGTCCAGAATGTCCAGTTTACATGGAATGTGTTTTCGGATTACGAAGAATAGCTAGTAGTATAGGAGCGAAAGTAGGAAAAATAGGAGATGAAGGAAGATATTCTAAGCTTCCAGCTAAACTATGGAATACAATAGTAGATGAAATTTTACATAAATATCTAAAAAATCTACACAATATTAAAATACCTACTCTCAGAGACTATCCTATTTAAATTGGAGTTTTTCTTAAAAAACTAGTATATTTAGCTTAATCAAAACATATCTTATTATATTGTTATGCTAAAAATATACCCTTTCTTTTCTTTTTATATTTTAGATTCCTAACCATCCGTGTATGTAACCGAAGATCTGATATAGTGGATTTATTCTTAGTAGCAACGCTATTGGTATCCATACTAAAAATCCATAAAATAAATACATGGACAACGTTGCTATATCTTTATGTTCGTTTCTACATAAGAAGTATAGCATTATTGAACCGAAAGGACCTAAAAATAGCATTAATCCAAGCCATCTACTAGGATCTTTCTTAGTAATCATTAAATAAAACACTCCAAATATATAACCAACTCCTGCTAATAAACCTCCCAAAAACCACAATAGATTTTTAGATAACATTAATTACACCAGTCGTTAGATATTTATTTATCATATTAAAGAGCGCATTTTTAACCTTTTCGTATAAATTTGTATTTCTACCATCTTCGATTCCTAATTCTGCTAGTAATTCATATTCCATATTACATCTCCTTCGTGAATCGAAGATGCACATATAGTTCTTCCCTATAAAGATAAATGCAGGATCTATTTTGATTAATTTATCTTTATTATCATAAAAATATGATACAACAAGTTTAAAATTAATTTTCCTATCTCTAATTAAATTAATTTCTTTTAATTTTTCTAATGCGTAATAATAATAGCTTTTACTAACTCCTGCTACTTTAAAGTCTGAGTAAGATAAGACTTTAAGATAAATTTCGTTCTCCGTAATTTTTCTAAAAAGTTTTCTATTTAGCATAATTAAAGTAGGTTTTTCAGTTATTTCTCTCTTAACTTCAAAGCATAAGCCATTCCTCATTATTACATAACTCTCGCTCTGATTTTTATTACTTTCTATCATTAAATTGAATTAGGGTACAACTATTATTGAACTTATGATGAAGTTTATTTCCTTTTTCGATTAACAAAATAAATATTTTTATAGATTTTAATTTAATTGTTAATTTCTAAAATTTTTAAATTTTTGTAGGACTTAACGGCGTAAAAACACGTTTTAGTCCAATATGTACTACTCATTAAAGTTTATAATGATCAATCCATATTCAAATAATTTAGATTAGGTGAAAAGTATGGATCTATTCGTTTTCGATAGAGTACTTGCAGCGTTTACTATGGCCGTACATGTGCTCTTTACATATTGGGCAATAACTCTCCCGTTTTTTATAGTAGCTGCAGAATACTTAGGATATAAGAAAAACGATCCCTACTATTTAGCAATAGCAAAAAGATTTTCAGTAGTTATGGCAGTACTTTTTGCAGTAGGTTCAGCAGCAGGTGCAGCAATAGCTGTAGAATTCATAACAGTTTGGTATAAATGGATGTATATAGTAAACGTGGCAGATATACTACCTTTTTCAATAGAAGTATTAGCGTTCTTCTCGGAAGTGATATTCCTTAGTTTATATCTATACGGCTGGGATAGGGTAAGCAGAACTGCACACATGATATTAGGGCTATTAATTGGTGTAGGATCGACAGCGTCCGCTCTTCTTATAATCCTAGTAAACTCTTGGATGAATACGCCAGTAGGATTTAATATAGTTCAATTTGCACAAACTGGTGCAATAACTAATATTGATCCATTAGGAGCATTATGGGCTCCAGCAGCAAATGCTGAAGTACCTATGGGAGTTGCAGGAGCATGGTTTGTAGGTTTCGGAAGTTTAGCTGGATACTTCTCATTCAGGAAATTATTTAAGAAGAATTTAACACACGACGAAGTAGAATACTATAATAGAGGATTAAAATTAGCGATATTCCTTGCAGCAATAGACGCAATATTCTTAGGTTGGGCAGGCGATAATGCAGGAAAGACACTTTATGCAATACAACCGTTAAAGCTAGCAACATTAGAAGGTTTAATGCAAACTGCTAGAGGAGCACCATTGTCTGTTGGTCCAATATCAATTCCAGGCGGTTTATCACTACTAGTTTCATGGCCTCCTAATCCTAATGCGTTAGTATTAGGATATTCTAGTTTCGTACAGAGTGTACAAGATCCAATATGGTGGTTAGCTCACAATGCATACGATCTTCATGCTACATTAGGTATATTAGGTGCTATAGTATTCTGGATCCTAGCATTGTTCACGTTCTACGGAAATAAATTACAGTCACTGAAAAATGCTTTCAAATTTTTAGGTTTAGATGCTCCATTAGATAAGAAAGTCCCATTATATGCTACATTCTTAATAGGATGGTTACAATTAGTAGCGTGGGAATCTGGTTGGGTAGCTGCTGAAGTAGGAAGACAACCATTCGTTATATGGGGACCTATGGTAGCAACATCTAGCGGACTATATACAATAGAAGCAGGATTGCTCACAAGTCAAGCATATAACAATAATCCAGACGTTTTACCTATAGGAATTGCTATAATGACCGTATTAGTTATAGCAGTTGCAGGAACATTATATATATTAAAAAGATTATTTAGTGGAAAAGAAGTAGCTCAAGACGTAGCATCATTAACTACTTCATTGACTACTTTTGGAAGTGCTGTTGCCCAGTCTCCTAACATTTCCTCATTAAAAACTGAAATTTCTAACGATAATGGTGAGAAAAAGGTGGTGAAGTAAATGAATCCCTACATATTATTCTTCTTTATCCCATTATCTTGGTTCGTAACAATGTTTATGATAGAAGCAGGATCACTAGTAATGTTGCCTATATGTAAGTACGAAAATTATAGGGAGAAAATGATGTTAGTTTTAGGATCTCTATGGGCTATAATAGCCACGTCTTTAGTATACTTAGTAGTTTCATTAGATGCGCTCTTCGCTCCGGTAATGTTCGTTACTGGAGAAGCCCTATTCGGACTATTAATGACATTGATTATAATCTTAGCATTTCACCATTATTTCATAGGATCAGCAGAGGGTGCAGAGTCTTTAGGTAGACATATGAGTTCTAAAACGTTCCTCATACTTGCAGCACCTTTCGCGTTAATAACTGCCTTTATAGGAACTACAATATTCACATCAGTATTTAGTGGATATGGAATAGGATTAAAACTTCCATTATCTACAGTTGCTACAGTATTAGAAAAGAATGAATTATCAGAAGTTATGCATGAAATGCCTAATTTACAAGTATTCTACCCGGATTTCATGACCATGATATTCAATGCGTTCAACTGGGTATTCTTCATAGGTATAGTAATGTATGTAGTATACTTTACTGTGGCATTCTATGGAATAAAAGAAAGATTCTTAATAGGTGCATTAGCATTAACATTAGCTAACATCTTACTATTAGTTAGTACGGACATATGGTTACCTACAGTATTTAATAGTGCAGTAGGAAATGCAGGCTTCTGGATATATCTTGTAATATTATACGTAATACTATATCTGTCAACTCATAAGAATTTACCATGGAGACAAGCCTGGGTATTCTTCTTTACGTTCTTAGGCGGAATGATGTTTGGTGTATTTACTCAAGGAAACATCCTAGTAGATGCAGTACCACCTAGTGGAATACCTGCAACATTATTATTAAACAATCCAACTACACTTGCTGCAAATGCAGTAGTATTAGGTATGGCAGGAGTATTGGTATTAGGAGGAGTAACTGCTGTATCCTATAAAGTACTTTATAAGACTGCTGTAGAGAAAGCCGAAGCTAGGAAAGCTTCTGTAAAATAAATTTAGAATAGAGATGGTTAGATTCGTTAAACCCTGTTAAAGAAAAGTTAATCTTTTTTTTTAGCTTATGTGTTTCTAATTAAAATTAGAATATTTTAAGCTTTTAATAGATTAGACGTTAAAAATTATTAGGTAATGAAGTAGGTAGAGCATTATTATGCAAATTACTATAGTCTATGATTATAAATATCCTAGTAATTCTCTTTATCAATAGTTAGTTTGTATATAATAACTCTATAAATAGAAGGATTATAATCTTAGGATCTAATTTTACTTTATGTTAAAAACTATAATGTCTCAAAATATTAAAACACTAAATATAGACTCGACCCTTAAAGATGCAGCTGAATTAATGGTAAAATCTGGTATAAGGCGTGTAGCAGTAAGCGCTGCAGGGAATATAATAGGAGTAGTATCTGCAAGGACAGTAGTAAGGGAAGCATTAAATAATCAAAATTGGACATCAAAGAAAATAGGAGATGTAACAAGACCTGCGATCTCAGTAGATGCTGATACTTCGAATAGAACTGCAGCTAAGTTAATTTTAAAGTATGGAGTTGGTTCCTTATTAATAAAAGGGCAAGGAATAGTAACTGAAAGAGATCTTGCGAAAGTAATACCAAGAGTGATAATTCCTGCAATAGCTGTAGGCACACAAGGTGTTATTACACTCAATGGTGATCAAACAGTATGGGATGCAACAAATGCAATGGTATAGCTGGGAATGTCTCATATTCCAATAGTTTCTGGAGCAGATATAATAGGTATAGTTTCATTAAGAGACGTGCTTAAGGCCTACTATGAAGGCAATTCTTCCTCTAAGTTATCAGATATAGCCTCAAAGAATATAGTATCTGAAGATTTAGATGCTACAGTAGGAGACGTAGCTGATTTAATAGCTACAAAAAATGTAGGCTCGGTTTTATTACTTGAGGATAATGAATTAAAAGCCTCATCATTGAGAGGAATAGTTACGGAGTAGGATCTAGTAAGGACTTACGCTAATATGGAAAGAGCTCATGTTCTTATTAAGGCAGATCCTTCTAAGATAAGAACTTTGTTAACAACGCTTTTTGCAATACCCAGGGTATCTAATGTAGCAATAACCTATGGACCGTACGACTTGTTAGTGAGTATAGACGTGGAAGATATAGAACAGTTAGGGACTTTTATAGTAAATTCTATAGCTTCGTTGCCAGGAGTAAAGGATACTTTAACTCTCATAGAAGCAGAGCTTTTTTTAAAAAACCATTTTCATCTTTGAGCCATTTAAAATATATTTACGATTATGTAGTTTCTATTTAATGTATCTAAAGGAAATAGGAGTCATAAAATCTAAAGAAAAAAAGAAGAACTATAGAAATATTTAATGAATATAAAGAAGGACTAGACGGAATAGAAGAATTCTCTCATATAATTCTCCTGGCATGGTTAAATAAATTATGTAATGAACAAAGAAAAATTTTGAAAATTAAACCTATGAGATTAGATAATCTACTAACAGTTGGAGTATTTTGTACTCATTCTCCAATAGACCTAATCCAATAGCTTTATCTAGTTAAAATAGAAAAAGAGAAGAGGATCTTCTCTATTAGATGAGTTGGACTTATTCGTTGGAACTCCTATAAAGGCTTTCTCTCCAGTATTTTGTCCTAAAGATGTAAAAGTACCACGTTGGAGTAATGAATTTTTAAAATCAGAATGATATAGATTTCCCTACACCGGCATCTAACCATTTTTCTTTATTTTCTGAAATTATTGATTTTATCGCATTTCCACTACAATGAGCTGGACCTATTTTCTGTAAATTCTTAGTTAACTCATCTGCCACTTTTTCTACATGCTCCTTCGGAGAAGAAAGAAGATGAAATCCTCCTATTGCTGCATAAACGTTCTGATTTGTAACTTCTTTAGCATGCCTAATTATATTAAGAATTCCAGAATGTCCACAACCGGTTAAGATAACTAGGCCTTTTTTGGTATTAATATAAAGTGCTGCATCGTCCTTCATGCTGTCTTTTACTAACGAGGAATTTGAGAATGTATATAAACCTGAAGTATATTCTTCATATCCATACCTCTTTATCTCTCCGCTAAACATTACTCCATCAGCAATTTCCAGGGGTTCTGACGATAGTATTAGGTTAAATTTCTTCTCAATCTCGTCTCTAGTTAATGGCATTCCGATATATTCCAATTTACCATACCAATTAAGAACTTTCTTTTCAAAGACTGAGGGGTGCGCTATTAACATTTTACCCTTTAATTTTGTCACAACATCGTTGTTTGAAAGCCCGCCAGTATGGTCACTATGACCATGACTCAATACTATGAAATCTATATCTTCCAATTTTATACCCAATTTTTCTGAATTATAAACTAATGGATAACCTGAATTTCCTACATCGTAAAGTATCTTTACATCATCAGCTTCAACAAGGGCAGAAAATCCCCATTCACCAATTAGAGGAGGAATTAGTGTTGAAACGAAATTATCACTTAAAATCGTTATTTTTAGATTGTCTATAGTCTTCATTAAAATATATTCTTTCCCTTAGTTTAAAAATCTATATAGTCAGAAACAATTTCTGCTAATTTTTATAATGATAAAATATTTTTAACTTATTGGATAATTTGTACATCTTTTTAAATAAACTATCATTGAAATTGATACTAGTAAGTGCAGGTAGCTTATATATTGGATAGGCTATCCATATAATTATGGGGAAAATATTTAGCAAAAAGATAATAAAGCCAATAATTTTTATCTTAGTGAATTTATTATAACATCGGCATTAATAATATGGCTAATGCAAATATCTCAGTTTACAGGAAATGTAGAGTTCACGTTAAGGGTGTTTTGGCAAGTTTTATAACGCTAGGTGTTTTGGCATATCTTTTTGGTCTCAGACATGCAGTAGATGCAGATCATTTAGCAGCAATAGATAATTCAACTAGGAAACTTGTTCAAGAAAGCAAATCGTCATTATTTACTGGACTATTTTTCTCTTTAGGACATTCAACAGTAGTTATTTTACTTTCAGTTGCATTAATGATTGCGACTCGAGTTATAGAATCTAGTATACCTCAGCTTGAGAATATAGGATCTATCATAGGAACGTTGGTAAGTGGATTCTTTTTGTATATCATAGGTTTTCTCAATTTGGTTGTATTATTTGAAATATACAAGTTATTCAATGAAGCTAAAAAAGGAAACATGAATGAAAACAAATTGAATGATACATTATTGAAAAGAGGTTTCATGAATAGATATTTCAAAAATTTATTTAAAATAGTAAATAATCAGTACTATCTTTATCCTATAGGATTCTTGTTTGGTCTTGGTTTCGATACTGCTTCAGAAACTGCTCTTTTAGCAATAAGTTCCGGAACTGCAGGAGTATTCACTAAAATACCATTATGGACATTACTTGTTTTTCCTCTATTTTTTACAGCCGGTATGACTCTCATAGACACTACAGATGGATTTTTCATGAATGGTGCATATAGATGGGCATTCATGGGCAATCCTATGAGAAAAATCTGGTATAACTTAACAATGACTACAATATCAATTTTAGTTGCGTATGTAGTAGGTAGCCTAGAACTTCTGGGGTTAATACAATCAGAGTTTAGCCTAAATGGAGGATTTTGGAATATAATATCGCTAATAAATGGAAATGTATGGTGGGAAAATATAGGAATGATAATTATAGCTACTTTTGCGTCAGTATGGATATTATCCATAACTATCTATAAGGTAAAAATAAGAAAATATGAAGAAAAATACAAAAATAAAGTAAATCTATGATTAAAAGATTTAAAAAGGAACAATATTATAAAGATAAAATCATAACTCTTTTATTAAATCAAATCTGTTTTTATCGTTCCTTCCGTTTTTCCAGTCCGTCTTAACGTCAGTCCATTCACTAAAATTCTTTAATCTATCCTTATATTGGTATAGATCAGTAAGTATAGAATATATCTCATTTCAAGGCATATTTGCCTGCTAAATAACCTAATGGCATTGCAGGACATCTATGCCCATGAAATTCAAATGCCCATTCAGGTATTTCATGGATTCTTTTCTGTTCTATTTTAGGTCGCAATAAATTGATTAGTCAGTCAATTACTTAAATCTTTCTATTAAAAGATTTAAAGTTCGTTATACATTAGGATATATTAATAATGAAGGATTTTGTTTCAGTAATAATAACAGCCTATAATAGGCAAAAATATTTAGGCTATGCATTAAATTCAGTCCTAAATCAGACATTAGATAAGGATAAATTTGAAATAGTTGTAATCACAAATTTTGAATTTAATAAGCCAAATTATAAAAACATAATAGATATTTATGATAATCAGGAATATTTAGGAGAAAAAATCTACAAAGGCTTGCATGAGAGTAAGGGAGATATTATTTGTCTTCTAGACGATGACGATATGTATAGAGAAGATAAGTTAGAAAGAGTAACTTCCTTTTTCAAAACATTTTATCCAATATATTATCATAACAACTTTGTTACTATTGATGATAAAGGTAATGAAATAAAAATCATTGAAGAGTATCTTAAGATTCCTCCATATGCATCGTTTAATTTGCCGGAGTTTACATTAGCTATTGAAAACAATCGTAAAACTGACATTAGAAATCTTCTTAAATTAAATGTTAATTTTAATTCAAGTTCAATATGTGTAAGGAGGGAAATACTTGAAAATAATGCTCAATATCTTAGAAAAATAAAGGCAGTTATCGATTCTTTCATCTTTTATTCTTCCTTATTATTAGAAGGAAATATTTTGCTTGATCCTGCAAGATTAACTTACTATAGAATTCATACTCTTCAAACAAGCTCAGGAAATACTAAAAATATAAAAGAATATAAAGATTCATTTTCTAATCTTTTTAAGAAGGCTGTAGAAGATTTTTATATTATCACGGAAATGTTAAATGGCAAAATAAACGAAAATATTCTTGAAATAGTAAATGAAGAACTATTAAGATATAAATTACTTTATAAGATATTTTCAGGAAATAATATTTTAATAAAAACTAAATTTAACATACATCTTCTTAACTATTATCTGCTTTCATTACTTCCAACTTTTCTAGGAAACTTGTATATAAAAGATCAATATAATAGAACGAAAAAAGTTAGATCATTCCAAGTTAAGAGTTCTAATATATTCTAACATCTTTTTTTCTCCACTCAGCTATTCTAACTTTTTCAGATACAGTGTAAATATAAGGTTTAATGTCTAAAATTAGTATCTTATTGTATAAATCACAATCATCAATAATTATGATATTATCTTGAATTTCGAGAAGTTTAACTACAGATAAGCCTTAGGGTTAGGCCTATATGGAGCACACGTACTAAAAATACCTACTATTGGAATATTAGTTTCAATTTTCAAATTATTAGCTTTTATTTTAGGTTTAAGTGGTTTAATTTGTAACGATTCGCTTTTAGCTCTAGGTAAATAAGATATTAAAACTATATGACTGAATTCATCTAAACCCTTTAACTCATCCTTATATTCACTATAAACTACTACTTTGGTCATAAATTTTTTGAAAGTTTTTGCAATTAACTCGTCGGAAATATTATGTTCAATATTGCCTATAGGTTTTAACTCAATTGTTGACCAAACGAACGACAAGCCTCGCTAGGGCGTGGAAGAGGTCAGATAAATATTTAGAGATATATGGTAATATATATGTCTTATAGGAAATATTTGTAGTTAGAATAGTTCTAAGTCAAGAAAACAAAAAATGAAAAAATAAAAAAGTCGTAATTAAGCTAATGCTCCTATTTTATCTAATTCTAAGGTCATAAGATTATTTAGCATTGTAGCTATTGGAAAGGCAGTTCTTTAGTTATTTCGTCCATAAAACCTAATACCAGAAATGATATACCTTCTTTTTCCTTGAAACCTCTATTTTCTAAATAGAAAAGCTGGTCTAGACTCATTTTCGTAGTAAAAGCTTCGTGTGTAACTTCTGCACTTTCTTCTAAAACCTGGTTTTGAGGAAAGGTATATGCTTTGCTCTTATCATCAAGTATGAGAGAATCGCATTTTACATAAGCTTTTGAATTAAGAGCTCCTTTGTTTACTTTCACTAATTCTCTATATGATACGTTACCTCCATTAAAGCTTACACTCTTGCTTACTATCCTAGTCTTAGTATATGGAGCTTTATGAATTATTTTAGATTCTCCTTCTTTCCAATCACCTTCTTCGCCTGCTATAGTTAGTAATAAACTAGTTGATGATGAATTTTCACCGTCTAGAATGGTTGATGGATAACTAAATGTATGTTTAGACCCTACAGAACCTTCGACCCATTCCAAATTAGCATTTTCTCCAGTAATTCCTCTTTTATTACTCAAATTGATTACGTTTTTACTCCAATTCTGTATAGTAACGTATTTTACACTGGCATGATCTTTAACATAAACTTCTACTCCTCCATCTATGGGTGTCTGAAATCTTACTCCCTTAGGAACATAGACAAATACTCCACCACTCCATATAGCACTGTGTAGCGCAGCTATTTCTGAATTCTAATACATTCATGAAATAGTCTTTAAGTATGTCATACTTTTTTACCGCTTCATCCATAGGCATCATTATTATTCCTCGTTTCTTTAATTCTTCTCCAACTTTAGAATAAATTGATTCTGAGTCAAGTATTGATACTGCTCCTGCAAGAATATTTCTTTCTGATTCTGGAATTCCTAAATATTCATAGTATTTCTTAAGTGAAGCTGGCAATTCCTCCCAACTACTTATATGATCTAATTTGGGTTTGCTGTATATGTCAAAATTTGAAAGATCAAGATCTATATTGTTAGGTATCCAATTAGATTTTGGAAGTTTCATAGCTTTTTCAAAATATTTTATTCTTAATTTTAGCATTCAATCCTGCTCTTTTTTAGATTTAGAAATTTCTTCTATTGTACTTCTGGTGAGTTCGAATTTAATTTCCTTATCAAATTCTAAACTAATGTCGTCATCTTCTCTTGAGATTAGTTGTGTTATGTTTTTGTTCTCTTCCATATCTTTAACTCTGTTAAAGAAATATTTAAGAATTTTTATAGTTAATCTGCATAAGAATTAATTTAATTTACTAACTATTCCTTAATATCGTTTAAACTTTTATTATTTCTTTGGATTATATCTGTTACTATAATATCGAAAGATTTATTAATTCCGATATCGAAATTGATATCGGTGATAAAATGTATGGAATACTAATGAGAATGGGTGGATACCAAATACTCGAAAGTCTAAAAAACGGTCCAGTAAAAATATCTCAACTAAGGAATAGTGTACCATTATATGGAAGTGCATTCGATTTCGTACTAAGTCAATTAATGGTAACAGGATTAGTAAGAAAATTTGAGAAAGATGGGGAAGAATACGTAGAAATCACAGAACTAGGAAGAAACTTCCCATATCAGTGGGCATACGGATCATATCAAGGTTTCGGACCTTATTACGGATGTGGACCACATCATCATGGACATCACGGAAACTGGTGGTAAAAAGTTAAATTTCTTTTTTTTAAGTTTAAAGTAAAGAATTATGAAATCTGATATGGGATATAAATATTTAGTTTTTTCAAGAATTTTTAGAAGTATAGAAATAATTTATATTACATTAGTAGCTCCCTATATCTTAAATTCATAGGATTTTCCTTAGTATCGATCGGTATTATATTCCTCTTTATAATTCTCTTTAATACTATCTTAGTCTTTGCATTAGGACTTTTAGGAGATAGAGTAGGCTACAAGAAAACCCTTATAATAGGGGATTTATTTCCTTTCTTAGCAGCGTTTTTACTTTTTTCTAGTTCCTTAAAAATAGTTATCATCATTTCTCTCCTCATAGGAGGTATAGGAGGTACTGCATGAGGAATGAGAGGAGTATTTCCCAGGTTTAACCGCACTAGTAGCAAGTAACTGGAAGAATGATCTTGAAAGAGTAAGAAGACTTAGAATTTTAACCTCTGC